>DHKK01000020.1:0-12724 GCA_002404795.1 Clostridiales bacterium UBA4696
GCCTCCGCCGCCGGGAAGCCGACCGCGTCCGCGAGCGCCGCGGCATCCGCGACCTCGACCATGCCGTTGGTGATCGTCACCTGCTCGCCCTGCGGCGCGGGATCCATCAGCTTCGGCACGCAGACCGCGCCGAGCAGAACCACGGCCAGACAGGCCGCGAGCAGCGCATAGCGCCGGACAGGCGTCTTTTTCGGCGCTGCGGCCGATACGTTCCGCAGGATGCGCGCGCGCATCGCATCGGTCACTTCGATCTTATCCATGAGCTCGTCATACTTCAAAGTCGTACGCCTCCTTCAGGATCCGCTTCAGCTGCTCCCGGCCCCGGTGCAGGTCGGAACGGATCGTCGCTTCGCTCCGGCCCAACACGGTGGCGATCTGCCGGGTGCTCAGACCCTCGTAATAAAACAGGTGCACCGCCTCACGGTACTGCACCGGCAGCTGCCGGACCGCGTCCCAGACGAAGGACAGATCCTCCCGCCCTTCGGCGGTCAGCTCTTCGTTGAGCTCGTCCGTCTGCCGGAGCTTGTTGTAGGACAGGCGGTTCTTGCTGAGGTTCGCCGCCACGCGCAGCAGCCACGCTTTTTCGTGGGCTTTGTTCAAAAACACCGGCGCGGTCTTCAGAAACTGCACCAGCGTATCCTGCAGGACCTCCTCGGCGTCGGCCATGTTGTGCAGGTACGAATACGCGTAGCGCAGCAGCAGATCGCCGTAGGCGTCCAGCAGCTTTTCCGCGCGGGCGTTGACCTCTGGCCGCGCCTGCGCGCGGCTCTGCGAAGACGTTTTTTCACTTGCGGCAAACAGCCGCGCCAGCACGGACAGCCATCCGCCCGGCCTGAGACACAATTCCATCGTACATACTCCCCATGGCCGCGCCGGGTTTCCCGGCGCGGCCTGTTCTGATTTTTCTTTTACCGGACCTGGGCGACCAGCTCCGCCATCGCGTCGGCGGTCAGGCCGTTTTCCACGGATACGGAATAAGTATAACCGCCCGCCTGCCAGATTGCAAGCTGCACGAGGCCGTCCGCGCCCTTCATGGTGACGGCTGCGTCCCCGCTCGTCAGCTCTGTCTGCTCGGCGTAGGCGTTGTAGTCGCCGCTGATGTCTTCGGCGCCGGGGGCCTTGCGGACGCGGGCGATCTCATCCTCACCGGACGCGTAGATCACCTCGATCATTTTGTCCCCGTCCGCGTCCATCGCGCGGAACTGCTTTTCGCTGCAGCCGTCCACGGCATCGGGGATATCGAGGTCAAAGCCCGCGGCGGCTTCCGCTTCGTCCAGCGATGCATAGTCGGTCCAGGGGTTCGGGATCTGCTGCGTGTCGGTGCTGATCGCCGGCTGCGGCTGCTTGGCGCAGGCCGCGAAGGCCAGCAGCAGAAATGCGGACAAGACGAGTGCAAGATACTTTTTCATGATAAATTTCCTCCTGTTTTTGCTTTTGTGTGCGGCGTTTTCTTCGCGCCGCCGGTGGTTTTTTGACCGGCTCACTTGCCGTTCTGCCCTGTAAACAATCCGGGCGGGGAAAATGTTGCAGACAGGAGAAAAAAATTTTTTACAGACAGTTCTGCAGGATGCAGAGGATCAGCTGCGCGTGCTCGCATTCCTCCTGCGCCATGCGCAGCAGCATGCACCGGTGCGTCCCGGCATTCTCGGCGAGCGCGGCGTAGGCCTCATGCGCGGCGTGCTCCGCGGTGTACTGCTGGCGGAGCGTTTCGTTGATGCAGGTGACGCAGGGGCGCTCCGGCCTGCCGGGGCAGGCCTTTTTTCCGGTGATGAGAAAATAGACGGCGGCGAGCTTTTTCGCGTGGCAGGCCTCCTGCTGCGCGATGGCGCGCAGCATTGCCTGCGCCCGGCCCTTCATCCGGGCGGCCAGATGGGCATACAGGGCGCTGTCGGCGCGTTCGCCGTCGATCAGAGAAAGCAGTTTTTCCGGCGTCAGCGTTTCGCTCTGCGCCTGTGCGGCGGGGGCCGGATTCTCCAAAGCCGCGGCGGGCGCGGCCTGCGCGCTCATCACGCGGCTCCAGACCCGCTGCGTCTGTTTTTCCGTAAGTGGCTGCATGGGATCTCCCTCCTTCGCCCCATTGTATGCCCCGCGGCGGCGGATCGTGCGCTTTCACAAAAAGCTTCCCGTAAAAATTGTGATTTTTCACGATTTTGTTCCAGAAAAATCTTGTATTTCCCGGATGACTGTGTTAAAATTCTTGTTTGTGAGATTTTTACGGTTCAGAAGGAAGGGGCGCCATTATGACGCAGGACAAAATTCGTAACATTGCAATCATCGCGCACGTCGACCACGGCAAGACCACGCTGGTCGACCAGATGCTGAAGCAGGGCGGCGTTTACCGCGAGAATCAGGCCGTCGTGGACCGCGTGATGGACTCGGGCGATCTCGAGCGCGAGCGCGGCATCACGATCCTGGCCAAGAACACGGCCGTCCACTATAAAGATTATAAGATCAACATCGTCGACACCCCGGGCCACGCCGATTTCTCCGGCGAGGTCGAGCGCATTCTGAAGATGGTCGACGGCGTTCTGCTGCTCGTCGATGCGGCTGAGGGTCCCATGCCCCAGACGCGGTTCGTGCTGCAGAAGGCGCTCGAGCTCGGCCACAAGGTCATCGTCGTCGTCAACAAGATCGACCGGCCCGACGCCCGCGTGCACGAGGTCATGGACGAGGTGCTCGAGCTGCTGCTCGACCTCAACGCCACGGAGGAGCAGTTCGACTCCCCCACCATCTTCTGTTCGGCCCGCGAGGGCACGTCCTCCTACGGCCCCGACGAGAAGGGCACCGACCTTGTCCCGCTGTTCGAGACGATCGTCAACTACATCGATCCTCCCAAGGGCGACGAAAACGGCCCGCTGCAGGTGCTCGTCTCCTCCATCGACTACAACGAGTTCGTCGGCCGCATGGGCATCGGCCGCATCGAGCGCGGTACGGTCCACCAGAATCAGGAGGTCATCGTCTGCGACTACCACGATCCGTCCATCAAGAAGAAGGAAAAGGTCGTCGCGCTGTATGAGTTCACCGGCCTCGGCCGCAGCCCCATCCAGCAGGCCTCCGCGGGCGAGATCGTCGCCTTCTCCGGCATTTCCGACATCACCATCGGCCGCACACTCTGCGATCTCGAGACCATCGAGCCGCTGCCGTTCGTCAAGATCTCCGACCCGACGATTGAGATGACCTTCTCCGTCAACGATTCCCCGTTCGCCGGCCGCGAGGGCAAATACGTCACCTCCCGCAACCTGCGCGACCGTCTGCAGCGGGAGCTTCTGAAGGACGTTTCGCTGCACGTGACCGAGATGGGCACCGACTCGTTCAATGTCGCGGGCCGCGGCGAGATGCACCTGTCCATCCTCATCGAGACCATGCGCCGCGAGGGCTATGAGTTCCAGGTCTCCACACCGCACGTGCTGAACAAGACCGTCGACGGCAAGCTCTGCGAGCCGATCGAGCGCATGATCGCCGACGTGCCGGAGACCTCCGTCGGCTCCGTCATCGACAAGATCTCCCAGCGCAAGGGCGATCTGGTCTCCATGACCCCGATCGGCAGCCGCATGCGGCTGGAATTCCTGGTCCCGACCAGAGGCCTGTTCGGCTACCGCAACGAATTCCTCACCGACACCCGCGGCGAAGGCATCATGGCCTCCACGCTCGACAGCTACGCGCCCGTCAAGGGCGAGATCTCCCGCCGCCTGACCGGCTCGCTCGTCGCGTTCGAGACCGGCGAGACCACTGCCTACGGCATCGGCGGCGTGCAGGACCGCGGCTCGATGTTCATCGGGCCGGGCGTCGAGGTCTACGCCGGTATGATCGTCGGCCAGTGCAACCGCAATGAGGACATGGCCGTCAACGTCTGCAAGAAGAAGCAGCTGACCAACATGCGTGCCGCCGGTTCCGACGCGGCCATCCGCCTCGTCCCGCCGGTCGTCCTCTCGCTCGAGCAGTGCATGGAATACCTCGCCGACGACGAGCTGCTGGAGGTCACCCCCAAGTCCCTCCGCATGCGTAAGCGCCAGCTCGACCACGCCGCCAGAATGCGCGCGCTGATGAAGTCCAGACAGTAAACCAAACGCCCCGCCGGGACCGGCGGGGCGCTTTTTGTCTTGTCAGCCGTATTGCTCGGTCATGTACAGGCTGGCGCGGGACTGGATCCGGCGGGCGGCGTCCTCCGCCGTGCCCTCGCCGCGCAGCAGTTTCTTGGAAAAATCTTTCTAAAATTTCCTTGGATAAACACAGGGAACCCCCGCCGATGGGCCGGCGGGGGGTTGCGTTATTCCCAGCGGAAGAAGCGGAGGGAGAGGAGGGTGCAGAGGGCGGTCAGGGCGAGCATGACGCAGATTGGGGGCAGGATGCTGCCCATCCCGGCGCCAAGAAACGCGTTTTTCATCATCGTGATGCCCTGCGTCAGCGGAAAGACGCTGACGATCTTCTGCATGGCCCTCGGCATGACCTCGATGGGGAGGGTCGTACCGGAGCAGACGAGCATGGGGAAATAGAGGATGGAGGCGATGACGCTCGCCTGCTTGGTGTCCTTTGCCACGCCGCCTGCCAGCATACCAATGGATTGCGTTGAGAGCATGGTAAGTGCCCAGCTTCCGAGGAAAGCGAGAAGTGATCCATGTAGCCGCACACCCCACAAAAGCGCCGCAACTGACAGTGTCGCAAGAGACACAGCACAGTAGACGATATACATGGACAGCTCAACGCCCAGAACGAATACCGGGCTGACCGGCGTAACACGCAGCCGTTTGAGAATCTTCATTTCTCGCAAGCCTGATACTGCCAGTGGCAGGCCCATAAGTCCGCTTGCACAAATGGCAACTGCGCTGACAGCTCCGAAAGACTGCTCCATGAATGTATAGTCCGCGCCGTCATAGGCGGGCTTTGCGCCGTAAATGATGCCGAGGATGAGGAAGATGACCAGCGGCATGATGACGGCGAAGATCGGCATATTCATATCCCGCAGGCTGAGCTTCAGCTCCGTCCTCAGAAAGGTGAAAAAGCGTTTCATGCGTCCGCCTCCTCTTCCGCCAGCCGCAGATAGGCGTCCTCAAAGCGTTCGCAGCCGCACTGCCGTTTTGCCTCGGCCACGGTCCCGCGGAACACGGGCGCACCCTGTTTCAGAATGCAGATCTCATCGCAGAGCGCCTCGACCTCATCCATGAAGTGCGAGGTCAGGAAGATCGTGAGGCCCTGCTCTTTTAAGTGCTCGAGCGTTTTCCAGACGCTGCGGCGGGCCTTCGCGTCAAGGCCGGTGGTCAGCTCGTCGAGAAACACCAGCTCCGGCTGCGGGAGCAGCGCCAGCACGATGAACAGCCGCTGACGCTCGCCGCCCGAAAGACTCTTGACCGCCGCGCCGGCCTTGTCCCCGATGCCGAACTGGCTGCAAAGCTTCCGCCAGTCGGCGGGGCTGCGGTAGAGGCTGGCCGTTTCCTCGCAGAGCTCGGAGACCCTGATCTCTTTCTGATAGTCGCCCGCCTGAAACTGCACGCCGATGCGCTCGAACAGCGCGCGGCGTTTTTTCTTCGGATCCTGCCCCAGCAGTCGCACCGTCCCCGCGTCCGCCTGCTTTGTGCCGAGCAGGCATTCGATCGTGGTGCTCTTCCCCGCGCCGTTCGCGCCGAGCAGACCGAAGACCGTGCCGCTTTTTACCGAGAGGTCCAGATGGTCGACCGCCGGCCGGCCGCCGTAGACCTTCGTCAGGCCTTCGGCAAAGATCGCCTCACTCATTCCGAGATCCTCCTGACGGCCCGCAGCTCGATATAGCCGCGCGCGCCGCGGGGCTCGAGCTGGATGCGGGGATTTTCATCGTCCCAGCGATAGCCGATGACGGAGGGGTCATAGCGGTCCATCGCAGCCTGGACGGTGCGGATGGCCTCGCAGTATTCCTCCTCGCGGAACGCCGGACCCTGGAACATCAGATATTCGGCTTCCGGCAGATGGATGGTATCGAACCCTTCGGGGACGACCCCTGTATCGTCGATCCCGACCTCCACGCCCTGCACATAGGTGGAGGTACCGGACTTCTTGTACTTCTCCGGCAGCCACATGGCTATCGGCTCGCCGCAGAGGGCCGGCATGCTCATGAGCAGGCCCCAGACGTCGCAGCTGACCTCCTCGCAGTAGGGGAAGTAATCCTCCGCGGACTTGCCGCGCTTGATGATGCACAGGCGCTCCGGCTTGCGGATGACCTGTATGAAGATCGGTTGAATGTTGGACACGTCGATGTTCTCCTTTCTCAGTTCACGATATTTTGCGCCGTAAGGAATGAAGAACGGGATCGGGACGGGATCTCGCATGTAATCGCTCGGATGCAGCCCGAACTCCCGGTAAAACGCCCGCGTGAAGGTATCCACGTTGGAAAAGCCCGCGTCATAGGCTGCGTCGATGACCCGGACCCTGCCGCCCAGGAGCTGCCTGGCCGCCTGGGTGAGGCGGTATTTGCGGATATACTCCGCCGGTGTCAGCCCCAGCGCGGCCCGGAACAGCCGGTAGGCATACCACGGAGAAAACAGCGATGCCCGCGCAAGATCGGACAGGCAGATCTCCTCCGTTTTGTTCTTTTCGATGTAGTCCTGCATCCGCTGGACCGCGAGGATCTGTTCCTTCACACGCCTCAACTCCTTACCCGGTGCATGTTACCGCATCGGAGAAATTTTCTCTCGACGTTCCTTGCTGTTTTTCGTTTAATCTTCTCCTGCCGCGTTCTGCTCGCCGGGGAGGATGGAAAATTCCGCGTTGTAGACGAAGCCGCCGCCGGAATAGAACCAGAGCAGGCTGGCAGAGCTGCCGTCCGGGAAGGAGAATTCGACGGACAGGTCGCTGCAGCCGTCGGCGTCGAGGTCGGTGAGGTCACAGCCGGTAAGGGCCTCCTTCGCCCCGGCCAGCATCTCGGGATAGCGGGCCGCGGCGAGCAGACGGCCGCCGGAGGCGGCGTCCCAGAAGCAGATCTCCTGCTCGCTGATATCGGCGTAGGCGTCATACGAAACGCCGTCCAGCATCAGGCTGCCGACCGCCGTCCGCGCCGCCTCTGCGCGCAGCTGCCGGACCGACAGATAGCGGAAGCCGCCGTTGTAGAATTCGACCGTGTATTCCTTTTCCCCGCTGCCCGCGAGCAGCGCGGTAAAGACGGCGGTATTGCCGTCATAGCTCTTGCTCTCCAGCGTCACCATGAGGTCTCCGCCGAAGCCGCCCGCCATCGGCGTGACGACGGCGCCGCGCCCGGCGTCATAGAGCGGGCACTCGGTAATATTCAGCGAATACCCCTGCAGATACCGGTCCAGCGTCCGGCGGATCATGTCCGCGTCAAAGACGTAGACGTCCTTGTCCTTGTCATAGCAGGCGGCCAGTTCCCCGGGCTCCGCCCAGGCCGCGAACAGCAGATACAGCTGCCGGGACGTCAGGTCCTTCGGTGCATCGAAGGTAAAAGCCTCGCCGCTCAGCGCGAGCTCCGGCAGGCGGATGATTGTCTCGGCGATATACGCGTCGGTCAGGCCGGCCGGGTCCAGCGTCCAGGCGGTCTCATCCTTCTGCGGCTCCTGCGGCTGCTGCGCGGCGGGCGCGGGCTGGGGATCGGCGGGTGCGGCAGGCGCTTCGGTCTGCGCGGGCGGCGTCACCTCTACCGTGGCCGTGCCGGTGCAGGCTGTGAGCGAAACGATCAGAACAGCCGCCAGCAGGGCGGCAAAAAAAGCTTTGTATTTCATATTCAGGTTTCTCCTTTTCATGTTTGCTGTGGGATGTACCGTCGGGCAGATCCTGACGGCGTTATTTCAGATCCTCGCGCCGGAAGAGCACCAGCCCGAGGCCGGTCACGAGCAGCAGGATGAGGCCGTCATACACGGCGAGCATCGCGGGCTTTTTTGCGCCCATTTCGCTGATCTGGATGACCTGCCCGCCGGGCGTGAGATCGAGCAGGAACTCATAGACCTGACGCTTCACGCCGGAGATGTAATAGGGGTTCTTCTGCTCCGGCTCCTCCACGGTCACGCCGTTTTCGGTGTAGGAATAGGCTGCCAGATATTCCGGCTCTTCCAGCGTGGAGGAGATATAGACGCCGGCAAACAGCAGCACGAAGGTCAGCAGGATGCAGCCCGCCGTCGTGTGCGCCTTGTTCTGGCACAGCATGGCGATCAACGTGAAAAGCGCCGTAAAGGCGATCATCAGTGCGAAGCTCAGACCGATAGAAAGGGCCAGCTCCGCCGGTGCGGCCTTCCACTCGCCCTTCAGCAGCAGCCCGAGGCCCGCCTGCGGCAGCGCGAAGGCCAGACACAGGCAGATCCCGCCGCAGCAGCTGACCAGCAGATCTGCAAGATAGATGCAGCCGCGCCGGTGCCCGGCGATGAGCTTGTTGCGCATGGCGCCGCTGGAATGCTCATTGCCGATAAAGAGCGCCGTGAAGACCGCGGCCAGGATCGGCGCGAGGATGACATAGATGAACAGCGTATAATCCATCACCCAGATCTCGCCGTCCTGCCGGGCGTGGACGGCGTTGACCACCGCCATGGACGCCCCCAAAGCCGCCATCAGCGCTGCGAGCAGCCAGAAGGCCCGGTCGCCATAGAGCAGATAGAGCCGCTCTCGTACATTGCGGAGCCCCACGCTGTGTCGTCCGGTTGGATCCGGCTGGGCCCTGAGAAGGCGTTCGAGCTTCATCTGGCCTTCGATGCTGATCTTGCCGTCGTGCTCCGCCTCGATGATCAGCGCATCATCCTGCTGATAGGCGCGCAGGGTCAGGCGGCCGCCGCGGTTGGGAACAAGATCGTGTTCGACGGCATTTTCTACAATGGGCTGGAGGATGAGGCGCGGAATGAGCATCTGCAGGAGCGATCCGTCGATCTGCTTTTCCACATGTAGCCGCTCGCCGAGACGTTCGCGGATAATGTAGAGATAGGCGTCCACATAGCCCAGCTCCTCTTGCAGGGGGGGATCATTCCCTGCAAGAGGAGCTGGGCGCTGGCCTCGGCATTTGGGGCGCAATCAATCTGCCGGAGGGGTACGGCAACGACAATCCCGGTGCCAAATCTCAGGGCATGAAGCAGCTTATGGCTAATTAGATGTAATCAAGATGAAGAAAGGAAAAGCACAATCCAGACGGAACCGGCGAGCCGTCAAGAAATATTTGTGTAATTACAAGATAGGTGCTATAATGAGGGAAGCAAGACCCGGCGTGGAGAGAAAGGCAGGAAAACACTATGCACATCAGCTATAAACCACTCTGGCATACACTGTTAGAGCGTGATATGAGAAAAGAAGATTTAAGGCTTGCCGCCAGTATGGCAACGAATATGATTGCCAACATGAGCAAAGAGGGAAAGCACATCAGCATGACACATTAGCCCGTATCTGCGAAACGCTGAATTGTGAGATTACCGATGTAATTGAGTTAGTACCAGACGAGCCTGCTTCCACAGGAGGTAAGGAACATGAACGAATTGAATCCAAGAATAACAGAAAACGGAATTGATTATATCCTTGTCGGAGATTATTACATCCCGGATTTGAAGTTGCCGGAGGAGCACCGCCCCATCGGAAAGCATGGACGGTTGCACCGGGAATATTTAAGAGAAGTCCACCCAGTCAGATTGAACACATTGACACTGACGGGGGAGTTATGGACATACCTTGCAGGCCTAAACGAACAGGCACAGGGACGGTTAGACACCATCATGGAGCAGATGAAAACTGCCGAGGACGTGACCGAGGAATTGAAGCGTACCTGTCAAATGGAATGGGTGCAGCGTTGCAATAGCATTCACAACCGGGCAGAAGAAATTATTTTGCATGAAATCATTTATTCATATCACATGGGGGGTTTAGACAAAAATAACAGATTTATAACAGATACTACTTGTTTTGATAGTAATAATAATTGCAATTATTTATGAATCTAAAGGAAAGCTAAAATAATTTAGTCTTTCTGTGTATTATCAGTCATGACCGCCGGCTAAACCGGCGGCTTGATTAAGCCCTAGAAGGGCTTTTTACCGGCTGGCATCTAAAGATGCACTGAATGATTTTTCACTTGCATCAAATGCCCCGCCGCCCGTAAACGGGCATTAGCCGTTTTTATCGAGTGCATACGAATTTGTTTGATTGTTGTTCTCGACTCGCTTCGCTTGATGCTTGAAGCTAAAGCTTTTTTGCGGGATACCTCCACCGGCATAGCCGGTGGTTTCCGAAGCCAAAAAACGCAGCGCTGACCACGGCATTTGGTGGTCAGCACTGCGTCTTTGCGTCTGGCTGATAAACGGTTTCGATCTGAAAATTTCTTGCGCTGATCACGCTTTCGCGCCTGCATTTGGGGCAGTACAGCGGAAACTCCCGCAATACCGTCCGCTGCAGCAGCCGCAGGCGCGTCTTCGCGCCGCAGACCGGGCAGAGAAGCCACTGCTCCTCACGGCTCATCGTCCTCGCTCCTTTCGTTCCTGTCTGCCTGAAAGGTCCGGTAGAACAGGCGAACGTGCGCCTCGAGCTTCTGCAGGCACTCAGCCTCCCGCTCCGGCTGGCGGTCGCAGATGCCGATGAGGGTGATGACCGGGGCCACGTAGCAAAGCGCCATCGCCCCGACGTCCTCGTCCCGGAGCTCCCCGGCGGCGATGAGGCTGCGGAAGATCCCCGCGTGATACTCCGTCACGCGCTCCACATAGCGCCGGGAATAGAGCGCCGCAAGCTCCGGCGAGCGGAACTGCTCGAGCGTCATCATCCGGCGGAAGCGGCTAATGGTCTCGTTGTGGAGCGAGTAGAAAAAGATCTGCCGGACCTTTTCCAGCAGCCCGTCCTCCGTGATGTGGGTGAAGACTGGGATATCCTGCCGTGCGTTCTGCACGTGGATATCGATCCTGTCGGTGTCCGCCTCATACTGCGCGGCCGTCGCCTCCACGATCGCGTCAAAGATGGCGCGCTTGCTGGGAAAATGGTTGTAGAGCGAGGGGGCCTTGATGCCCACGGCCGCCGCGATCTGGCCGACGCTGACCGCGTCGTAGCCATGGACGGAGAACAGCTCCAGTGCCTTGGCGAGAATTTTCTGCCGGGTATCCTCCTGCTTCATCCCTGCATCACAGCTCCTCTATTGCTAACTAGCGTTCGTTAGTCAGCATTCTACCACCACTTCTCTCCCCTGTCAAGCCCATCTGCCGAAAAAACCGCTCCCGCCCGGCGGCGGAAGCGGTTTTTCGGCGGCACGGTCATGCGTAAGCCGCACCCGGCTCGGGCAGTGCGGCCCATTCCGGCAGTTCCTGCACCAGCTTTTGCAGCGCGGCCACGGTACGCACGAAGCAGGCGGCCTCCGGCTCCGTATCCGTGTATCCAACTGCCGTCCCATCGCCGCGGATCACATAGCGCTCGCCCCGCGCCGTGACTTCGACCGCATAGAAGCAGTTCGGTGTCACGGCAAACCGGACATCGTCCTTCGCCAGCGTCTCGCTGCACATCTCCCGCCGGATCGACCGGAAGTCCTCCGCGCAGACCAGGTCATACAGCTGCCGCAGAAACGCCGGATCCGGCTCGAATGCCGCCGAGGCCGTGCCGTCGGTGACCAGATCCTTCTGCAGCGTCCCCGCCCCCGTATCCATGACGTTTTTCCGGTCTTCCACATACCACCAGGAGAACCGGACCGAAAAATCTTCCGGAATCTCCTGTGCTACCGGTTTCGTTTCCGCCCCGGTATCCTCCACCGGTGCGTCTTCTGCCTGTCCGCCCGTGCAGCCCGCCAGCGCCAGCACGCAGACCAGCAGGCAAAGAAACACGATCCATTTCTTCATCTATGCCACACCCTTTCATTTTTTGATCTCTATCCATACAGACGAGATCCAAGCGTCCTCGTTGCAAGATTTTCAAAAAAAAGCGGACCATGCGACAGCGGCCCGCGGGTCTCCCCGCGGGCCGCTGCCAACACAAATGAAAAGAGGAATCACGAAACGAGCATTTTGAACGTGCGCGGATCGCACAAAAGGGACCTTCAGCGGACGCTGAACAGCAGATCGCCGTAGGACGGATACGGCCAGCAGGCGCGGGAGGTGAGCGTCTCCATCTCGTCGACGGCCAGCCGCAGCTCGGTCATATCCTTGAAGACCTCGGCCTGGTAGAAGCTCGCGGCCTCCTGCGCGGTCGGCAGGTCGCCGGCCTGCAGCAGCGCGTCGTCAAGCTTCGCGGCATCCTCGCTGGCGATCTCCGTCAGCGAGGACAACCGCGCGGCGGTTTTCTGCTCATAGCCTCCGGCAGCGCTGCCCAGCAGCGCTTTCTTGTCTTCGGCCGTCCGCACGAGCTTTGCCGTGTAGTCAGAAACAGCGGGCAGGATATCGGTATTCACCATTTCCAGCATCGTGAGCGCTTCGATGCGCAGGACCTTGCTGTAGTTCTCCAGCATGATCTCATAGCGCGCGTGCAGCTCGGTCTCGCTGTAGATCTTATGCGTGGTAAACAGGCGGACATTCTTTTCCTTCAGCAGATACGGCACGCAGTCGGGCGTAGTCTTGAGGTTGAGCAGACCGCGCCTTTCGGCCTCCTCCAGCCAGCTCGCGTCGTAGCCGTTGCCGTTGAAGATGATGCGCTTGTGCGCCTGGATGGTATTGCGGATGAGGTCGTGCAGGGCAGCCTCAAAATCCTCCGCCTGCTCAAGTACGTCCGCATACTGCCGCAGGGACTCGGCCACGGCGGTGTTCAGCACGACGTTCGCGTCGGAGATGGACGCGGCGGAGCCGAGCATCCGGAACTCAAACTTGTTGCCGGT
>DHKK01000020.1:12769-27318 GCA_002404795.1 Clostridiales bacterium UBA4696
GTTGCGGTCGGTGGTGTCCTTCGGGAACTTGGGCAGGACGTGGACGCCGATCTTCAGAAGCTCCTTCTCCTTCGCATCATAGGCCGTGTCGGACTCGATGGCGTCCAGGATCTCCGTCAGCTCTGTGCCGAGGAACATGGACACGACGGCGGGGGGCGCTTCGTTCGCGCCGAGCCGGTGGTCGTTGCCGGCGGAGGCGACGGAAATGCGCAGCAGATCCTGATAGTCATCGACCGCCTGGATGACGGCGCAGAGGAACAGCAGGAACTGCGCGTTCTCGCCCGGCGTCTCGCCGGGCTCGAGCAGGTTGACGCCCGCATCGGTCGAGATGGACCAGTTGTTGTGCTTGCCGGAGCCGTTGACGCCCGCGAAGGGCTTTTCGTGCAGCAGACAGACCATGCCGTGCTTGCGGGCGATCTTCTGCATGAGCTCCATGGTGAGTTGGTTGTGGTCGGCGGCGATGTTGGTGGTGGTGAAGACGGGCGCGAGCTCATGCTGCGCGGGCGCGACCTCGTTGTGCTCCGTCTTGGCGAGCACGCCGAGCTCCCACAGCTCCTTGTCCAGATCGTGCATGAACGCGGCGACGCGCGGCTTGATGGTGCCGAAGTAATGGTCCTCGAGCTCCTGCCCCTTGGGCGGCTTTGCGCCGAATAGGGTCCGGCCGGTATAGATGAGATCCTTGCGCTTGCTGTAAAGCGCCTCGTCGATGAGGAAATACTCCTGCTCCGGGCCGACCGTCGTGCGGACGGCCTTGACCTCGTCATGCCCGAACAGCTTCAGGATACGCAGCCCCTGCTTGTTGATGGCCTGCATGGAGCGCAGCAGCGGCGTCTTTTTGTCGAGCGCCTCGCCGCCGTAGGAACAGAACGCGGTCGGGATATACAGGACCTGATCTTTAATAAAGGCGAAGGATGTCGGATCCCACGCGGTATAGCCTCTGGCTTCAAACGTGGCGCGCAGGCCGCCAGAGGGGAAGCTGGACGCGTCCGGCTCGCCCTGGATGAGCTCCTTGCCGGAAAACTCCATGATCACGCCGCCGTCGGCGGTGGGAGAGATGAACGAGTCGTGCTTTTCGGCCGTAATGCCGGTCATGGGCTGGAACCAGTGGGTGAAGTGCGTCGCGCCGAGCTCGGTGGCCCAGTCCTTCATGGAATTGGCGACGACGTTGGCCGCGGCCAGATCGAGGCGCTTGCCCTCGTGGATGGCGGCGTAGACATCTTTAAAAACAGCCTTTGGAAGCTTCTGCTTCATCACGGCTTCGCTGAACACATGGCAGCCAAAGAAATCCGATACAGTCTGCATCATGAAAATCCCCTTTTTCAAAATAATGAAAGCGGCAAAGGTGCGCACAGAATCGATGCTGTACGACGCCTTTGCCGTTTTTACGTTTCCATGTGAACCGGATCCGGCGGGACCCAAGCCGTTTGTTTGAGTGCATTATACGCGCCGCAGCGGAAAATGTCAAGCATCTGCCGCAAAAAAATGGTATTCGTTTTACTTATCCCTGCGTTCAGCAGAATCAATAAAAATGATAGCGGCTTTTTGTTGACATCAACGAAGCAGCTCGCTAAAATAGAACCAAAAATTCTTCACCATGCAGACAAGTGTATGTTTGGAAGAAACACGAAGGAGACGGGACGATGCAGGAAACGCAAAAAAGCACGCTGCTTTTCGTGCAGGACGCCGCGGCGGAACCGGCGGCGCTCAGCGCGTTCGCCGCGGAGCAGCCGGCGCTGGCGCTCGTCACGGCGGACGGGCTGGACGAGACGGAGCGGAAGCTCGCGCAGCTCGATCCGGCGCTCGTCGTCTGGCAGTGTGACGCGCCGGGGCTGCCGGCGCTGCGGCAGTGCGTCCGGCTTGCCGGGAGCAGCGAGGCGGTCTTTTTATTGTTGGTCCGCCCGGGCACGTATGAGGCGGTCTGGCGGTTCGTGCAGGCAGCCGGGATCTGCGTGATGAGCTGGCCGATGCCGCAGGAGGCCTTTTGGCAAACACTGCGGAACCTGCTGCTGTTCAAGAAGAGCCTGCGGGCCATGCAGGAGAAGACCGACCAGCTGCAGTCGCAGCTGCAGGACATGAAACGCATCCAGAAGGCCAAGAGCCTGCTCATGAACCAGCTCGGCATGTCGGAGGCCGACGCGCACCGCTGGATCGAAAAAGCCGCCATGGACCGCTGCGTCAAAAAACGTGAGATCGCAGAGACCATTATCCGGATGTACGCATTATAATCATAAAGAAAGGGGCCAAAGCCATGAAACAGCCGCACCAGTACCGGCCTTTGGAGCAGCAGCCGCAGCATGACGCCTGCGGCATCGGCGCTGTTGTCAATATCAGCGGACAAAGAACACATGAAACGCTCGACGGCGCGCTGAAGATCGTCGAAAAGCTCGCGCACCGCACCGGCAAGGACGCCGACGGCACCACCGGCGACGGCGTCGGCGTCATGACGCAGCTGCCGCACGCGCTGTTTCAGAAGGCGGCGCAGCAGGCGGGGCAGACGCTCCCGGACGCGGGCGATTACGGCGCGGCCATGATCTTCTTCCCGCAGGATCCGCTCAAACGCATGCGCAGCCGGAAGCTGCTGGAGATGATCCTCTCGCGCGAGGGGCTGGAGCTGCTGTTCTGGCGGGACGTGCCGGTCTGTCCGGAGATCCTGAGCGAAAAGGCCCGGAGCAGCATGCCCTACATCGCGCAGTGCTTCATCCGCCGCCCGGATACGGCAGCGCGCGGGCTGGATTTTGACCGCAGGCTGTATCTGGCCCGGCGCGAGTATGAGCATTCCGTCTCCGGCACCTACGTCGTGTCCATGTCCAGCCGGACGATCGTCTATAAGGGTCTGTTTCTGGTCTGGCAGCTGCGGCAGTTCTACCCGGACCTGCAGGACGCGGACTATACCTCCGCCCTCGCGCTCGTCCACTCCCGCTTCTCCACCAACACCACGCCCTCGTGGAAGCGCGCGCACCCGAACCGCATCATCCTCCACAACGGCGAGATCAACACCATCCGCGGCAACATCAACCGGATGCTCGCCCGCGAGGAGACGATGGCGTCCTCGGTCCTCGGCGATGGGATCGCCCGCGCCTACCCTGTCGTGGAGACCGACGGCTCCGACTCCTCCATGCTCGACAATACGCTGGAATTTCTCATGTACAGCGGCATCGAGCTGCCGAAGGCCGTGATGCTCTGCATCCCCGAGCCCTGGGGAAAAGATAAAAACATGTCCCGGGAAAAGCGCGACATGTTCCACTACTACGCCACCATGATGGAGCCCTGGGACGGCCCGGCCGCCATCCTCTTCTCCGACGGCGAGCAGGTCGGCGCCGTACTCGACCGCAACGGGCTGCGCCCGGCGCGGTATCTGGTCACGAACGACGGGTATCTCATCCTCGCGTCCGAGGTCGGCGCGCTGCCGGTCGCGCCGGAGAAGATCGTGCGCAAATCCCGCCTGCAGCCGGGCAAGATGCTGCTCGTCGACACCAGGACCGGGACGGTCCTCGAGGACCAGGCGATCAAGCACCGCTACGCCGCGCAGAACCCCTACGGCGAATGGCTCGATCAGGAGCTGCTGCAGCTGGCCGACATCCCCATCCCCAACCGGAAGGTCCCGGAATACACAGCGCAGGAGCGCAGCCGCCTGTACAAGATCTTCGGCTACACCTACGACGAGATCCACTCGGCCATTTTGCCCATGGCGAAAAACGGCGCGGAGCCGACGGCCTCCATGGGCGCGGATATCCCGCTGGCCGTGCTGTCGGAAAAGCACCAGCCGCTGTTCTACTACTTCAAGCAGATGTTCGCGCAGGTCACGAACCCGCCCATCGACGCGCTGCGCGAGGCGATCGTCACCGATACGACCGTCTACGCCGGCTCCGACGGCAATCTGCTGGCCGACTGCGCGGAAAACTGCCGCGTTCTGCAGATCAACAACCCCGTCCTTTCCAGCCGTGATCTCATGAAGATCGAGGGGCTCCATATGCCGGGCCTGCAGGCGAAAAAGGTCTCGCTGCTGTATTACAAGAATTCCTCGCTCGCGCTTGCGCTCGACCGGCTTTTCGTCGCCTGTGACAAGGCGTATTACGCGGGCGCGAACATCCTCATCCTCTCCGACCGCGGCGTGGATGAGAACCATATCGCCATCCCGTCGCTGCTGGCGGTCTCCGCCGTGCAGCAGTATCTGGTGCGCACGAAGAAGCGCACCGCGATCTCCATCATCCTCGAAAGCGCGGAGCCGCGCGACGTGCACCACTTCGCCACGCTTTTCGGCTACGGCGCGAGCGCCGTCAACCCCTATCTCGCGCAGGACTGCATCGGCGAGCTCATCGCGGGCGGGGCGCTCAACAAGGACTATTACGCCGCCGTCGACGCGTATAACAAGGCGATCCTGGACGGCGTGATGCGCATCGCCTCCAAGATGGGCATTTCCAGCATGCAGTCGTATGAGGGCGCACAGATCTTCGAGGCCGTCGGCATCTGCAGGGACGTGGTGGACCAGTATTTTACCAACACCGTCAGCCGCGTCGGCGGCATTGGATTGCAGGAGATCAACGAGGCTGTCCTCTGGCGGCATGACCGGGCGTACGATCCCATGGATCTGACCGCCGATCTGACCGTCGATTCCTCCGGCTTCCATAAGCTCCGCTCCGGCAGCGACATGGAAGACCATATGTATAACCCCCTGACCATCCTCACGCTGCAGCAGGCGGTCCGCACCGGCGATTTTGACTGCTTCCGCCGCTATTCCGCCATGGTCGACGACGAGCAGCTGCCGCATACGCTGCGCGGCCTGCTCGGCTTCCGCTTTGACGAGACGAAGGCCATCCCGCTCAGCGAGGTCGAGCCCGTCTCGAGCATCGTCCGGCGCTTCAAGACCGGAGCCATGTCCTACGGCTCCATCTCCGAGGAGGCGCACCGCTGCCTGGCCATCGCCATGAACCGCCTGGGCGGAAGGTCCAACTCCGGCGAGGGCGGCGAGGAGCCCACGCGGCTCGGCACCGAGGAAAACTCCGCCATCAAGCAGGTCGCCTCCGGCCGCTTCGGTGTGACGAGCGAATATCTTGTGAGCGCGAAGGAGATCCAGATCAAGCTGGCGCAGGGGGCCAAGCCCGGCGAGGGCGGCCATCTGCCCGGCAGCAAGGTCTGGCCGTGGATCGCGCGGACGCGGCACTCCACGCCCGGCGTGGCCCTCATCTCTCCGCCGCCGCACCACGACATCTACTCGATCGAGGATCTGGCGCAGCTGATCTACGATCTCAAATGCGCCAATGAAAACGCGGAGATCTCCGTCAAGCTCGTCTCCGAGGCGGGCGTCGGCACCATCGCCGCGGGCGTCGCCAAGGCGGGCGCGCAGACGGTCCTCATCTCCGGCTACGACGGCGGGACCGGCGCCGCGCCCCGAAGCTCCATCTATAACGCGGGCCTGCCCTGGGAGCTCGGTCTGGCCGAGGCGCACCAGAGCCTCATCGCCAACGGCCTGCGCGGCCGCGTGCGCCTTGAGACCGACGGCAAGCTCATGACCGGCCGAGACGTGGCCATCGCCTGCATGCTGGGCGCGGAGGAATTCGGCTTCGCCACCGCGCCGCTGGTGTGCCTCGGCTGCGTCATGATGCGCGTGTGCAATCTCGATACCTGCCCGATGGGCATCGCCACCCAGCGGCCGGAGCTGCGGAAAAACTTCTGCGGCAAGCCCGAATACGTGGTGAATTTCATGGAATTCGTCGCGCAGGAGCTGCGGCTGATCCTGGCGAAGCTCGGCGTGCGCACCGTGGATGAGCTGGTCGGCCATACGGAGTATCTGCAGATCCTCCCGCACCAGATCACCCAGCGCGCAGCCATGGTGGACGTATCCGGCATTCTCGCCCACTGCGGCGGGGAAAACTGCCGCTATGACCCGGCGCAGCGGTTCGACTTCAAGCTCGATGCAACGCTTGACAAAAAGGTCCTTCTGCCGCTGCTGCCGAAGAAGGGCAAGCCGGCCGCTCCAAAGCAGTGCGCGCTCGACATTTCCTGCACCGACCGGGCCTTCGGCACGCTCTTCGGCGCGGAGATCACGCGCCGCTGGGGCGGCACGCTCCCAGACGATACCTACCAGATCAGCTGCCGCGGCGGCGCGGGGCAGTCGTTCGGCGCGTTCTTGCCGAAGGGCGTGACGCTCACGCTCGAGGGCGACAGCAACGATTACTTCGGCAAGGGCCTGTCCGGCGGCAAGCTGGCCGTCTTTGCAGACCGCGCCAGCATCTTTGACCCGGCCGAGAACGTCATCATCGGCAACGTCGCGCTCTACGGCGCGACGAGCGGCAGCGCGTTTATTTCCGGCATCGCGGGCGAGCGGTTCTGCGTGCGCAATTCCGGCGCGACCGCCGTCGTCGAGGGCGTCGGCGACCACGGCTGCGAGTATATGACGGGCGGCACGGTCGTCGTGCTCGGACGCACGGGTCGGAACTTTGCCGCCGGCATGTCGGGCGGCGTCGCCTACGTGCTCGACCCCGAGCATAAGCTCTACCTGCGCGTCAACAAGGAGCTCGTCTCCGTCGAGACGGTCTCGCAGAAGCAGGATATCGCCCGCCTGAAGGAGCTCCTGCGCCGCCACGTGGAGGCGACCGGCTCCAAAAAGGCCCGCCAGATCCTGGAGCAGTTCGACGAGCGGATCCCGGATTTCAAGAAGATCATCCCGTACGACTACAGCCACATGCTGCAGCTGATCGGCCGCTTTGAGGCCGCCGGGATGACGCGGGACGAGGCCGAGCTCGAAGCATTTTTGAAGCGGGAGGAATAAGCCATGGGAAAACCGACTGGATTTCTGGATTACGCGCGCATGGACTGCCCGGCGCGCAGCGCCGAGGCCCGCGTGGCGGACTGGGCCCCGCTCGACCTTCCGCTCTCGGAAAAAAACCGCCGCCGGCAGTCCGGCCGCTGCATGGACTGCGGCGTGCCCTTCTGTCAGGCCGGCGTGATGTTTGACGGCGCGCTGCTCGGCTGCCCGCTGCACAACCTCATCCCGGAGTGGAACGACCTGCTCTGGAACGGGAATTATGAGGGCGCGCTGCAGCGCCTGCTGAAGACCAGCCCCTTCCCGGAGTTTACCGCCCGCGTCTGCCCGGCGCTGTGCGAAAAGGCCTGCGTCTGCGGCCGGGTCTCGCAGCCGGTGACGGTGCGGGAAAATGAGCTTGCGATCATCGAATACGCCTTTGAAAACGACCTGATGCAGCCCATGCCGCCCGCCGCGCGGTCGGATAAGCGCATCGCGGTCGTGGGCTCCGGCCCGGCCGGGCTCTCCGCCGCCTATTATCTCAATCGCCGCGGCCACCATGTGACGGTCTTTGAACGCGATCCGCTGCCGGGCGGGCTTCTGACCTACGGCATCCCGGAGATGAAGCTGCCGAAGCGGATCGTCGCCCGCCGTATCTCTCTTCTGGAGCAGGAGGGCGTCGTGTTCCGGACAAATTGCTGCGTCGGACAGGATCTGAGCCCGGAGGCGCTGGCCGCGGAGTTTGACCTTGCGATCTTCTGCTGCGGCGCGCAGCAGCCGCGGCCGCTGCCGTTTGCGGAGGCGGGCGGGGTATTCTACGCGCTCGACTACCTGCGCGCCTCGGCGCAGGCGCTCCTGACGCAGGCAGGACCGGCCGTCACGGCGGCCGGGAAGCACGTCGTGCTCGTCGGCGCGGGCGACAGCGCGTCGGACTGTGTCTCCGTCGCCCTGCGGCAGGGCTGCCGCAGTCTCACGCAGCTCATCCGCAAGCCGCGCACCGCAAGCACGGAAAAGCGCGACCATGCGCACGAGGAGGCGGAGGCCGTCTTCGGCGCGGACGTCCGGCGCTATGAGACGCAGATCGACAGCCTCAGCTGCGGCGCGGACGGCGCGGTCAGCGCCGTGACCCTGCGGGAAAGCGGCGAGCAGCTGCCCTGCGATCTGCTGCTGCTCGCCTCGGGCTTCTCGGGCTGCGAAACCGCGTCGCTTGAAGCCTGCGAGGCCGTCCGGCAGGCGGGCATTCCGGTCCTGACCGCGGGCGATATGGCCTCCGGCGCGTCCCTCGTCGTCCTCGCCATCGCCAGCGGCAAACAGGCCGCCGCCTGGGCCGATGCCAGCCTCATGGGCTACACGAATATCCTCTGACCCCGCATCCAACACAGAAAAACAGCCGGAGAGCATGGCTCTCCGGCTGTTTTCTTTCTTATGCCACCCCGAGGCCCTTGATGAAGATGAGCAGGGCCATCAGGATACAGACGGTCCAGCCGATATAGCGGCTGGCGATCTCCCAGTCGGAGGGCTCGGCCTGCTCCGCGTCGCGGACCCGGAAGGACAGGTTCCAGCGGAACAGCTCGTCCGCGAACAGGATCGAAAACGCGGTCACGGCGCAGATGAACACGCCGCCGAACCACGCGATCCAGACCCCCTTGTGCTGCAGCTCCAGCCCCTCCGTCAGCTCGAGGATCGTCCGGACCGACAGCTCCATCGGGTCGACCTCGTTCCCGTTTTCATCCAGCGTCACCCCGCTGCTCGTCGTGGCGGTGATGGACAGATCCAGGTCTATGCTTCCATCCTCATGATACAGCAGGGTCTCGCCCCCGTTTTCCATCACGCCGCCGCGGAATAAAATCGTATCCCCGCAGCGGACCTCCACGCCGGTCATGTACTTGCTCAGCTCGCTGTCCGGGCGCGCGTCCGGATCCTCCGTCACAGTATAGGGGCCGTAGGTCTTATCCCCGTACTGAAATTCCACCGACTTGTCCGCATGCACGGTAAAGCGCGCGGCCTCGCCCCGGATCCTGCCGGAATAGACGGTCGCGTCCCCCTCCTGCGCGGGCGTCAGGATCGTGTCCTGATACAAAAATCCCACCCGCGCCGTCGTCACCGGATAGAGCACCGAAAACACCAAAATCATCACCACACCGCACACCAAAAGCGCGATCTGATACCGCCCCAGCCCTTTGAGCCGTTCCATAAGCCGCCTCCCTTTCATCCCAATCGCCGGTTCTCTCTGCTTCCATTATAAACGCAGCCAGCCCGATGTCAACCCCGCACATCTTCATGCAGAACCGCGCATATCTGCTCAGTGCGCCGTCCTGCGGAGCAGCCTTTCGTGCATGACGATCATGAGCGCCAGCAGGGCGAGCAGGTAGGCCGGGAGGAGCGAGACTGTGATGTGCGCAGCGATCAGGCCGAACAGCGGCGGCATCAGGCTGGTCCCGACGTAGGCGCAGGCCATCTGGATGCCGATGACCGCCTGCGACCTGTCCGCGCCGAAATGCGCCGGCGTGGCATGGATGAGGCAGGGATAGACCGGCGCGCAGCCAAGCCCGATTAGCACGAACCCGGCCAGCGAAACGGCCGCGCCCAGCGGCAGAAGCATCACGACGATGCCGCAGGCGATCAGCCCCTGCCCCATGCGCACCATCTGCACGTCGTTGAGCCTCATCGCAAGGAAGCCGTTCAGCGCGCGTCCGGCGGTGATACCGATGAAGAACATGCTGGCGAAGGACGCCGCCGTCTCCGCCGGGACACCCTTGTACAAGGTCAGATAGCTGCTTGCCCACAGGCCGGTGGTCTGCTCCAGCGCGCAATAGCAGAAGAAGCAGAACAGCACGTTTTTGACCCCACGCAGCTGCAAAACCTCTTTCACAGACAGCGTCTTCGCCTCGACGACGCTGCCGGACGCGTCCTGTACCTGCGGCCGTCCCTTCCAGAGCGGCAGACTGCAAAGCAGCACCGCCGTCAGCACGAGCTGAATGACCGCAATGCAGCGGTAGCCGCCGTTCCACGTGCCGCCGCCCGTCATGACAGCGCCCATGATATACGGCCCGGACGCCGCGCCGACGCCCCACATGCAGTGCAGCCAGCTCATGTGCTTGCTCTCATAATGCAAGGCGACATAGTTATTGAGCGACGCATCCACGCTTCCCGCGCCAAGCCCATAGGGGATTGCCCAGAGGCACAGCTGCCAGAACGCATGGCTGACGGAGAAGCCGAACAGCGCCATGGCAGTCAGCGCAACGCTGAACGCCGTGACCTTCCCCGTCCCCAACCGGCGGGTCAGACGGTCGCTCTGCAGGCTGGAAATGATCGTCCCGAGTGAAATGATCATAAAAATGATCCCGGAATACGAGACCGGGACGCCAAGCTGCGGATACATCGTCGGCCAGGCCGAGCCAAGCAGCGAATCCGGCAGCCCCAGGCTGATAAACGACAGATAAATAATGGCCAGCAGCAGGGAAAACATATCAGGGACCTCCTGTTTTTCTTTTCCCTATCATATCGCCGCAAATCGCTTGACGCAACGCATATACCGCCATATACTATAACAAAACCGACAAATCGGAGGGATGGAAATGGGACTGCAGACCTGCGGTCTGAACCGGAACCATGCGCAGAAGGAATTACAGCCGCATGGGACCGTCGAGTTTCCGTGCGCGGCCTATGCCTCCCGCCACACGGATGCGCCCGGCGATACGATCCCCTGGCACTGGCATGAGGAGCTGGAAGTCATCTTCGTTGCCGCCGGCACGCTGAAGCTGCAGATCCCCGGCGGAGAATACCTCCTGCAGGGAGGCAGTCTGGTCATGCTCAACGGCAACGTCCTTCATTCCCTCTCCGGCCATCCCGCCGGGGAGCTGCGCTCGATGGTGTTTTCTCCGTTTCTGCTCACCGGCGGAGCCGACACCGTGTTTTATAAAAACTACGTCCGCGCGCTGCTCGCCTGCCCGGATTTTTCCGTCTGGCAGGCGGAGCCGGGCACGGATGTCAAGCGGTTCTCGTCCGCCTTTTCTGCCATGGAAACCGACGCGTTTGCGTATGAATTTACCGTCCGGGAGAACCTTTCCCAGCTGCTTCTGCGCTGCTATGCGCAGCTGCTCCCGCGCCTGTCTGCGCCGAAAGCGGCAAAAAGCGCGGACACGGTGCGCATGGAAAAAATGCTGCAATATATTCAAATGTCCTATGCAGCACCGATCACACTTGCGGAAATTGCAAAAGCCGCCAATTTGAGTGAGAGAGAATGCTTGCGCTGCTTTCATCGGACCATCGGCGACAGCCCGGTGCAGTACCTGCTGAAATACCGTCTCATGCAGGGCGCCGCCCTGCTCCGCGCCTCGCCCGCCGCCAGCATCGCCGAAGTTTCCGCCGCCTGCGGCTTCGACAGCCCCAGCTATTTCTCCAAACAATTCCGCCGCTTCTACCAACGCCCCCCGCGGGAGTACCGGGCAGCCGGACAATGACCGAGATCCCCGGCCGTTTCCTTCAGAAAAGCAGAAATCCCGAGCACTTTCGTGTTCGGGAGCAGTAGGAATGCGGATCCGGGTCGAGCCGGCATCGAGAATAGATCTAACGGCCCTGCGCAAAGCGCAGGGCCGTTTGCTGTTTCAGAAATTCGCGTTCTGGTATTCTGTGGGGCTCATGCCGGTGAGTTTTTTGAAGGTGCCGGAGAAGTAGGTGATGTCTTTATAGCCCACGGCTTCGGCGACCTCGTAGACGCGGAGCTTTCCCTTCTTGAGAAGCGCCATGGCCTTCTGCATCCGGCAGCGCGTGAGATAGCTCCCCACTGTACAGTCGGTCTCCTTTTTGAACAGATGGCTCAGATGTCCCTCGCTCAGGCCAAGGCTTGCCGCCACCTGCCCCACGGACAGGCCGGGGTCGGCGCAGTTTCCTGCGATATAGTCCATCGCCTCCTGCACATAGCGGCTCTTGGCTCCCGCTCGGATCGCGGGAAGCTGCGCTTCCGGCTCCTTTTTCCGGCTGCTCAGCTTTTTCTGCAGCGCAAGCACCGCGTTTTCCAGATCGCCGTCATGAAACGGCTTGAGCAGAAAATCCACCGCCCCCAGCCGAAGGGCCGTCTGCGCATAGGTGAAGCTGTCATAGGCCGTGAGGATGATGATATACGCGTCGCATCCCGCCTCGCGCAGCTTCGCGATCATCGTAAGCCCGTCCATTTTCGGCATTTTCAGGTCCGTGATGATGAGCGACGGCCTGCATTTTTCCGCCTGCGCAATGCCTTCCTCGCCGTTGGCCGCCTCGCCGACGACCACGCAGCCGAGGCTCTGCCAGTCCGTCGCCAGCACAATGCCCTTCCGGATCATTTCTTCGTCCTCCACGACCAGGACCCGCATCATTCCGCATCCCTCCTTCTGACCGGCAGTCTTGCCGTGATACAAGCGCCGCTCCCGTCCGTCCGGTTGTCCAGACGCAGGCCATAGCGCTCGCCGTAATGTTTTTTGAGGATCGTATCCACATTAAAAAGCCCCAGATGCCGCGTCTGCTTCTCAGGCGGCCGGTATGGGCCGAGAAGCGCCTCGGGCAGCCCCGCGCCGTTGTCGCAGACGCGGATCTCGAGCGTTTCGTCTTCCAGTTCTCTCGCTTCCACCATGAGTTTTCCGTCCGGCACGCCGGAAAGACCGTGCAGGATCGCGTTCTCCGCCAGCGGCTGGAGCATCATCTTGGGGACCATGCACGAAAGCAGCGCCTCCGGCACGGTCTGCTCGTAGGTAAAGCTGTCGGACAGGCGGATGCGCTGGATCTCCACATACCGTTCGAGGATCTGCAGCTCCTTTTCCAGCGGCACAAACTCGTCCGGCGAGATGCAGAAGCGCAGGATATCGGCCAGATTCGTTGACATCAGCGCGACCTGCGGCACCTGATTGATCTTGCTGATCCACTTCATCGTGTCCAGCGTGTTGCACAGAAAGTGCGGGTTCAGCTGCGCCTGCAGCATCCGGATCTGTGCGTCGTTGAGCGCCTGCTGATTTTCCAGCAGCGCCTGCTGGTTGCGGCGCAGGGAGAGCACCATGCGATTAAACTGCTGGGCAAGCTCGCTGAGCTCGTCGTGCCGGTCTTCCTCAATGGCGACCTGCACCTGCAGATCGTTCTGCCCGACCTGCGAGATCGCGTCATGGAGCCTTCCGATGGGCCGGAACATCTGCCGGCTGAGCTGCAGGCTCAGAAAAATGCTCACCGCCGCGCCGCCCAGCGCGCAGAGCGCGCTCACCGTATATAACAGGCGCAGCGTCCCGCGTGTAAACACCTGCGGCTGCTGCAGGACCAGATAGAGCCCCGTCACGCTGTCCTGCCGGGCGGTATAGAGAAAGTCGTCGGAAAATCCGGTCAGCGCCTTCCCGGCCAGAAGCTGCGACCGCAGCGCGCTGGCCAGCGTTTGGACCTGCGCCGGCTTGGTGCAGTAGATGCCGTGCCAGAAGCGGTCCATCACAAGCAGCTCGTTCTGCGCGCCCGCCATACCGTCGAGCGCCTCGCGCAGCTGCTGTTCGTACATGACCGCCACAAGGAAGCCGGCCGTTTTTCCGCTCACCGTCAGCCGCGCCGCGGCGCGCAGGACCGGTGCGTCCGGATCAGTCGGATCTTCGCTCGCGCTGTAGACGAGCGTCCCGTCTTCGGCCTGCGCCGCCTCATATAAGATCCCCCAGTCGGGGCTGAGCACGTCTTCCCCGGGCGCCGCCTGCGTGGAGTATAGAAGCGCGCCGTCCGCGCTGTAGAGGTCGAACCGCGCGGTGCTGCGCACCGCGGCCGTCGCGGTATAGAGACTGCTGTAGACCTTGGCGCTTTCCTCCTGCGCGCCCGCGAGGGCCCGCGTGACAAGTCCGTCCCGCTGCAGACTTTCCGCCGCGGAGAGAATGCCGTCCTGCATCGTGTTCAGCGCGTGACAGGCGCTGAGCAGCTGCTGCGCGTTTTGCTGCTGGTCGGCAGTCATGCGGAAGCGGAAGATCTGCAGCAAAAGCGCCGAGCACAGAAGCAGCGGCGCGAGCGACACGGCAAGAAACGCCGCGTTCAGCCGCTGCCGGAAGGAATGGAAATGAAGCCGCTTCATGCGCCCGCCTCCGTTCCCAGATAAAATTCCCAGCTCATCAACAGTGCTTCGCGGCTGCGGCTGGCCCAGCCAACGTCATAGTCGACCTGCGGGATCTGGCTCAGAGCCGGGAACGTCCCCGTGCTTTCCAGATCCCCGCGCACCGAGCGGCGGCAGAAGCGCTCCTGCAGGAGCTTCTGCACGCTGAGGCTGACCGTGAAATCCACAAACAGCTTTGCGTTTTCCTCGTGCGGCGCGCCCTTCAGGATCGCGCATCCGTCCGGCACGCAGCTCGTCCCGTCTGCCGGATAGACCATCACGAGCTCGCCGCCCGCGGCGATGCTGCGGCTGGCCGTCTCTTCGAGCGTCACGCCGACGACGGCCTGCCCGCCCGCGACGGCGGTCAGGACCGCGCCGGAGCTCTGCAGCTGCTTTCCGTCAAGATTTTCGGCAAAGGCCTGCAGAATTTCATCCGTTTCGCCCGGAAGCGCGCAGAGCATCGTGACGAGCGCCGTATAGCTCGAGCCGGAGACCGACGGGTCGGCAAAGGCGATCTTTCCCGCAAGCTCCGGCCGGAGCAGATCGGCCCAGCCGGTGATCTCCTCCGCGCCGACAAGCTTGGGATTGTAGACAAAGACGAGCGGCAGCGACGAAAACGGCGTCCAGATATCGTCCTTCGCGCGGTACTGCGGCAAAATCGCGTCCGCATCCGCGCAGGTGTAGGGCGCAAACAGGTCCCGATACGATTCCAGACTCTCCACGCCGCCG
>DHKK01000020.1:27418-27879 GCA_002404795.1 Clostridiales bacterium UBA4696
TCGACCACCGTGACCCATACGCCGGTCCGCGCCTCAAATTCCTTGACGATCGGCTGCCAGACCTCTTTTTTATGTGAGGTATATAGGATCAGCCGCTGCGATTCCTCCGGCGCATAGTCCGGCAGCGGCTCGGAAGCGGCGCAGCCGCACAGCAGCGCGAGCAGCAGCGTCAGGAGCAGCATCCGCCATTTTCTCATTCGCTTCACCCTCCATCGGGGCTGTAATTTTGACCTAATTATAGCACACCGCTCCCGTTCTTTTCATACATTTATCACAAAGATGTCAGAGGATTACAAGAAAACGCAGGATCGTCCCCTGTCCTTTTGTGCAAATGGCCGGTAAAATAGAACTATCCAAACAGTGCCAGGCACTGCCCGGTGAAAAATTTTACAGGAGGAAACAAACGTGAAAAAGATCCTTGCATTTCTGCTTGCAGTTTCTATGATCCTGGCGATGGCCGC
>DHKK01000020.1:27963-29487 GCA_002404795.1 Clostridiales bacterium UBA4696
ACCGAGCAGACCCCCGCGGCGGAGCCCGCCGCAGAGGAGCCTGCTTCCGAGCCCGCAGCTCCGGCTGAGGAAGAAAGCCTCACCGAGACCCAGAAGATCATCAAGGAAGCCGAAGGCATGAGCCTCGAAGATCTGGCCAAGAAGGCCATTGAGGAGTCCAACGGCACGATGTTCTACGGCGTCGGCAACTCCAGCCGCGGCAAGAGCGCCCTGCCTCTGTTCATCGAGTACCTGCAGTCCATCGACCCCAGCTACAGCATGGAGTTCGAGTGGCAGCAGCCCAAGAACAACAAGATCTTCGATCAGCTGACCGCTGACTCCCTGAAGGACACCGGCACGTTCGCCATGACCCTCATCCAGGACGGCAACCAGATCGAAAGCAAGATGGTCCAGACCGGCATCCTCGATACCTTCATCCGCTATATGCAGAATACGATCCGCCGCATGACGGAGCAGCCCTGCGAACTGCCGGAGGGCAGCACGGAAGAACGTGCAGCCGCGCTCATTCATGTGCTGGGTGAGATCGGCGCACTGGAGCTGCTGGAGGAATGACGATGGAGAAACCACTGTATTTTGCCTACGGCAGCAATATCAATCTGGACCAGATGCGCTACCGCTGCCCGGACGCGACCGTCTACGGGCAAGCTGTGCTGGATAATTATGACCTGCGCTTTCGCGGCAGCGGCGTTGCGACGGTCGAACCCAAGGAAGGCGCTTGTGTCTACGGCCTTTTGTGGAAGTTAACTGACAAATGTGAAGCATCCCTCGACCGCTATGAAGGTTATCCGCGTCTGTATATCAAACAGACGCTGGAGGTGCGGACGTTTGACGGGCAGCGCGTCCCAGTTATGGCCTACATTATGAACCCCGAACTGCACCTGAAACCGTCCCTGCCGCCAAGAGACTACTATCTCGGCATCAAAAAAGGCTACGAGCAGAACGGTCTGCCGGTCGGTTGTCTCAAGTATGCATTCAAGAACTGTCTCAAGGAATGTGGCATTGAGCCGTATCCGAAGAAAGTGTAAACCAAGCAGCCGCAGCGGAAGGAGGCCAGCCATGAGCGATAACTCCATCCGGAGAATTCAGGCCGGTGATCTTCGCAGCATGAGCGACCGGGAAGGGCTGATCCTGCAAGGCTGCGGCGGTGATCCGCAGGAATGGTTGGATGGGATCAATGAAATGCTCACGGATGCTGGAATCCTGCGCAATGGCAGCCGGTTTGAACGAGCAGCTCTGTTTGAGCATGATGGTCACACCAACATGCTGTTTGACTTTGAAGGTGCTGATCTTGATGTTGGCAAACTCGCCATGTGGAGACTTGCCACATACGGAACGATTGGCGGGACATGGCTCAGTGATTATGTGCCGAACCGTCTGGGTGGATTTTTAGAGGAATCCGAACCGAGCGTCGAAAAGCCGTCCTGTCCGCTCATCGGGCAGGACGGCAATATTTTTAACCTTGTCGGCATCGCAGCGAGGACGCTGCGGGAAGCAGGTCTGCGGGATCAGGCAAAGGAACTCACC
>DHKK01000191.1 GCA_002404795.1 Clostridiales bacterium UBA4696
ACTCAAAAACCGCCATCACGTATCTGCTCTATAGATGGACGCGCTTCTGCGGCGTCCCATTTGCTGAGCAAGGAATTTCTGCCGAAAGTGCACGTCATTGTTGGTGATGGCTGAATCGGTGCCCGGAAATTTGTTATGTGCGCCTGCGGGCGCAAAAGGGCCGATGCGGGGGCTTCGGCCTCTACGAGGGTAAACTGTTTATGACAACAAAACAAGTCGTTTATATGCTGCTGGCGATGCTCGTTGCGGCGGCGGTCTCATTTGCGGCGACGCCGCTGGTCAAGACGCTGGCGTGCAAGGTCGGCGCGATCGATGTGCCGAAGGATAACCGGCGCATGCACAAGGTGCCGATCCCCCGGATGGGCGGTCTGGCCATTTTTCTGGCGTTTTTGCTCTCCGTGCTCGTCTTTGCGGAGATCGACCGGCAGATGCAGGGCATCCTGCTCGGCGCGATCATGATCGTGATCCTAGGCGTGCTGGACGATATCATGGCGCTCAAGGCGCTGCCGAAGCTGTTCGTGCAGATCGCCGCGGCGGGCGTCGCGGTCTGGCACGGCTGCCGGATCCAGTTCATCTCGAACCCGAACGTCTTCTCCGAGGCGACGTATCTGAACCTTGGCTGGCTGTCCATCCCGGTCACGATCATCTGGATCGTCGCCATCACGAACGCCGTCAACTTCATTGACGGTCTCGACGGGCTGGCTGTCGGCGTGTCCGCCATCTCCACGGCGTCTTTGATCGTGATCGCGCTCATGGTCAAGGAGGTCAACATCGTCATCATCCTCTGCGCGCTCTTCGGCGCCTGCCTGGGCTTCATCCCGTACAATATGAACCCCGCGAAGATCTTCATGGGTGACACCGGCTCGACGTTTCTGGGCTATATTCTGGCCACGCTCTCCATTACGGGCCTGTTCAAGATGTACGCCATCATCTCCTTCGCCGTGCCGTTCCTCATCCTCGGCATCCCGATCTTCGATATCTGCTTTGCGTTCCTGCGCCGCATCGCCCACGGCCAGAACCCGATGAAGGCCGACCGCGGCCATTTCCACCACCGGCTGATCGACATGGGCTTCTCGCAGAAGCAGTCCGTCGCCATCGCCTACATGCTCACGGGCATGCTGGGGCTGGCCGCCGTGCTGCTGACGTCCTCGGGCGAGCTCAAGGCGCTGATCCTCATCGCGGCGATCTTCATCGTCAGCGCCATCGGCTTCAGGCTGATCTTCTCGAAGAACGACCCCGCGGAGGACGCTTCTTCGCCGGAGCCGGAAGAAAAACAGGAGGAACCGCATGAATAAGCTGAAAGTCATGTCCGTCTTCGGCACGCGGCCGGAGGCCATCAAGATGGCGCCGCTCGTCAAGGCGCTGCAGGCCAGTGAGCAGATCGAAAGCGTCGTCTGCCTCACCGGCCAGCACCGGGAAATGCTCGATTCCGTCATGCAGATCTTCCGTCTGACGGGCGATTATGACCTGCACATCATGGAAAAGCGCCAGACGCTCTCCACCATCACCACCAAGACCCTGCTCGGCATGGACGAGGTGCTGGACACCGTCAGGCCCGACCTCGTGCTCGTCCACGGCGATACGTCCACGACGTTTGCCGGGGCGCTGGCCGCGTTTTACCATCAGGTGAAGGTCGGCCACGTCGAAGCAGGGCTTCGCACCTGGGACAAATACTCTCCCTTCCCGGAGGAGATGAACCGCACGCTCGTCGGCGACATCGCCGATCTGCATTTTTCGCCCACCCGCGCGAACGCGGAGAACCTGCGCCGCGAGGCCATCATGGGCGACATCTTCATCACCGGCAACACGGCCATCGACGCCATGCGCTACACCGTGAAGCCCGATTTCGTCTTCCCGACGCAGCTGCTCAACGAGCTGGACTTCCGGAGCCGCCGCGTCATCGCCGTCACCTGCCACCGGCGGGAGAACTACGGCAAGCCCATGGAGGACATCATGCACGCCATCCTGCGCGTCGTGGAGTCACATCCCGACGTGGAGGTCGTCTATCCTGTCCACCTCAGCCCGGTCGTGCGCGAATGCGTCTTCCCGATCCTGGGCGGGCATGACCGCATCCACCTCATCGACCCCGTCGACGTCGAGGAGATGCACAATCTCATCGCCCGCTGCTACATGGTCATGACCGACTCCGGCGGTCTGCAGGAGGAAGCGCCCGCTCTCGGCAAGCCCGTCCTCGTCATGCGCCGCGAAACGGAGCGGCCGGAGGCCATCGCCGCCGGGACCGCGAAGCTCGCGGGCGTCGACCCGGATGAGATCGTCCGGCTGGCGAGCGAGCTGCTGGACGATCCGGCTGCCTACGCGGGCATGGCGAAGGCCGTCAACCCCTACGGCGACGGCCACGCGAGCGAGCGGATCGTGCAGGCCATTTTGTGGCATTTCGGCCGTACGGCGGAAAAGCCCGCAGATTTCAACGCCTGAGCAAGAGATTTTTGGGAAACTCGAAAGGAAGGTGACGGACGACGGAGCAGAACCGGAAAAACATGCGCCTTCTGATGCTGTTTGCGCTTGCGACGCTGGCCGTCATCGGCGTGATCGCGGCGCTGTTCATCGGCAACTTCCGCCAGAGCCAGCGCGACTCCATCGTGCTGCCCGACGCGGCGCAGAGCGCGCAGCCCGCCGCCCAGCAGCCGGGGGAGGAACCGTCGCTGCTGGAGGTCAGCCGCAGCAACGTGCAGAGCATCGTGCGCTATCTGCACCGGCCGCAGTATTATCACCAGTCCTATACCATCACGCGTCAGATGGGCGGCGCGTCGTCTCAGAGCACGGCGGAGCTGTGGGTGTCGGATACGCGCGTGTGCGCAGTGCTGACGTCCGCAGCCGGAGAAAAGCACCTGCTGACCGACGGCCAGACGCTCTACGTCTGGTACGCGTCCGACGAGAAGGTCCGGCAGCTGCCGGTCGCAGCGGATGTGACCATGGACGAGCTGACCGGCATCCCCACCTATGAGCTGCTCGATACCCTCCCGCCCGAGACCATCACCGACGGTGAGTTCATCACCGACGACCGCTATGACTCCGGCCGCCAGATCTTCGCTGCAGCCGAGCAGGACGGCGTCCGCCGCGAGTGCTGGATCAGCCTCGACTACGGCCTTCTGACCGAGAGCATCCTCAAGCGCGAGGACGAGACGGTCTATGACGCCCTGCAGACTGGGCTGGAGATCCTGGCCGCGGGCGACGAGGCCTTTGACGACGTCTTCGTCCTGCCGGACGGCACGTCGCCGTTCCAGTGAACCAATGATATGTAAATGATTTACGACAGGAGGAACGCCGCGGCCGTCAGCAGAACGGACAGCGAATCCTCCTCCTCCCCATCCACGGCCAGAAGCAGCAAAATCAGGAGCATCAGCAGATCGCCCGTGTCGATGCTGCGCGGCAGCAGCTGCGACAAGAGGCCGCCCGCATCCTGCCGGACAGGCAGCGGCGGGCACGGCGCCGGAGACTCCGGCGGGGCTTCTGGCACAGGAGGCGGCGCCGGCGGCTGCACCGGCGGCGGGGGAGGGACGTCTTCCACGCGCGTTGGGCGGTAGACGCCCGCGGCGTCGGGGACATAACGGTTATACATCATGGCGTCTCCTTTGGCCCGGGGCCGCGGCCCCGGTTTTTGAGCGCGAGGGAAGCGAGGCTGGCAAGCCGCGCGGCCTGCAGCGCCCGGTCGATCTTCGACTGCCGGTCCTTGCGCAGAAACGGCTTGAGGGCCAGAAGCAAAGCCTCCTGCTTTTTATCCGCCCTGCCCGCCTGCCGCAGCATGGCGGCCGCAGGCTCCGGCAGGGAAACGGCCTCCTGCACCGGCGGCTTCGGCGGCTGCGTGGGAGGCGGGGGCGGCTCCGCGGCAGACGGTGCAGCCTCCTGCGGCGCGGCCGCATCCGGCTGACCGAGGCCGAGCGAGCCTGCGAGCGCCCGCAGCTCCTGCAGCTGCGCAGGGTCGTCCAATACGGCGCGCAGCGCGCGCTCGAGCTCATCCATCGAGCTTTTGCAGCAGCGCCTGCGCCTGCTCCGTCTGCAAGACCGGCTGCAAGATCGCCTGCGCCCGTGCGTGGTCGCCGGCCTTTACGGCCTCCGCCGCCTGCCGCAGCCGCCCGCCGCCGTCCGCGGCCAGCAGCGCCAGCAGCTGCTTTCCCTCCGCCGAGCCCAGCACGCGCCGCAGCTGATCGGCCGAAAACGAAACGTCCATCGGGAAACCTCCATTCTATATGGATTCTTCCTAACTATATGCGCGCGGCGCAGGAAATGTGACCCTATGAAACTGCTCATTTTGTCGGATACGCACCGGAGCCTCGGCTTCGCGTGCGAAGCCATAGAAAAGGAAGCCCCGGATGCGGTCATCCACCTGGGCGACCACCTGGGCGATGCGGAGGACCTCTCCTTCGCGTATCAGGACCCGGACTTTTATTACGTCCCCGGCAACTGCGACTATGCCCCCACCGTCCCGCAGATGCTGACGCTGGAATTTGACGGCGTGCGGATCTTTGCGACGCACGGCCATCTCTTCGGCGTCAAGCGGGAGCTTGCGGCGCTGGCGGATGCCGCCCGCGAACGCGGCGCGCAGCTGGCCCTGTTCGGCCACACGCATGTGCAGTGCCTTGAGACCATCGGCGGCGTGACGCTCCTGAACCCCGGCGCAGCCGGGCGGTTCGGCCGCAGCGGCTACGGCGTCGTCACGATCAGCGGCGGTACGTTCGAATGCCGCCTGGAAACGGATACGGAGTGAGACTATGATTTTAGCGATCGATATCGGCAATACCAACATCGTGCTCGGCTGTATGGAGCACGACAGGATCCTCGTGGAGGCCCGCATGGCGACGGACCTGCTCAAAACGTCCGACCAGTACTGCGTGGAGCTGAAAAACCTGCTGAACCTGTACGAGGTCGACCTGCAGGCCATCGAGGGCGTCATCATCTCGTCGGTCGTGCCGCCGGTTTTGAACTCGTGCCGGACGGCCGTGCGCAAGCTGACGGGCAAGACGCCGATGATCGTCGGCCCCGGCATCAGGACCGGCCTCAACATCCAGATGGAGAACCCGGCGCAGATCGGCAGCGACCTGATCGTCGCCGCCGTCGCGGCGCTCAGCCGCTTCGAGCCGCCGCTCATCATCATCGACATGGGCACGGCCACGACCATCACCGCCATCGACAAGACCGGCACCTACGTCGGCGGCTGCATCAGCCCCGGCCCGAAGATCTCGGCGGAAGCCCTCTCCGCCCGCACGGCGCAGCTGCCCGCCATCAGCCTCGAAAGCCCGAAAAAGGCCATCGGCAAGAACACCATCGACGCCATGCGCAGCGGCGTGATGCTGGGCTCGGCCTGCATGGTCGACGGGATGATCGACCGCATCGACGCCGAGCTTGGCGGCGGCGCGACCGTCGTCGCCACGGGCGGCATCGCGCGGTTCGTCCTGCCGATGTGCCGCCATGCGATCGAGTATGACCGCGATCTGCTGCTGAAGGGCCTCGCCCTTCTCTATGAAAATAACCGCCGGGAGAAGTGACCGAGCCGTGCCGGACACGCACACGCCATTGTGGATATCTGCCAGAAAGCTCGAAGCGCTGCTGAAAACGGCGCCGACGCCGCTGTTTGTGTATGACGAAAAGAGCCTTGTACGAGCTGTGCAGGCTCTTTTTGCGGCTTTTTCGTGGAATTTGGGCTTTTTGCCGCGCTTCCCGGTCCGGATGGCTCCGGATCCGGCTGTGCTGCGCATCCTGCGCGGTGCGGGCTGCGGCGCGCTCTGCCGCGATGGGCGCGAACTGAGGCTCGCCGCCGCCTGCGACTTCGCAGGACCCGCGGTCGCCTACGCGCCTATGCGCCCGGATGCTGCGGCGGAGCAGCTGGCGCGGGAGCTCGGAGCCGTCTTTGTGCTGGACGGGCCGCAGGTCCTCCCGGCCTTTGCGCCGGAAGCGGCTGTGCTGCTTCTGCGGCAGAAGGAGCCGCTGCGTATAAGCGGCCGCCCGGTCATGGGCGCGCCGGTGAGCAGCGCGGGGATGGACGAGGCGGAGCTGTGCCGTCTGGCGGCCAGTCTGCACGCGGGCGGCACGCGGACGCTTGGCCTTGGTATGTCGCTCGGCAACCTGTGCCTGGACGAGGGCTTTTATCCCGCCGTCTTCGCGCAGCTGGCAGCCGCCGCTGCGCGGCTGCAGGAGAAAACGGGCCTCACGCCCCAGATCTTCGACCTTGGCGGCGGCTTCGGCGTCAGCTATCGGCCGGACTGCCCGGGGCCGGATCTTTCCGTCTGCGCCGCGGCCCTTCGGGCGCAGACGTGCGCACTGCCGGAGGCCCTGCGGGGTGTCCGGCTGACCATGAGCCCGGGGCGGTTCCTCGCCGCGGGCGGCGGCGTGCTGGTCTGTCGCGTGCTGGCGATCAAGCCGGGGCCGGTTGCAGTGCTGGACGTCAGCGCGGCGCAGTGCCTGCGGCTGGAAAAGCGCGGTGCGTATCACGCGGCCGCCGCGCTCCGCACCGCCGGACGCCCGCCCCTTCTGCAGCAGCTGACCACGCTGGAGCAGGGCGCGCCCTTCGCCCGGCAGGTCCTGCCACAGCTGCATGTGGGCGACCCGGTCGTCATCCGGATGCTCGGCGCGGACGGGCGCAGCTTCTCCTGCACTTCGGAGCGCTGCCCGGCGTACCTTCTGCGCGCGGACGGCACGATCGGACCGATCGAATGAGTGTGCCCCGCATGGGGCATATATACATCGAATATAAACATGAGACCAATTCGAAAGGAGCGTTCTTTATGAAAGAATTTTATCTCGATTCCTGCGGCGGCGGCCGCCTGCACTGCGCGATCTGGACGCCGGAGGGCGAGCCGAAGGCCGTCGTCCAGCTCATCCACGGCATTGCCGAGCACATCGGCCGGTATGACGAATTCGCACGTTTTCTGAACGCGCACGGCTACGTCGTCGCCGCGGACGACCACATGGGCCACGGCGGCTCGGTGGAAAACGGCGTGAAGGGCTATTTTTCCGGCGGCTGGCTCTCGGCCGTGGAGGATGAAAAGCGCCTGCACGACGAGATCGCCGCGCAGTACCCGGCCCTCCCGTACTACATCCTCGGCCACAGCATGGGCTCGTTCCTGCTGCGCACGTATCTCTACACCTACCCGGACGCGGTGGACAAGGCCGTCATCTCCGGCACCGGCTGGGAAGACCCGACGAAGGTCCGCCTCGGCAAGCTCGTCTGCAAACTCGAGCAGGCCCGCGTCGGCGAGACAAGCACCAGTAAGCTCGTCACGAAGCTGATGTTCGGCAGCTACAACAAGCCCTTCGGCGCAGTCACGTCGCCCAACGCCTGGATCTGCTCGGATGAGGCCGTTGTCGCGGCCTATGACGCCGATCCGCTCTGCGGCTTCGACGCGACGGTCGGCCTCGCGCGCGATCTCTTGACGGGCGTCGAGATGAACGAGCAGCCGGAGAACCTCGACAAGATGAACAAGCAGCTGCCGCTGCTCTTCGTCTCCGGCAGCAAGGACCCGGTCGGCGGTATGGCCAAGGGCGTGCTGCGCTGCATCGACGCGTTCAAGCGCAGCGGCATGAAGGATATCACCATCAAGCTCTATCCTGAGGGACGCCACGAGATGCTCAACGAGCGCAACAAGGCCGAGGTCTATCAGGACATTCTCGACTGGCTGGAGCGCTGAGCGTGCCGCGGCGCACAAAAGGTTGCAATTTGTAATCAAATCTGATATACTACATCTGATTTGATCCGAAGAAAGGAGCGTGAGTGTGTGAAAGCCAAACTTCGCACCATGCTTTTGAGCTGCCTGGCGCTGCTTCTCGTGCTGGGCATGACCAGCGTCGCCTGCGCGTACGACGTCTCTTTCTCCGACGTGCCGGAAGACAGCTGGTTCTATACCGACGTGATGACGCTCGCCGAGTCCGGCGTGATCGGCGGCTACCCCGACGGGACCTACCGCCCCACCAAAAAGGTCACGACCGGCGAGGCGCTCAAGATGATCCTGCTGGCCGCGGGCTATCCCGAGCCGGAGCCTGCCGCGTCCCACTGGGCGCGCGGCTATCTGAATTTTGCTATCAAGCAGGGCTTTTTGACCCGCTATGAGGACATTTCCGACCTGGACGTCAACATGACGCGCGGGCTGGTCGCCAAGCTCGCGGCCAACGCGCTGGGCCTCTCCGACCCCGGGATCTACGGCACCTTTACCGACACCGACAGCCCCTACGTCGAGGCGCTCTGCGCCGCCGGGATCGTCGGCGGCTACCCGGACGGGACCTATCGCCCGGGCGCGTCCATCTCCCGCGCGGAGATCGCCGCGATCGTGAACCGCATCTACCAGAGCCGCGAGCCGTCTTTGCCCGCGGACAATGATACGGATCTTGACATCGACCCCTCGCAGATCGAGCTGCGCACGACCGAGCAGATGATCGCGCTGCTCAAATCCAAGGAGGGCTTCCGCGCCACGGCCTATTGGGATTATTCCCAGTATTCCATCGGCTACGGCAGCGCCTGCACGAAGGATGAATACCCCAACGGCATCACCGAGGCGCAGGCGGATATCCTGCTGCGCGAGATGCTGCAGGGCTTTGAGGAAAAGCTGGACAAGTTCCTGCTGGAAAACAACATCACGCTCCGCGACAACCAGTATGACGCCCTGATCAGCCTGACCTACAACATCGGCTCCGGCTGGATGAAGGAAAGCGCGCTCGCCACGCTCCTGAAGAATGGTACATACAGCAATAACGAGCTGGCCTCCGCCATCGGCATCTGGTGCCACGTCAAGTCGAACGGCGTGACCAGCATCCACGACGGTCTCGTCGCCCGCCGCATCTCGGAGATCAACGTCTTCCTCTACGGCGATTACTCGGGCGAGGCGACCGGCTTCTACTGGGTCCGCTTCGAGCAGACGGAGAAGGGCGACCGCGCGCGCGATATCGCCTTCTATGAGGCGGGCAGCGCCTATGACCCGGCCTTTGAGGCGACCTCCGACGACGGCGAGATCTTCCTCGGCTGGTACACCGAAGACGGGACGTTGCTGACCGACCTGCTTGCGACGCAGGATCTGACGGTCACGGCCCGCTGGGAAAGCGACGACGCCTGGGTCTGAGCGGCGGCTGAGGCCCGAAACGCGGAGGAAACACGATGCATATTCAGCTTTTCGGAAAGAAAAAATGCTTTGACACGAAAAAAGCCGAGCGGTGGTTCAAGGAGCGGCGGATCAAATTCCAGTCGGTCGACCTGCTGCGCTTCGGCCTGGCCGGCGGCGAGTTTAACAGCGTCCTGCGCGCCGTCGGCGGCGTCGACGCGCTGATCGACTGGGACGCCAAAAGTCCCGAGATCGACCTCATGCGCTATATGGACGACACCCGCGCCAAGGAAGACAAGCTCTTCGACCACCCCGAGCTCATGAAGACCCCCATCGTCCGCAACGGCAAACAAGCCACCACCGGCTACCGCCCGGATGTGTGGGAGACGTGGGAATAAAGCTTGCTCCAGCACAAACCGCATGTTATACTGGAGGTATCCAGAAACCTCCAATGCGCCCGGACTGCGGGACCTGAGAAAAACCGAAAGGAGCGGCAGATGGCACACATTTATACGATGGATGAGATCCGGGACACGCTGCGCCCGGTATTCCGGCAGTACGGCGTCCGCAAGGCCGTCCTCTTCGGCTCCTATGCGAAGGGACTTGCGACGGCCCGCAGCGACGTCGATCTGCTTGTGGACAGCGGCTTGAAGGGGCTTTCGTTCTTTGGTCTGCTTGACGAAGTGAGCGGCACGCTGCAGCTGCCGGTCGATCTGATCGACGTCTGTCAGGTGGAAAACGGATCCCCGGTCGATCTGGAGATCCGAAGGAGCGGGGTAGAGATCTATGCACAGTAAGGACCTTTCTGTTTTGCGGATCATGCAGAAGCGGACGGCGTCGATCCTGGAGTATTGCAGCGGATATCGTTCCAGAGAGGAATTTGAACGCAACTCCATGTGCGTGGAGGCGACCGTATTCAACCTGATGCAGATCGGAGAGCTTGCCAAGGCTTCGCTGAGCGAGCAGGTGAAGGAATCGATCACGACGATCCCGTGGCGGCAGATCTATGGCCTGCGCAACCGGATCGTCCACGGGTATGAGGGCGTCAACATGCAGATCGTCTGGGATACCGTGCAGAACGACCTGCCCGGACTGAAGGACGAGCTTGCGCGGGTCATCCGCGCCGCAGAATAAAGCAAAGCGGCGGAACGCAGGGCGTTCCGCCGCTTTTTGGCTATTTGGACTTCTTCTGGCCGCTCAGGTCATACATGACCTTGCTGCGGCGGGCGAAGTGGCCGACTTTGGGAAGGCCCTGGGCGATGGCGGGGTATGGGTTGTCGGTGTCGGCGGTCTTCTGGATGTTGTACGTGCCGTACTGGTTGACCATGTCGAAGCAGTCGTCCGGCTGGCCGGGGAATGCGTGGTTCATGGGCGTGGGATCGTAGCGGAAGGTCTCGTCGCTTGTCATAACAGTCACCTCCCTGACAGCGTTTGCAGGACACGCGCCGATTATGCAGAAAAAAGGGCAGTACCTTGCGGTACTGCCCCTTTTGCGGGAAAATTGCTTATTTGTCGTACATGTCGACCAGCTTGAGCAGGTGCTCGTAACGCTCCTTGGCGTTGGCCTCGTTCTTTGCGAACAGAACGGTCGCGCGCTCCGGGAACTCGCGGGTCAGACGGCTGTAGCGGGCTTCGTTCATCAGGAATTCCTGATAGCCGCCGGCGGGAGCCTTGGAGTCCAGCGTGAACTTCTTCTCCGCGGCCGGGTTGAAGCGGAACATGTTCCAGTAACCGCAGTCGACAGCCTTCTTCATTTCCTTCTGGCAGTTCTGCATGCCGCCCTTGATGGAGTGCATCTCGCACGGAGCATAGCCGATGATGAGCGACGGGCCATGGTAAGCTTCCGCTTCCTGGATGGCCTTGAGGGTCTGCGCGGCGTTGGCGCCCATGGCGACCTGCGCGACGTAGACATAGCCGTAGCTCATGGCCATCTCAGCGAGGGACTTGGACTTGGTCTCCTTGCCGGCAGCCGCGAACTGTGCGACCTGGCCGATGTTGGAAGCCTTGGAAGCCTGTCCGCCGGTGTTGGAGTA
>DHKK01000022.1:0-152 GCA_002404795.1 Clostridiales bacterium UBA4696
CCCGCGGCTTTGCCGCGGGTGAGGCTGATAAGAAAGCGTCCGCTTTCTTATCATAGGAAATACGGCTCAACTGCGCGCAGAATTCGTGCGGCAAAGCCGCACGAATTCCACACTTGCGAGACGATAGGCGTTTTTACCCGCAAGGGGTACGC
>DHKK01000022.1:258-11443 GCA_002404795.1 Clostridiales bacterium UBA4696
AGCCGCCGGATAAAACAGATTTCCATGTTATTTCGCCCTTTGGGGCAAAACGCTATGAGATGATTGGAAAACTGTGGAATCAGAGCAAGCCCTGAATGAGAATGATCAGAATCAGAATCGGCAGAATCCACTGGAAGTAGATCTTGAGCTTCGGAGAGAACTTGATGCCCTGTCCTTCGTTTGCCTCAGCGAGGTACTTGTCAAAGCCCCAGCCCCATTTCGAGACGCAGAACAGAAGATACACCAGAGAGCCGATCGGAAGCAGCAGGTTCGAGACGACGAAGTCCTCGCTGTCGAGAATGTCGCGCGCACCGATGACGTGGACGTTCGACCAGATGTTATAGCCGAACACGCACGGCAGGCTCAGGATGAGCAGCAGCACGCAGCCGATGACGGAAGCCTTCTTCCGGCTCCAGCCAAAGGTGTCCATGCAGATGGCGAGGATGTTCTCCAGAACGGCGATAACCGTGGAGAAGCTTGCGAAGATCATGAACAGGAAGAACAGTGCGCCCCAGAGTCTTCCGCCTGCCATATTGACAAAGACGTTCGGAAGCGTCTGGAAAATCAGCGACGGACCCTGATTCGGCTCGATACCGAACGAGAAGCAGGCAGGGAAGATGATCATACCCGCCATCAGCGCGACAAACGTATCGAGCGCACAGATACGGACTGCCTCACCGGGAAGCGTGTGGGTCTTTGCCGTGTAGCTGCCGAAGATCTCCATTGCCGCAATGCCGAGGCTCAGGGTAAAGAACGCCTGGTTCATGGCTGCGGTGATGATCGTGCCGAGACCGTGCTCCTGTACCGACTGCAGCGACGGCAGCAGATAGAACTTCAAGCCTTCTGAAGCGTTGGGAAGCGTCGCACTGTGAACAGCCAGCACCAGAATCAGCGCCAGAAGCGCAATCATCATGACCTTCGAGACACGCTCCAGACCGTTCTGAAGCCCGAAGCTGCAGACAAGGAAGCCTGCAATCACGACGATTTCGGTCCAGAATGCCATCTTGCCCGGCTCGGAGAGCATGATCCCAAACATGCCGCTTGCAGCATCCGCGTCCATACCGGCATGGAACGTGCCTGTGACGAACTTTCCAAAGTAGCTGACCATCCAGCCTGTGACGGTGGTGTAATACATCATCAGCATCACGCAGCCGAGCAGACAGAACCAGCCGTGGACGTGCCACTTCGCGCCCTTCGGCTCCAGCGCTTGATAGGCCAGCACGGCGCTTTTTTTGCTGGCGCGTCCGACGGCAAGCTCCATCGTCAGAACCGGAACGCCCATGACCAGCAGGCAAATCAGATAGACCAGCACGAACAGACCGCCGCCATACAGACCGGCGATATACGGGAAGCGCCAGACATTGCCGATGCCGATGGCGCAGCCTGCGCTTACAAGCAGGAATCCCAGACGGGAACGAAATGATTCTCGCTGCATGATAATATACCTGTCTTTCACAATTTCTGCGCAAATTGCGCTTTTTTATTTTAGCGCAGTACATCAAAATTTGCAAGAAAAAAAGAAGGAGAACTGGAATGATTGTGGTAATTGCTGAAAGACACAGGATAATCCTTCTGCAATGATGCAATTTTGCGGGGGCGAATAGGATTGGGCGCGCTGCAAAACTGCAACGCGCCCAGCTGCGGAAAGGGATATGGGATTATTTGTAGAGGTAGCTGTATTTGGAGCGGACCGTGAGAATCAGGTTTTCAATTTCCCTCGGAAGCTCGTTGGGAACGGACAGATCGTAATCCCGGATCTCCGCCATGCGGACGAGGACCCTGTTTTCATCCAGGAACAGAACGCCTGCGTTCTTACTGTCTTCCATGTCTTCCTTCGTCTGGAAGAGGGTGAACTTGTCGCGGCACGGCTCGGAAGCATACGGGCAGAACTGCGTGCAGTTGCCGCACTCGTTACACATTTTGTCGATGTGCAGAATCTGGTGCCGTCCGTCGGAGAGCCTGATGACGACGTTTGCGCGGTTCGGGCAGGAATCGGCGCAGTTTTCACAGACCGTGTTGCAGTCCAAGCAGCGCGCGCCTTCGCAGCAGGCGTCCTTTGCCATTTTCAGAATACCCTTCTTCGCAATCGCCTGCGCCTTGGAGGGATATGCGGTTTCGGGAATCTCATAGGTGTGCGCCTCGCCGATCACAGCCTCTGCAAAGGCGGCAGCATCTGCAATGCCTTCGACGACGGTAGCAGGACCGCGATGTGCGTCGCCTGCGCACCAGACGTTTTCGACATTGGTCTTGAAGGCAGGACCCTTTCGCTCCATTTCGATGCCGTTGTCCGCCATAAGCTTGGCGTCAACTTTCTCGCCGACGGCAGAGATGACCAGATCGCACGGAATCTCGAAGAATTCGCCGGTAGCGAGGGGGGAACGTCTGCCGGAAGCGTCGGGCTCGCCGAGCTTCATTTTCTCCAGCTTCAGCTTGCCGTTTTCCTGTGCAACGGGAGCCGCAAGCTCAACCATGGCAACACCCTCGTCGATGGCAAGCTTGAGCTCATGCTCGTCGGCGGGCATTTCCTTCTTCGTGCGGCGGTAGACGATGGTAGAGGACTGCGCGCCCATGCGCTTGGCGACTCTCGCCGCGTCCATCGCGGTGTTGCCTGCGCCGACGACAACCACGTGACCGTCCAGGCACGGTTTGACCTGCGTCTTCATTTCCTTCATCCAGCCGATGACGCCCTGGACGTTTCCGGGGATGTCGAGCTTGCCTGCCTGCCAGGCGCCGGTGGCGATCAGAATGTGGGTGTAGCCGAGCTTCTTGAGCTCCTCGACCGACGGAGCCGGAGCGCCGCACTTGACCTCGACGCCGTAGCGCTCCATCAGAGCGACATCCTTGTCGATTGCCTCGTCGCAGATACGGAAGGCGGGAATAACGTAGCGCGGCACGCCGCCGAGCTTTTCTTCACGCTCAAAAATCGTGGTTTCGATACCGGCTCTGCCGAGGAAGTATGCCGCGGCAATGCCCGTCGGACCGCCGCCGATGATCGCAGCCTTTTTGCCTGCGACCTTCTCGGGAAGCTTGATGTCTGCCATCAGCGCGCCGTAGCCCTTCCGGGCGGCAAGGAGTTTGGTGTCGCGAATCTGGACAGACTCGTCATAGAAGCTGCGCGAGCATTTATTCTGGCAGCGGTGCGCGCAGATGGTGCCGGTGATGAACGGCAGGGCGTTCTTTTCCGTGATGAGCTTCAGCGCGGGGCCGAACAGGCCGCGGCGGCAGAGCTCCATGTACTCCGGGATGTCCTGATGGATCGGGCAGCCGCCCTTGCAGGGCGCGGTGAAGCAGTCGATGAGGGGCACCTTCTCCTCGCTCTTGCGCGCGGGCAGGGGCTTGATGGGCTTGAGATGGTGGAGATCGGTATGGCTGGCCGCAGACAGATCGCTGATGGCGGCGGAGTCGGTGCCGCGGAACGCGCGGTAGGGCAGCTTCTCGACCTTTTCGACCATCTGGTGCAGGCGGTTATATCCGCCGGGCTTGAGGATGGTGGTGGCCACGGTGATGGGCCAGATGCCGGCCGCGAACAGTTTGTCGCAGTTGAAGAATTCCGCGCCGCCGGCGAAGGAGATACGCATCTTGCCGTTAAACTGACGGGAAATGCGATTGCACATCTCAATGGTCAGCGGGAACAGGCTCCGGCCGGACATGTACATCTCGGTGCCGGGCAGCTCATTGCGGGTGGTGTCGACGGGGAAGGTGTTGGAGAGCTTGAGGCCGAATTCCAGACCGAGCGAATCGGCCAGCGCCTGCAGCCGCTCGAACATCGGCACGGCATCGGCCCACTGCAGATCCTCATTGAAGTGATGCTCATCGAAGACGATGTAGTCATAGCCCATGGAGTCGAGGATGGTGCGGGCAGTCTTGTAGCCGAGGATGGTCGGGTTGCACTTGACGAACGCGTGCAGGTGCTTTTCCCGCAGCAGGTAGGAGGTGATGCGCTCGATCTCCTGCGGAGGACAGCCGTGCAGGGTGGAGACGGTGACGCTGCGGCTGACGCGCGGGGAGATGGCGGCGATGAAGTCCTTCTCCGCCGGGAACATCTCGGTCAGGACGGCCAGGCATTCCTGAAACTGCGCGGTGCCCGACGCGTCCATCATGTTGTTGATGTAGCTGTCGATCTTCGGGCCCTTGATGCCTTCGAGATCATAGCCGACGGACATGTTGAACACGAAGCCGTCCGGCGAGCCGAGGCCGTAGACCCTGGACAAAACCTTCAGCGCGCACCAGGCCTTGATATACTCGTTCTGCGCCTGCGGGACCTCCAGCTCGGTGGACCATTCCTGGTTATAGGCCTCGTCATTGGCAAGGATGCACGGACGGGGGATGCAGCGGGCCAGCTCCTCGCCGTCCATCTTCTGCACGGTCTTGACCTCGAAGAAGCGGGCGCCGGCAAAATAGGCGGCGATGATGTTCTGCGCGAGCTGGCTGTTGGGGCCGGCAGCGGGGCCGAACGGCGTTTCGATCGTCTCGCCGAAGATGGGCAGCGTCTTGCCGCCGGCGTAGTACGGGGTATGGACGCCGAAGATCTCACCCTCACGGGCGTATTCGGTGACGACCCAGTTCATCAGAGACTTGAACGGGATCGGATACATTTTTTCAGACATGTGATTACCTCCAAAAATTAGCAGCTTCGAATTTAATAGCCGCGGCCCTTCCAGAACAGCATCAGGACGATGGGCAGCCCGGCTGTGACGAATGTCACGAGATCCTTTGCGAATGCCAGCGCCTGCGCGCCGAAGTCCGCCGCGCTGAACAGCGCCAGAACGCTGGTCACGAAGATCAGAAAGCTTTTGAGCGCCGGAAGGACCGAGGCGGCAAAGATCACGGCCGTTCCCGCGTGTTTTCCGCAGGCCAGAAGGATCCAGCCGACGAGCGCAGCCAGTCCAGCAAACGCGGCAACATAAACGGTCAGCTTTCCCGGAAAGAGCTCCGGCAGATAGTACTCAAAGAACGAATTGAGACACCGCAGCCCGAGCCGTTCCACGCCGATATCGAAAAAGGCGAACAGCACGGCGTCGAGCGTGGAAAAGACGAGCACAGCAAGCAGCAGCCATTTGCAGAACCGCTGACGGGGGAATTCGTACATCAGTCTACCTCCTCTTGTTATTCTGCGTTTCGGAATGGAGCCGTAAGGGCCGATGCCCACATCGGCCCGAAGGGCAGTGCGAATTTGCCGTAGGTTTTCGTAAAAACGAAGTGTTCTGCACGGGCCGATGTGGGCATCGGCCCCTACAAAAGCGCAGAGGCAGGAAATCGCTTAATACGTTCTGTGATTCAGCTCGCCCCAGAGCTTCTTGGCGGCTTCGAGGATGTGGGCGTTTTCGGCTTCCTCGTCGATGCCGATGAGCTCGCGGTCCTTCATGAGGAGCTTGCCGTTTGCGATGGTCGTGCGGCAGAGCTTGCCGGTCATGCCGAAGAGGATGTGGCCGTCGATGTTTTCGTCGGAGAACGGGGTGTAGGGCTTGTAGTCCATGACGATGATGTCGGCGGCAGCTCCGGCCTTCAGGACGCCCAGCTCGTCGGGGAAGTACTTCGCGCCGATCTTCGCGTTGTTTTTGAACAGCATGCCCGTGACCTCGCACCATGCGACGTTCGGCAGGCAGGCGTTGAGGCGCTGGACGCAGAGCGCGGCCTTGAGCGACTCGATCATATCGTTGGTCCACGCGTCAGTGCCGAGGCCGAGGAGAATGCCAGCCTTGGAGAGGGGCAGCACCGGGCAGACGCCGACAGCGTTGGACATGTTGGACTCAGGGTTGTTGACGACCATGGTGTGGGTGTTCTGGATGAGCTCGATCTCCGCCGGGTTCACGTGGATGCAGTGGCCGAGGATGGTCTTCTCGCCCAGAATGCCGTGGTCGTGCAGGCGCTGCACGGGGCGGCGGCCGTAGTTCTGCAGGGAGTCATAGACGTCGTTCATGCCCTCGGAGACGTGGATGTGGTAGCCGGTGCGGCCGTTGTTGGCCTCGACCATGCGGTCAAACGTCTTGTCGGAGATGGTGAACAGCGCGTGGCCGCCGAACATGGCGGCGAGCATCGGATCCTTCTGCTGCTCGCAGTAGGTGATCCAGTCGGCGTTCTCCTGGATGGCCTGCAGGCACTTCTCCTCGCCGTCGCGGTCGGAGACCTCGTAGCACAGACAGGAGCGGATGCCGAATTTCTTCGCGCTCTCGCCGATCTGGAACAGGGAGCCGGGGATCTCGCAGTAGGCGGCGTGATGGTCAAAGATGGTGGTGACGCCCTGCTTGATGCAGTCGATGTACAGCGCATCCGCGGAAGCGCGGGTGCCCTCGAGCGTCAGCTTGCGGTCCAGGGCCCACCAGGTGCCGTCGAGCACCTCGTAGAAGTTGGTGGGGTTGTTGCCGACGATGGACAGGCCTCTGGCCAGCGCGGAGTAGATGTGCGTGTGCGCGTTGATGAAGGCCGGCATGATGACGCCGCCTTTGGCGTCGACGATCTCCGCCTGCGGGTATTTCGCGCGCAGCGCGGCCTCTTCGCCGACCTCCACGATCCTGGTGCCCTCATAGGCGACGGCGCCCTTTTCGTAGTAGCCCCTGCCGCCCTCGTCGCGGGTGATGACGCGTCCGTTTGTGAGTAAATACATGGATGAATCCTCCTTTGCGTTGATCACCGGCCGGATATAAGGCAACATCGCACAATTCGGCAAGCAGATTCGGCGAGAGATTTTTCGTCAAGCCAAGGTTTGAAAAACGCAGGAATACTTTTTGTATTTCAAGCTTTTCAAACCGCAGGATTGGCGGAAAAGATCCGCCGAAGCGTGCAGGCGCAATTGCGCGGTGTTGCCATAACAAAAAGTGCTTCAGATCCTCATCTGAAACACTCTGCCGCGCCAGCCGAGTGATAGTTGCAGCCCGTGTGCGAAACACTTCCTTACAGCTACCAATCTTAGATTGTAATTTCATTATAAATGGCGGGCAAAAAAATTTCAATGCTCCTGCAAAATTTTTTGCCCGCCATTTTTTACAAACTTCACCGCCCGTTTTTGAGCAATCTGCGCGGAATTTGCGATAGGGGAACAGGGAGGATGCGATCGTGCGATCGTAAACAGCAGATCACAGAACAAAGATCCCCGCGCCGCGGCATTTGCCGCGGCGCGGGGTGCGGGAAATTTACTTCTTGACGAAGGACAGGCAGTCGGTGCACTGGTCGACAGTCGGGTCGCATTCATGCGTACCGATGCAGACCTTGTCGAGCGAGCAGTAGTCGGCGCAGCCGCAGTGGTTGTTGCACTGGGTCACGTGGCATTCGATGGCGTGGTTAGCTTTTTCGTTTGCGAAACTCATACGAAATATTCCTCCTTTATAAGGTTCGGAATTAGTATGTCCGCAAGCAAAGCCGCTATCCTGGAAAATTTTTCAGAACGAACCTTACCGCCGTCCGCCGCCAAAGCCGCCGCGCGAGCCGCCGCCCGGCCTCGGCCCTCCGCCGAAGCCGCCGGGGCGCGGACCGCCGCCGAACCCGCCGGGCCGCGGGCCGGGGCCCGGGCCGGGCCCATGATGGTGGTGTCGGTTCGAAAACAGCGAGCCGAGGAACAGGCCGGACCAGAAGCCGCCGCCACCACCTCCGCCGCCTCTGCGGCCGGAGCCGAAGATGGCCTTCAGGATCCAGTAGATGATCAGAATGGTGATGATGGTGCCGATCACGCTTTTTCTCCTTCCATAGCCGGTCTGCTGGACCGGCTCCTCCGCCTGCGGCGCGGCAGCGCCCGTCAGGTTGGACTTGCACCAGCTGTAGAGGTCCTTATAAAGGTCCTCGACCGCCTCGTCCGCGTCGGTGTCGAGGATGGCGGCGAAGCCGTCCTTGAAGATCGACTCGAGCTGGCTGTCGGCGTAGTCTGCCACATACGTGCCGGTCGTCACATACCACGTCTGGGTGTCGGTGTCGACGGAGAAGAGCATGTCGTACTCGCTCAGGCCCATGGCGTCGAACGCGCTGTTGGTGTAGCTCTCGAGCGACATGCCGCCGGTATCCGCGGTGGTGAGGATGGCGACGTGCGAGCCGGTTTTGGAATAAATTTTATCGTTGTAGTCTTTGATGGTGTTCTCTGCGCTGCGGGTGAAGAGCCCGGCCTCGTCGCGGATGTATTTGTTGGAGATCGTCTCGTCTCCGGCTGTGCCGGAGGACGTCTGCTCCGAAGCCGGGAGGCTGGCGGAGGAGGTCTGTGCGGACGTGTCCTGCGAGGAAACGGTCTGCACAGGGGCGGTCTCGGCCCCGGACTTCAGGACCGGGGACAGCCCGATGAAAAGCGCCGCGGCGATGGCCAATACGGTGATGGCGACCGCAACGCCGGTCTTCTGAAAGAACTTCATGGTTACTCCTTATTAGATGTTCAGCTGCGCGGCTGCAGAAGCTTCTGCTTCAGCTCGCCCTCGAGCCGGCGAAGCTCCTGCTCGGCCTCCTGGCGCTTCTTCGCGCCGTCGGTCTGGATCTGCAGGACCTCGTCGAGCGTGGAGATGAGCTGCTCGTTGGTGTGCTTGAGCGTCTCCATGTCGACGATGCCGCGCTCGGATTCCTTCGCCGTCTCGACGGAGGCCATGTGCAGCATGTCGGCGTTTTTCTGCAGCAGCGCGTTCGTCATGTCGGTGACCTGCCGCTGGGCCTCCATGGCGCGGCGGGAATTTTCGATGCCGAGCGTCAGGACCATCTGGTTTTTCCACAGCGGGATGGTGTTGAGGACCGAGGTCTGGATCTTCTCGACGAGCGCGGTGTCGTTGTTCTGGATCATGCGGATCTGCGGGGCGGTCTGCAGCGAGATCATGCGCGTGAGCTCGAGATCGTGGAGCTTCTTTTCAAACCGGACGCACTTGTTCTCAAAGTCGTTGGCCGCCTGCGCATCTTCGGGCAGGTTCGAGGCCTGGGCCTTTTCGCGCAGCTCGCGCAGGGTGGTGCTGCGGGCCTCGGCCAGCTTCTGCTTGCCGGCGAGGATATACATGGTCAGCTCCTTGAAATACTGCAGATTCCGGTCGTACATCTGATCCATGACGGCCACGTCCTTCAAAAGCGTGACCTTGTGCTTTTCGAGCTCCCCGGAAATGCGGTCGACGTTGACCTCAGCCGTGGAGAAGCGGGCCTTGAGCTCCTCGGAATTGATCTTTGCCTTGCGGAACAGGCCCGCGATGCCCTTCTTTTCCGGCTCCTCAAGCGTTTTAAGCTCCACGAGCAGGCCGGAGAGCATTGTGCCGATCTCGCCGAGATCGCCGGTCTTGACCTTGGCCAGGGCGGTGTCGGAGAAGTCCGCGATGTTCTTCTGCGCGGACGCGCCGTACTCGAGCACCTGCTGCGCGTTTTCCAGATCGATCTGCTTCGCGAAGCTCAGCACGGCCTGCTGCTCGGCAGGGGAGAGGGCGGAAAGATCCGGCCCAGCCTCAGGCGCGGCCTGTGCCTTGGTGATGAGGTCTTCTTCCTTTTTGACTTCCGGCTGCGCCTGCGCGGAAAGATCCGGGGTCAGCGTCAGCTGGGGGATATATTCGTCCATGTTGTGTTCCTCCTATATAATAGCTTGCAGCGTTTTACGCAAAATCTTTCTTCTCTGTTAAACCCTCGCTGGCCATCATCTGCTCCATGACGCGGATGTCGGCGGTGATGTCGACGACGTCGGACTCAAACAGCGCGTCGAGCTGACGCTGGAAGGCGACGATGACCTTGTCGAGCAGGTCTTCGATCTTCTGCATGCCCTCGGTGATGTTCTCGGTCTTGACGCTCTGGTTCTGCAGCGTCACATACTGCTCCATGAGCTTGATCGTGGTCGGCAGGTAATAGTTGAGGAACTGCCGGATCTGCTTGAGCTTTTCCGGATGCTCCTTCACGCAGTCGAAGATCTGCGTGGTCAGCCGCTCGATGAGGTCGATCTGGGCGCTCATGCGCTCGTCGGGGATCTCGTCGTTGAGCTGGCGGATCTTGGCGATGGAGGTCCTGCCCTGGTAGATGACCGACTGCAGCTCGGGCGGGAGCTTGTCCGCCGCAGGCTGCGGCTGCGGCTCGGGCTTCGCGGGCTGGGGCTCCGGTGCGGCGGCGGGCGCTTCTTCCGGCGTGTCGGTCTTTTTGCCGCGCAGCACGATGCGCAAAATGCCATATACGATCGCCGACACGACCGCGCACGACACGATGCCCCGGAAGGTATTGAGCTTCCCGGCGTACAGCAGCCACACCGCGCCGATCGCGTAGACCGGGATGACCGAGCGCTTTTTCTGGCTTTTCTTTTTCTGTTCGTCCATAACGTTCCTTTCTCCGCAGGGGGCGGAGCAATACTGAATATTTCTTCAAAATAATAGTAGTACAAATAGCGGGGAAAGTCAACACGCGCGGCGGATTGACAACCGCCGGGGCCACACGGTATAATAGCGCAAAGGCCGCCGGAGCGGCCCTTGCGGGCGGCCGGACCGGCTGCGCAGGAGAACAGCGGAAGCATCCTGCCGGCGCACGGCCGCACAACCATATCTATGCCCGCGGCCGCAGGGCGGTGCGGCGCTATTTTATGTATTGGAGGCATTTTCATGATCCGTGTATCTCCCTCTATCCTGGCTGCCGATTTTGCCGATCTCGGGCGGGACATCGGCAAGATCCGGCAGGCCGGCGCCGAGTATGTTCATATTGACGTTATGGACGGCCTGTTTGTTCCCAATCTTTCCATCGGTCTGGCCCCGATCCCGTGCATCCGCAGGATCACCGACCTGACGCTGGACGTGCACCTGATGATCGACCGGCCCGTGCGCTATGTCGAGCGCTTCTGCGAGGCGGGGGCGGATATCGTGACGGTCCACGTCGAGGCCGACACGCCGGAAAATACCCTCGAGGCCATCCGTCGCATCCGCGCCTGCGGCAAAAAGCCCGCCGTCTGCGTCAAGCCGAAGACCCCGGCCGAGGCCGTGCTGCCGTATCTGGAGCTGGTGGACCTGATCCTCGTGATGACGGTCGAGCCGGGCTTCGGCGGCCAGAGCTTCATGGCCGACATGATGCCGAAGGTCTCCGAGATCCGCAAGTATATTGACGAGCGCAACCCGGCCTGCGAGCTGGAGGTCGACGGCGGCGTCAACGCCCAGACCGCCAGACTCTGCACCGCCGCCGGCGCCAACGTCCTCGTCGCCGGCAGCGCCTTCTTCAAAGCCGAAGACAAGGCCGCGTTCGTCAAGGCGATTAAGGAATAACCCCGCCGCAGCGGGCCAAA
>DHKK01000136.1 GCA_002404795.1 Clostridiales bacterium UBA4696
GGGCCGATGCCTACATCGGCCCAAAGGGCAGTACGGATTCGCCGGAGATGATCGTAAAAGCGGTTCCTCCTGCGCGGGCGGAGCAGAGCCCCGCCCCTACAGGGCGCGATCATTCGGCGGCAGTCCGCGGCAAATTCGGGATGGTGGTCCCTGTGTGGGGATCAGTCGTCCATATCCTCGAATGCGTCCAGCCCCTTCTTGGCTTCGGCTTTGGTGTCGCCGTGGTGGACGAAGAGCATGGTGACGAAGCTCAGGGCGACGAAGAGCGCGGCGTAGGGGAAGAGCACGCGGTAGTCGATCTTCCGCATCAGCGTGCCGGCCACGACCGGCGTGACGACCTGCGCGGCCATGGAGGCCGTATAGTAGTAGCCGGTGAACTTGCCGATGTCCGAGCCCTTGCACATCTCGACGACCATGGGCAGAGAGTTGACGTTGATGGCCGCCCACGCGAGGCCGACGAGCGCGAAGACGATGAACATGATGGCGTTGATGGACGAGAAGGCCGTCGTCAGCACGTAGCCCAGCGCGAAGCAGATCGTCAGCAGCACGATGCCGCCCTGGATGGTGCGCCGACGCCCGATCTTCGAGGCGATCTGGCCGATGGGGATGTAGGAGACGATGGCGCCCGCCGTGGCGATCAGCAGGCAGGTCGACGCGCCGCCGAGACCCTGGCCCATGACCACGTCGACATAGGTCGAGAACCACGTCGTCACGCCGTTGTAGCCGATGAACCACAGCGCGATGGAGGCCAGCAGGAAGCCGAGGCTCTTTTTGACCGGCTTCGGGAGCGTCTCATGGCCGCTGCCGTCGTCCTGGGCGAGGTTCCATTCGGGGTGCTGCTTCTCGAGTGCCTGATTTTCCGCCGTGAGCTTCGGCTCTTTGACCGTGAGGAAGAGGACGGCGACGGCGATGAACATGATGGCCGAGACGACGATGAACAGCGGCTGGTAGTTGACGTGGTCCAGCCCGGCCGTCTTCGAGTTGGGATAGAGGACCGCGGCCACGCCGAGATAGAGGATGCCGCCGACCGCGCCCATCAGGTTGATGATGGCGTTCGCGCGCGAACGCAGGGGCTTGGGCGTGACGTCGGGCATGAGGGCGACCGCCGGGGAGCGGTAGGTGCCCATGGCGACGAGCAGCAGGCCCAGCACGATGACGAACGAGGCCGTCTTCAGCCCGGAGGGCTGGGCGGCGTAGCTGTTGTCGAGCAGGGGGAGGATGTTCATGAGGATGACGGCGCAGCCTGTGCCGAAAAGGATGAACGGCATGCGCTTGCCGATCTTCGAATGACTCCGGTCAGACAGCGAGCCGAAGAACGGCAGCAGGAACAGCGCCAGGATGTTGTCCGCCGCCATGATCGCGCCGGAGAAGGTCTCGTTCATGTGGAAGGTCTTGGTGAGGATCAGCGGCACGACGCTGTCGTACATCTGCCAGAACGCGCAGATGGACAAAAACGCAAGGCCGACCAGGATGGTGCGCTTGTTGTTGAGCTTCATTTCGCTTCTCCCTTTTGTAAAGTGTTGAGGACTTCGCGGATATTCTGCATGCAGTAGGTGGGCTGCACGTGATATTTTTCGATATCGGTCATCACGCCCTCGCCCGAGAGGACGAAGATCGTGTCGATTCCGGCGTTCACGCCGCAGGCGATGTCGGTATAGACGCGGTCGCCGATGAGGCAGGTCTGCCGCGGGGAGAAGCCCGTGCGCTCCATGGCGAGCAGGGCCATCTCCGGCTGCGGCTTGCCGATGACCTTCGGCCGCCGGCCGGTCGCCGTGTGCAGCATTTCGATGACGCTGCCGCAGTCGGGCGCGCTGCCGTACCAGGTCGGACAGACCAGATCCGGGTGCGTCGCCACGTAATCGGCGCCGCGGTTCAGCAGGATACAGCAGGTCTCGAGCTTTTCGAACGTCAGCTCCGTGTCGTAGCCGAGCAGCACGACGCCGATCTCATCCCGGAGCTGCTCCGCCACATGAAGCCCCGCGAGCCGGAGCTGGTTTTTGAGCGATTCGGTGCCGCAGACGTAATAGACGGTGTCCGGCAGGTACCGCCCCCGCAGGTAGCGGATCGTCGCGTCCGCGCTGGTGAGGAAATCATCGGGGAAGGCCTCGATGCCGAGCCGGGCCATTTTTGCGATGTAGGCGTCCGTGCCGCGGGAGGAGTTGTTGGTCAGAAACAGGTATCTCCCGCCGATTTCCCGCACGTACCGCAGAAAATCCTTCGTGCCGTCAAAGAGCGTTTCGCTCAGGTAGATCGTGCCGTCCATATCCAGCAGGAACAGCCGTTTTTCCGCAAGGGACATCAGGTACCTCCAGTGATCAAAATTCCCTACCATTATACCGTCTTCCCCGCGATTTGACAAGCGCGGGGAAAGCGCATACAATACATCCAAAAGATTTTGCCTGAAAGGAGGCCGCTGCAATGGCCCATTCGCTGCCGGAGACCTTTGCGCCCCTGCTGCTGCGCTGGTACGCGGCCGGTCACCGGGATCTGCCCTGGCGGCAGGACCGGGAGCCGTATCATATCTGGCTGTCGGAGATCATGCTCCAGCAGACGCGTGTGGAGGCCGTCAGGGGCTACTACGCCCGCTTCCTTGCGGAGCTGCCCGATATTGCCGCGCTGGCCGCGTGCGAAGAGCGGCGGCTCACGAAGCTCTGGGAGGGCCTTGGCTACTACTCCCGCGTGCGCAATCTGCAGAAGGCGGCGCAGGCGATCGTCTCGCAGCACGGGGGCGTCTTCCCCGCGGACGATGCGGCGATCCGGGCGCTGCCCGGTGTGGGGGATTATACGGCGGGCGCGGTCGCCTCGATCTGCTTTGACCGGCCTACACCCGCGGTCGACGGGAACGTGCTGCGCGTGCTCGCGCGCGTGACGGAGGACCCCTCGCCCGTGACGAAACAGAGTGTCAAAAAAAGCTATGCGCAGCTGCTCCGCCCGGTCTACGAGGCAAACCCCGGCAGCCGGGGCGAGCTGACGCAGGCGCTCATGGAGCTCGGCGCGTGCGTGTGCGTGCCGAACGGCGCGCCAAAGTGCGCCCTGTGCCCGCTGCAGGGCCTCTGCCGGGCGAAAATGAACGGCAGCTGGGGGTCGCTTCCCGTCAAGGAGGCCAAAAAGCCTCGGCGGCAGGAGCAGCTGACCGTCTTCTTCCTCTCCTGCGGCAGCCGGTACGCCGTGCGGCGGCGGCCGGATACGGGGCTGCTCGCGGGTCTCTGGGAGCTGCCGAACACCGAAGGGATGCTCTCTGCCCAGCAGGCGCTTTCGCTTCTGGAGCAGTGGGGCCTGCGGCCGGAGCAGCTGCAGAAGGTGATCGAGCGGACGCATGTCTTCACGCACGTCGAGTGGCACATGCGCTGCTGCTATGTCCGCGTGGCGGCGCCGGGCGGGGACTTTACCTGGGTGGACGGCGCGGAATTTTCCCGCAGCATCGCCCTGCCGACGGCCTTCCGGATGTTCTGGGAGCCGGAAGAGGGACAGGCGGAGAAATAACAGTAGCTTTTTTGTAACTTTTCGCATATAATGGTAGCATCGCAGAATAGGAAGCTCTGATTCATAGGTTCCGAAAGGAAAGGAGGATACCGGCTTTTCGCCATCACAAGCGCCATGTGCCTGCCGGAAGCGGCAGGACAACGAGGAGAAACGTGATCGAAGGTTCGGCGGATGCGTTTCCGTGCTCTCCGTGCGCGTCACGGCGTCAGAAATATGCGGGCGACCGCAAAACAGAGGGGCGTCGAACGGAATTCAGGCAAATGAACTGCGAGTTTGTCCTGTGATCAAATATTACAGGAGGAACAATTTCATATGTGTGGTATTGTAGGATACGTAGGCAGAAGTGAGGCTGCACCCATTTTGCTGGAGGGCCTTTCGCGTCTGGAGTACCGGGGCTATGACTCCGCGGGCATCTGCGTGGAGCAGAACGGCGTTCTGGAGGTCGCAAAGGCCAAGGGCCGTCTGCAGAACCTGATCGCCAAGACCGAAAACGGCGCGAAGCTGCCCGGCACACTCGGCATCGGCCATACCCGCTGGGCCACCCACGGCGAGCCGAACGATATCAACTCCCACCCGCACGTCTCCCAGAACGGCAAGATCGCCATCGTCCATAACGGCATCATCGAAAACTATCTCGAGATCCGCGAATTTCTGCAGGAGAAGGGCGTGCAGTTCGCCTCGCAGACCGACTCGGAGGTCGTCGCGCAGCTCATGGAATACTGCATGGGCCTGCCCGAGGTCTCGACGGTCTCGGACGCTCTGTACATGGTCCTGCACCGGATCGAGGGCGCGTACGCCCTCGGCATCCTCTGCTCGGACGATCCGGATCATATCTACGCCGCGCGCAAGGACGCGCCGCTGCTGCTCGGCTTCGGCAAGGGCGAGAATTTCATCGCCTCCGATGTGACGGCGCTGGTCAAATACACCCGCGACGTCGTCTACATGGAAGACGGCGAGGTCGCCATCCTCGGCCGCGACGGCATCCAGATCTTCAACGCCATGGAGCTGCCCATCGAAAAGGAACACCACCACATCGACTGGGAGATCTCCGCCGCGGAAAAGGGCGGCTATGAGCACTTCATGATCAAGGAGATCATGGAGGAGCCTGAGGCCCTGCGCCGCGCCATCCTGCCGCGCATCAAAGACGGCGAGGTCGTCTTCGACGGCCTGCAGCTGGACATCAGCCGCTATGACAGCATCAAGATCATCGCCTGCGGCTCGTCGTACCATGTGGGTGTGGTCGGCAAATACAATCTGGAAAAGCTTGTGCGCATCCCGGTCGAGGCCGTGCTGGCCTCCGAGTTCCGCTACTGCGACCCGATCATCGACAACCGCACGCTCGTCATCGTCATCAGCCAGTCCGGCGAGACGCTCGACACCATGGCCGCCCTGCGCGAGGCGAAGAGCCTCGGCGCGCGCATCCTCTCAATTGTGAACGTCGTCGGCAGCTCCATCGCCCGCGAGTCGGACGATGTGCTCTACACCTGGGCCGGGCCCGAGATCGCCGTCGCCACCACAAAGGCGTATTCCACCCAGATGGCGGTCCTCGACCTGCTTGCCATCTATCTGGCCGGCCAGCGGAAGACCATCACGGCGGAGGATATGCGCCGCCTGACCACCGCCATCGCCGCGCTGCCCGCGCAGGTCGAGAAGATCCTGTCGAGCTGCGAGCAGATCCAGTATTACGCCTCGCAGTACTTCAACCACGATTCCGTCTTCTTCATCGGCCGGAATCTGGATTACGCGCTCGGCATGGAGGGCTCTTTGAAGCTCAAGGAGATCTCCTACATCCACTCCGAGGCCTACGCCTCGGGCGAGCTCAAGCACGGGACGATCTCGCTCATCGAGCCCGGCACGCTCGTCGTGGCGCTGGGCAGCTATACGCCGCTGTTTGACAAGACCATGAGCAACGTCATCGAGGTCAAGGCCAGAGGCGCGAGCGTCCTCGCCCTGGCCACCGAGTCGCACCGCGCCGAGATGGAAAGCCGCGTCGACGGCATCCTGACCATCCCGGATACGGAGCTGATGTTCCTGCCGCTTTTGGGCGTTGTGCCGCTGCAGCTGTTCGCGTATTACGTCGCGCTGCAGCGCGGCTGCGATATCGATAAGCCCCGCAATCTCGCCAAGAGCGTCACCGTCGAGTAAACAAAAACCGCCCGCTGTGTCCGATGCAGGACACAGCGGGTATTTTTTTGATTTCCTGCAACAGAAACCGGCTTTTCCCCGACATGATGGATGTCAGCATGTTGATACAAACGAAAAAGGAGGGATGCGGTATGGACGACAGACAGCTGCTGCGGCAGCTGCAGAGGCAGAGCGCGGGCGCGCTCGAGACCGCCATCGCGCAGTACGGCGCGTACGTGCTCGCCGTCATCCGCAATCGCAGCCGCGGCGTCCTGACGCCGGAGGACCATGAGGAGATCGCGTCGGACGTCTTTCTCGCCCTGTGGCGCGGCGCAAAAAATATCACGCGCGGCCAGCTGCGCCCGTGGCTCGGCGCGGTCGCCCGGAAGCAGACGGCGGAGGCCATGCGGAAGAAGAACGTCTATCTCCCGTTGGAGGACGATGCGCTCATCACGCTCGACCGCCTCTGGGAGCAGATGGTCGAGAAGGAGCGCTGCGAGGCGCTCGCGCAGGCACTCGCGGCGCTGCCGGGGGAGGACCGGGAGATCTTTTACCGGTTCTACGACCTGAGCCAGACGACCGCACAGATCGCGGACGAATTGCACCTGAACGCCTCGACGGTCCGCTCGCGCCTGCTGCGCGGCCGGGAGGCGCTCAGAAAAACACTGACAAAGGGAGGGCTGTTCTGTGAAGACGACGTGGGATGAGCTCATGCGCTATGCGCCGGAAGAAGATTACCCGCTGCCCGCGCTGGAGCGCGGCGAACAGGAAAGGATCTTGAATAAAACGATGAAAAAGCTTGAAAAAACGAAGAAAAGACCGGCCCGTCCGGTCCGGACGGCGCTGCTTGCGGCGGCCATCGCCGCGCTGCTGTGCGGCACGGCCTTCGCCGCCTACACAAACGGCTGGTTCGGCTTCGACCGGCTGTTCGGGGAGAAGACCGCGCTGATCGAGGGCCACATCGCCAGCTACGACGAAACAACGGACGTGGACATCACGCAGCCGACCTACACCGAGGAAGAACAGGCCATGATTAACGAAGGGACGATGTGGGTGCCGGACATTGCCGATCTGGCGGATACGGGCGTATCAGCAGAAACGGATGATTTTACATTTACGCTCGAATCCATGCTCGTTTCCAGAAACTCGTTCTATGCCATTATGCGCATCGACGCGAAAACCGACGACGCGGCGGCAGAGCTTGCCGCGATCCCGGAAACGGACGGCTACCAAAAGGAACTCAAGCGAATGCTGTGGGTCGGTGCGCACAACAACACAAACTTTGGCGGCTTCGGCGCGGATCACCGGCTGGAATGGAAAAACGGCGGCATGAGCATGGAAATCATGCAGGTGGAGGGAAGCACGGCTTATGCGCTGCTGACCAACATCGGCGGTGAGTTCGAACCGGGCGACCGGATCCTGTTCGATATGAGCCATCATGACCAGAATGTCGACCTGTTCGAGATCCCAGTTCCGGAGCAGCTGGAGCAGGAGCTGGTGATCGAGCTGGACGGCGGATCCGGCCCGGATGACCGCTTCTGCTGGCAGACGGCGACGATCTCGCCGATCGACTTCCAGCTCGATGGGACGTATGGCAGCGGCGAGACGAGCAACGAAGCGGTCTCCATCACCCTCAAGGACGGGACCAGCTTTGCGCTCTCCAGCGCGGAAAACGGCTACGAGGACAGCCCGTATGGGACCTACGGCTCATGGGGCAGCTCCTACGCCGGCAGCTGGGAGAGCAATGAGGTAAAGGAGACCTGGCTGTTCTCCCAGCTCATCGACCTGGCCGACCTCGCCTCCATCACCGTCGACGGCGTGACATACCCGGTCGGATAAGCGGGGTGCAGCCCAAAGCCTTCCCCTACGAGGGGAAGGCGGCACGGCGAAGCCATGGGGTGCGCTGCACCAAAGCCTCCCTCTGACGAGGGAGGTGGCTCGGCGACAGCCGAGACGGAGGGAGAGAAGACCTGAAGGTTCGCACTTTCTCAAAGCTATGCAAAGACCCAACGTTTTCTCTCCCTCAGTCAGCTTCGCTGACAGCTCCCTCGTCAGAGGGAGCCTTTGGCCCGCTGCGGCGGGATAACCCCTCAGGCGCGTAGTTTATGCCAGTATTGGTACGCCAGCTCCCCTTGACAAGGGGAGCCCTGGTGCGTGCAAATGAAGAAAATCTTCCCCGCAAAAAGGTGCAGACCAACAAGTTTGGCCTGCACCTTCTATTGATAGCAGAAATTCTACGGCAACTAGTTGCAAATTCGATACCCCCGTATCAGGCGGCGCGTAGCAGAAACTCGTAGGGTGACTCCTGAGTGGAACGACGCCTGAAACAT
>DHKK01000002.1 GCA_002404795.1 Clostridiales bacterium UBA4696
AGCAGAGCCCCGCCCCTACAGAATGCACTCCAATGGCTTCCCCCAGGGGACGCTGTTTGGCGCGTGCAGGCAGGCGGGGGATCCCGCAAAAACATAAAACCCCGCCCCTTGTACAGGGGCGAGGTCGGTCGCGGTACCACCCTGATCATGCGTTCGCATATCTCAGCGCTTCTGTATCGGGAAGCACCCGCCGCGCTTTCGCGCGGCCGCTCCAAACTGGCTGCGGGCCGGGCCTGCTGAAGGGCTCCCACTGTCCCCTTCTCTCTGAAAGCGCTCCGGAACGCTCGGTTTTTCAGCGCGGTTTTTTCAATATCGCAGATATTTTACCACATTTCCTTCGATTGTCAACATGAAAATTCACCCGTAGACCCACGCGTTCGGCAGCGGCCGCCCGCCGGTGTAGCGCAGGGTCACGGAGGACGACTGCGTGACGTATTCGCCGTCGTACCATAAGATCGCGCTCGAGCCGCCGTCCATGTTGATGGCGTTCCGGCAGCCGTAGGCGAGCAGGATATCCGCGCAGGTATTGACGCTCGTGCCGCGGATGCCTTCGTCCGGGTACCGGCCCTCGATGACGAGCATATAGATGCCCTGATCGCCCGCGCCGAAGCACGCGCGCGGCTGCTCGCCGGTCCAATCCTGATTCTCGAGCTTTTCGCCGTCCCGGATGAGCGCGGGCATAAACTCGGCGGCGCTGTACGTCCCCTCTCCGACCGGGTCGGAGGCGGGGACGATGCGGCAGTCGAGGCCGTTTTCGCTCAGCTCGATGCGCTGATAGGCCGCACCCGCAAAGTGCGTGCCGTACCCTTCGCCGTTCGACATGCACCAGCCCGCAAGCTGGCTGCCGTCGCCCCCGCCGTTCGGGTCGAGGAAGCCGTTGGCGTTCATGGCGAGGATGCCGCCGTGGTCGGACGCGATGGCTCCGGCCAGCTCCCCTTCCGCGCCGGGATCTGCGGCCATTTCCAGCCGCAGAAGCTCCGGATACCGGCAGATGGCCAGCACGCCGCGGTAGCCCTCGCCCGTCACGCGCACGAGCAGGATGCCGTATTCGGCGTCGATGGCCAGCACCTGATTGCCCTGTTGGGTCTCGATGCTCGTGCCCGCGTCGTCGAAGCCCGCTTCATTGATGCGGATGTGCTCCCAGCCGTTTTCCAGTGTCTCCGGGTGCTCCGCCAGATACCGCTGGAACGACGCATAATCGAGCATCGGGAATGCCATCTGGAAGCTGGCCTCCGGGTCGTCTTCGACGGGCTGCGGCGCTTCGGCGTCGGCCGCGGGCTCCGGCTCCGGCACGGACTGCGGCTGCACTTCCGGCTGTACTGTCTCGGGTTCCGGCTCCGGCCGTGCGGACGCGCCGGTAAACGTGCAGACCGCGAGCAATATGCTGAAGATCAACACGAAAATGAGCGTATATGCCGCCATTTTCGGCTTTTTTGCAATGAACGTGATGCGCTCGGTGAGGCTCTTTTTTCCCAGCTGCATCGTAGTCGCGCCGGACAGCAGTTGGCTCCCGCCCGGTCTCGCCGTCACAAGGCCCAGCAGTGCCCGGCCATAGGCCGCGCGGCTCTCGCCGCCCAGCCCGCGCAGCACCCGCGCGTCGCACGCCAGCTCGCAGTCCCGCCGGGCCAGCGCCGCGGCCAGCCAGACGAAGGGGTCAAACCAGTAGACGCACTGGCAGACGAGCCGCACGAGGCTCCACAGCTGGTCCTTCGCACGGTAGTGCGCCAGCTCATGCCGCAGGACGAAGCCGAGCGTCGCCGGGTCGGCGGCCGCCTCGGGCGTGAGATAGATCTCCGGTCGGAACAGCCCCGCAAGGCACGGCGACGGCAGCCCCGGCACGAGCCAGACCGGGATGGGGCTTTCCGCGCAGGCAAGCGGCTGCCGCACCCGCCGCAGCTTCCGGAGGAAGCGCAGATTCTGCGCCAGCATCACGATCGCCAATATCGCCGCCCCGGCGAGCCAAACGGTCTTCAAGATCGTCCGGACCGGGAGCTTTTCCTTCGTCTGCACCTGCGTTTCTGCCGCAGCTGCGGGCTGCTCGGGGGCCGCCTCGGCCGCGGTCTGCGGAGCGCGGCGGTCTTCCGGGGCGGTCAGCCGCTGCACGGCGGCGGGTACGTCCGCCGCGGCGTTCATCACGCTGACCGGGCTGCTGACCAGCGGGACCGGCAGCAACAGCCGCAGCGCGGCGAGCAGCCACAGGGCATACTGCAGCCGCGGATCGATCCTGCCGCGCAGCAGGAAGCGCAGCGCGGCCAGCGCAAGGATGAGAACGGTGGATGAAACGAGGACTTCCGTCATGCCGCCTCTCCCCTTTCCTAGTCGCCGCGGCCCGCGGCCTTGTCCAAAATGGCGTACAGCTCGTCCAGCTCGTCCTTGCCGATCTTTCCGTGATCGGCAAAATTGCTGACGAGCAGCCCGAGTCTGCCGCCGAACGCACGGGAGAGCAGCTGCTCAGTCTCTTCGAAGCCCGCTTCCTCGCGCGTGACGTTCGGGTAGTAGCGCCGGGGCTTGCCCTCGTAGCGGAGCAGGCCTTTTTCGCTCATCCGGGCCGCCATGGTCTTGCTCGTGCTGGCCGACCACCCCGCGCGCACCTTCAGATCCTCCACCAGCTGCATGAGCGTCTGCGGCTGCCGCTCCCACAAGCTCTGCAAAACCGTCCACTCACTCTGACAAAGCTGCATCGTCATTCCTCCTGAGTTTACTATTGTAAACTCATGATACCACACAAGTCTACCTCCGTCAACCTCCCAGCACAAAAAATCCCCCCGCAAAAAGGTGCAGACCAGCAAATCCGGCCTGCACCTTCTATGGATGGCAACTATTCTACGGCAACTGCTTACAAATTCGATCCCCACGTATCAGGCGGCGCGTA
>DHKK01000103.1 GCA_002404795.1 Clostridiales bacterium UBA4696
ATATCGTTAAAAAGTATCGAAAAACCTTGCAAATCAAGGACTTTGCAAAAAGAAACTGGACACCAATCAAGATACGCATTGTATCAAAATTGGTGTCCAGTTATGGTGCCGGTGGCCGGACTCGAACCGGCACGCCATCGCTGGCGGTGGATTTTGAGTCCACTACGTCTACCAATTCCATCACACCGGCGTTGCTGTCGGTAATTATACAGCATGGCGCGCGGAAATTCAAGAAAAAACTTCCGGAAGCCGCGTTATTCCTCCGCTTTCATCTGCTCGTTGAGGTGTTTGCAGAGCAGGGCGAGCGAGGCGGCCATGTTTTCGTTCTGGACGAGGATATGGTCGGGCACGTTCAGGTGCTTGGGCGCAAAATTCCAGATGGCGAGGATGCCGTTGCTGATGAGCAGATCGCACACGCCCTGCGCCTGTTCGGCCGGGACGGTGATGATGCCGATCTTGATCTGCTCGCGGCGGCAGATCTCGCCGAGGCGCGACAGGTGCATGATGGGCTTTCCGCTCTTGGAGGTGCCGATGATGGCGTCATTCTCGTCAAAGGCGGCGACGATATTCAGGCCGTATTCCGCGAAGCCCGAGTAGCCGAGCAGGGCCCGGCCCAGCTTGCCGGCGCCGATGAGCACGGCGTCGTTCGTGTTGCCGTAGCCGAGGAACTGCTCGATATCCGCGATGAGCGCGGCGCGGTTATACCCGATCTTCGGGCGGCCGCCGGAGGAGACGAGCGCCAGATCCTTGCGCACCTGCACCTCGCCCATGTGCAGCCCGGCTGCCAGCGCCGTGGCGGAGATATTGACGCTGCTGCCCTCCGGCAGACTTTTGAGGTAGGCAAGATACGTCGGCAGACGCTTGAGTGTTGCTTTGGAGATCTCTTTTTCCATATGGCCGCTTCCTTTTGCTGATATCGATAAACGAATTTTGTATCGATAAATTTATACCACACGTGCGCGGTTTTTGCAACCCCCCAGTCAAGGCGCCTTAACTGCAGATCTGACGCGAGATCTCCCGCCGCAGCCGCAGCATGATGCGCTTTTCCAGGCGCGAGATATACGACTGCGAGATGCCCATGAGGTCCGCGACCTCCTTCTGCGTCTTCTCCCGGCGGCCGCCGAGGCCGAAGCGCATGGAGACGATCTGCTTCTCCCGCTCCGGCAGCCGGCCGAGCGCCTGCCGCAGCAGCTGATGGTCCACGTCGTCCTCCAGCGGGCGCATGACGATATCCCCGTCCGTGCCCAGCACGTCCGACAAGAGCAGCTCGTTGCCGTCCCAGTCGGTGTTGATCGGCTCGTCGAGCGAGACCTCCGTCTTCTGGTTGGCGATCTTGCGGATGTGCATGAGGATCTCATTTTCGATGCAGCGCGAGGAATAGGTCGCGAGCTTGATATTCCGGTCGGGCCGGAAGGTATTGACGGCCTTGATGAGCCCGATGGTGCCGATGGAAATGAGGTCCTCGAGATTGACGCCCGTATTTTCAAACCGCCGCGCGATATACACGACCAGGCGCAGGTTGTGCTCGATGAGCGTCTGCCGCGCCGTCTCGTCCCCGGCGGCAAGCGCCTCGATCGCGCGGCGCTCGTCCTCGGGCCGGAGCGGCGCGGGCAGGACGTCGCTGCCGCCGATGTACATGATCTTCCCCGGCTGTATGAGGCCGAGCTTCTGCAGAACAAGTTCCAGTTTCATCCGATCTCTCCTCCGATCAACGCATGATAGCTTCCTCCGTCCGACACGGGCGTCGGGGAAAAGGCTGCAAGGCAGCGCTTCTGTTCCCCCGCCCCCTCCTGCGCTTCGCAGCGCAGGCAGAGCAGCAGCCCCGCCTGCGTACCGACGCTCCGATAGCTCAAAAGGCGCGCGGGAAGCGCGGGATCGCGCGTTTTGAGCCGCAGCAGCAGCGCCGCCGGGTCGGCCAGGGCCTGCGGCGTGACGCCTGCCTCCGGCAAAAGCGCCTGCAGCACGCCCGCCTCGGCGACGAGCACGCGCTCGCCGGTCATCGGGTCGCGGAGCGTGCAGCCGGTATCGTGCAGCGCCCGGACCTGCACGCTCCGCCCGCCCAGGCGCAGCCGCAGCGTGCGGATCTCGCCGCCGTGCTGCGCCGTACAGGCAAAGACCGTGTAGCAAAGCGCGTACAAAATCCCCGCCAGAAGCAGCAGCCCCAGCCCGCTCACCGCGTAAAACGTCCCGCCCGGCAGCACGAGCACGCCCGTGCCGAACAGCTGCGCCGCCGCGACCGCCGCGCCGCCGAAGGCGCAGACGGCCGCAAAGAACAGCGCGCCCGTGCGCAGCGTCCCGCGTCCGGCGCCGAACGCGATGAGCAGCATGGCCGCAAGGCTCGCCAGCTTCACTGGCAGCTGCTGCAGAAACGCCAGCGCCGGGAACAGCGCCGCCGCGGCGTACACGCCGCCGAACACCGCCGCCAGCGCCAGCCGCAGCCGCAGCATGCGCCCGCCGCCAAGCTTCGCCGCGCAGACGAGCAGCAGATAGTCCACCGCTCCGTTGAGCAAAAACGCCTCGTCGGCATACACCGTCATCTCCATCGCCTCCCCCTGTTTGTCCCGGCCAGTCCAGCTTAGCGCGCGGAGGCAAAAAAAGCGGTCGCAATTCCAAGCGGAATTGCGGCCTTTCGTTCGTCAGGTTTTCCTTGTATTGTCAGATCGGCTTCCCGTCGCGCAGAATCTGGCGGATGCTCTTCTCCGCCTTGCTGCGCGGGATCATCAGCTCATGCCCGCAGCCCGTGCAGCGCAGGCGGAAATCCATGCCGCTGCGCAGCACCAGCCACTGCTTCGCGCCGCAGGGGTGCTCTTTTTTCATGACGAGGATATCGTTGACCTGTACGTCCATGGCGTATCTCCTTTTCTTCCCCTGCCTGCATATATTGGAGCAGGAATGAGGGGGTATCTTATGGATCATGTGCTTCCGGAAGGGCTGCATCCGCAGCCGGAGGGCTATACCAGAGAGGAGCTGCTGCTCGCCATGCAGCAGCGCAGGATCCTGCAGGCACGGGCCGTGCTGTGTGACGAGCGTCACGCGCTGCATGTGCCGCTCGGCTGCTGCGAGGGCGTGATCGAGCGCGCGGAGGCCGCGCGCGGCATTGCCGGCGGACAGACGCGGGACCTTGCCATTCTTTCCTGCGTCGGGCGGCCGGTGTGCTTTCATGTGCTGGGGTTTTTCCCGGACGGGCGGGCGCGGCTGTCGCGCCGCAGCGCGCAGGAGCAGGCGCTGGATCTGCTGCTCCGGCAGCGGCCGGGAGATATCCTGCCCGCGGTCGTGACGGGGCTGGCGGAATTCGGCGCGTTCTGCGACCTCGGCTGCGGGGCGCTGGGGCTGCTCGGCACGAGACGCATCTGCATGTCGCGCCCGGCGCACGCAGCGGACTGCCTGCAGGCAGGCCAGCGGATCTTCGCCGCGATCCGCACGATCGACCCGGTGCAGCGGCGGGTGACGCTCACGATGCGCGAGCTGCTCGGTACCTGGCAGGAAAACGCCGCGCGCTTCCAGGCCGGGCAGACGGTGACGGGGATCGTCCGCACGGTGACGGACTACGGGGCGTTCATCGCGCTGACGCCGAACCTGTGCGGGCTGGCGGAGACGGACGGGCGGCTGCAGCCGGGACAGCCGGTCTGTGTGTTCATCCGGGCCATCCTGCCCGAAACGCTCCGGATCAAGCTGACCGTGCTGCATCCGCTCGAGGATCTGCCGCCGCAACCGCTGGTCTACACGCAGACCGAAGGCCATCTCGACCTCTGGCGCTACGGCACGCAGGACCGCGCAAAGGCGGTGACGATCTTCTGAAGAAGCTCCATAGCAAGCGCCGCACCAAAGGCTCCCTTGTGTAAAGGGAGCTGTCAGCCGTTAGGCTGACTGAGGGATTGCCACCCCGCCGCAGCGGGCCAATGGCTTCCCCTATGAGGGG
>DHKK01000159.1 GCA_002404795.1 Clostridiales bacterium UBA4696
GCCGTCATCATCGACCCCGCGGCGAACTCCAAAAAGCTCCTCGCCGTCCTGCAGGAGCAGGGGCTGACGCTCGAGGCCATTTTCCTGACACACGCGCATTTTGACCACATCGGCGCGCTCAAAAACCTGCACGCGGCGACGCAGGCGCCCGTCTTCGTCGGTGAGGCCGACAAGGACGACCCGAGCCATATGTGCCACGATCTGCTGCTCTACACCGACACCTATCGGGAGGGCGACGAGCTTACGGCCGCCGGACTGCGCTTCCGGGTGCTCTCGACGCCCGGACATACGCCGGGGTCGGTGTGTCTGCTGTGCGAAAACGTGCTGTTTTCGGGCGATACGCTCTTCGCGGGCTCCTACGGGCGGACGGATTTCCCCGGCGGCAGCGACGCGGCCATGTCCGCATCCTTAAAGCGGCTGTCCACGCTCCCGCCCGAGACGCGCGTGCTGCCCGGGCACGGACCGGCCAGCACCATCGCGGACGAGCTGCGCACGAATCCCTACCTGCGCGGAGGCTTTGCCGGATGAAGCTGTATCTGAAAAACCACACCGAGCGCTACCCCGTCGAGCAGCTGCAGCTGCAGCTGTTCGCGCAGGAGCCGAGCGAATTCTGCACGGAGCCGTTCACCGGCGACGGGACCGTCTCGTCCCTCTCGCGCGGAAATCGCTTCCTCACGGCGACCGCCAAGGTCACCTACCGCGGCAGGACCGGCTTCGCTTCCAACCGCGTGCGGCTGGAAAACGCCGACGTGCGCGCGGCAAGGCGCATCCTGCAGCGCAGCTACTATCTCGCGGCCATGCAGGTGCTGGACGCCGCGCCCCCGTGGGGCGCGCTCTCCGGCGTGCGGCCGACGAAGCTCTCGACCCGCTGTCTTTCCGGCGGCGGCAGCGAAAAAGACGCCGAGCGCCTGCTGCGCGAGACCTATTTCGTCTCCCCGGCGCGCGCAAAGCTCTGCGTCGACGCCTCGCGGCATACCATCGAGGCCGCGAAGCTCCTGTGCCCGGACGATCTTTCGGTATATATCGGGATCCCGTTCTGCCCGACGCGCTGCGCGTACTGCTCGTTCGTGAGCCAGTCCATCGAGCGCTTCGGGGAGTTTTTGCCTGCGTATCTGGACGCGCTGCTGCGCGAGATCGCGCACACCGGCAGGCTGCTGCAGGCTTCCGGCTTCCACATCCGCACGCTCTACATCGGCGGCGGCACGCCGACGACGCTCTCGAGCGCGCAGATGGCGCGGCTGCTGGAGGCCATCCACACGAGCTTCAATCTTTCCCGCTGTCTGGAATTCACGGTCGAGGGCGGCCGCCCCGACACGCTGGACGAGGAAAAGCTGCGCGTGATCAGGGCCGGCGGCGCCACGCGCATCTCCATCAACCCCCAGACCATGTCCGACAAGGTCCTCGCGGCCGTCGGCCGCCGCCATACGGCCCGGCAGACCATCGAGGCCTTCTATCAGGCGGTCCGCGCCGGGTTTGACGATATCAACATGGACCTCATCGCGGGTCTGCCCGACGACGACGAGGCCGGCTTTGCCGATTCCATCCGGCAGGTGCTCGCGCTTGGCCCGAGCAACATCACGGTCCACACGCTGGCGCTCAAGAAGGGCGCGGCGCTGTTTTCCTCCCGGGCTCCGCTCCCGCCGCAGGAGGCGGTGGCCGCCATGCTCGCAGGCGCGGAAGATGCGCTGCGCGACAACGGCTACGAGCCCTACTATCTCTACCGGCAGAAGTACATGTCCGGCAGCTTTGAAAACACCGGCTGGTGCAGGCCGGGCTACACCGGACTTTACAACATATACATGATGGAGGAGCTGCACACCATCCTCTCTCTCGGCGGCGGCGGGATGAACAAGATCAATCTCCCGGCGGAGAAGCTCGCCCGCTACCACAATCCCAAGATCCCGCAGGATTATATTTCCCGCATCGACACGATCCTGCAGCAGAAGGACGAGATCTTCTCCCTGCTGCGTCAGATCCGCGAACTGGACTCGTAAGGAGGGCTTCCATGGATACACTGTTTTCCCATGTCAATATCGTCACGATGAACGAGCAGATGACGCTCTGGCAGGACGCGTTCGTCGGCGTCATGGACGGAAAGATCGCCTATATGGCCAAAAAACCGCCCGAGGAGCAGCCGAAGAAGATTATTGACGCCACCGGCATGGTCCTGATGCCGGGCCTCATCAACTGCCATACGCACCTGCCGATGTACCTGCTGCGCGGCTACGCGGACGACCTCAATCTGCAGGACTGGCTCGAGCACTATATCTTCCCGCGCGAAGACCGGCTCGACGGCCGCGCCGTCAAGGCCGCCACGACGCTCGCCATCGCCGAGGCGCTGCGCTTCGGCACGACCAGCGTGTCGGATATGTATTATTTCTGCGACGAGATCTGCCAGGCCGTGGCCGAGTCCGGCATCAAGGCGAATATCTCCCGCGGCACGTCCATGTTCCTGGGCGATGCGTTCTGCTTCGATACCTTCCCCGCCTGCCGCGAGCTCGTGGAGCTGAAGGACAAGTGGCATAACTATGACAATGGCCGCATTAAGATTGAGGCCTCCATCCACGCCGAATATACCTCGACCTATCAGCTCTGGGATGCGCTGGCGGAATACGCCATCAACAACGGCCTGCAGCTGCAGGTCCATCTGTCCGAGACGAAGAAGGAGCACGACGCATGCGTGGAGAAGTACGGCCTCACGCCCGCGCAGGTGCTCGACTGCCACCATGTGTTCGACGTGCCGACCGTCGCGGCCCACTGCGTCCATGTGACGCAGGAGGATATGCAGCTGCTGGCGAAGCGCCACGTGTCCGCGGCGCACTGCCCGGTGAGCAACCTGAAGCTCGCCTCCGGCTGCGCGGACGTGCTCGGCATGGTCAAGGCCGGGATGAACGTGTGCCTCGGCACGGACTCGGTCGCTTCCAACAACAATCTGGATCTTTTTGAGGAGATCAAGGCCGCCGCGCTCATGGCCAAGGGCAAGACCGGCGACCCGAAGGCGCTGCCCGCCGAGGCCGCGCTCATGATGGCGACGGTCTGCGGCGCAAGAGCGCAGGGGCGAAGCGCCGAATGCGGCGTCATCGAGCTCGGCATGGACGCCGACCTCATCCTGCTGGACTTCAACCAGCCGCACCTCATCCCGTGCCACAACGTGCTCTCGCAGCTGGTCTACGCGGCCTCCGGCCACGACGTGGCGCTGACGATGGTGCGCGGCCGGATCCTCTACGCCGACGGCAAATATCCCACACTGGATATCGCGGGCGCACTGAAGGAGCTACACGATTACGCCATCCCCAGAGTCTTTTCTGATGGACCGGAGGCGCAGGCATGAGCGGCGAAAAGGCACAGAAAAAGCAGAGCTTCCTGCAGGGCGTGGCGGTTCTGACCGCGGCGACCATCATCGTCAAGCTCCTCGGCTTCATCTATAAGGTCCCGCTGCAGAACATCCTGCAGGAACGGGGCTTCGGCTACTTCAACACCGCCTACGACGTGTACAACGTCCTGCTGATGATCTCCACGACGGGCCTGCCCGTCGCCGTCAGCCGGATGATCTCACAGGCGCAGGCGCTCGACAATTACGCGCAGATCCGCAAGATCTACTCGGTGTCCATGAAGGTCTTTCTGACCATCGGCGTCGTCGGCACGCTCATCATGCTCGTGTTCTGCCGGCAGCTGTCGGTCATGGTCACGACGAATGAAAACTCCTGGGCGGCCATCGCGGCGCTGTCGCCGTGCGTGCTGCTCATCTGCATCGTCTCGGCCCACCGCGGCTTCTTCCAGGGGCAGAGCAACATGACCCCGACGTCCGTCAGCCAGGTCTATGAGGCCATGATCCGCGTGGTCTTCGGTCTCGGCGGCGCGTACCTGATGCTCAAAAAGACCGGCAGTCTCGTCTATGCGGCGGCCGGCGGCATCTTCGGCGTGACGGCGGGCTGCATCGTGGCAGTCATCTATCTGCGCATCCAGTTCGGCAAGTCCAATCAGATCCTGCAGCAGGGCGGCGGCGAGGCCAAATCCGGCCGCCAGACGATGAAGGAGCTGCTCGTCATCGCCGTCCCCATCACGCTGGGCTCGGCGGGGCTGCAGATCATCAACCTGTTCGACACGATGATCTATATGCGCCGGCTCACCGGCGCGCTCGCGTGGTCGTCCGACGCGGCGGATACCGCCAAGGGCATCTATAACTTCTGCCAGACGATCTTCAATCTCCCCTGCTCGCTCATCACGCCCATCACCATCTCCATCATCCCGACCGTGACCGCCGCCCTGACCCGCGGCAACGCCGACGGCGCGCGCCATACGGAGGAATCCGCCGTGCGGACCATGGGCCTCATCAGCCTGCCGTGCGCGGTGGGGCTGGCCGTGCTGGCCGAGCCCATCATCCGCCTGCTCGCGGGCAACTACGGCCCCGAGAGCGTCGCCACGGCCACGCCGATCCTCGCGTATCTGGGCATCGCCGTCGTCTTCAACAGCACGGTCCTGCTCTTCAACGCCATCATGCAGGCGCACGGCGACGTGACGACGCCGGTGGTCAACATGCTCATCGGCGGCATCGTGAAGGTCGTCGTCAACTATATCCTGGTCGCCATCCCGTCGCTCAACATCATCGGCGCGGCCATCGGCACCATCGTCTGCTATGTGACGATCACGGTGCTCGACCTCATCGCCATGCGCAGGACCGTCACGACGCATCCGGCCATTGTGCGCAATCTCATCCGCCCGGCCGCGGCCGCGGCGATCATGGGCGCGGCGACATTCTTCGCCGAAGCGGTGCTGCGCCGCGTGACGAGCTCCAACACGATCATCTGCCTGGGCGCGCTCGTGATCGCGGTGATCGTGTATGCGATTTTTGTCCTTGTGCTGCAGTGCATCACCTATGAGGACTGCCTGCTGCTGCCGAAGGGCGAAAAAATCGCAAAAATCCTGCATATCAAACACAAAACATGAATTTCCTACTTGCGAAAGAAACAAAAGTATGATAAATTTTACTAGCAAACCGCGCTATGACCTGTCTGACCTGATCCGGCTGGTGCATATGCTGCGCGCGCCGGGCGGCTGCCCGTGGGACGCGGCGCAGACGCACCTGTCCATCCGCCGCAATTTCCTTGAGGAAGCCTACGAGGCCTGCGAGGCGCTCGACTGCGACGACGCGGCCATGCTCCGTGAGGAGCTGGGCGACGTGCTGCTGCAGGTGCTGTTCCACGCGGATATCGAGGCCGACCGCGGCCGCATGACGATCGACGACATCGCCGACGCCGAATGCAGAAAGCTCATCTTCCGCCACTCGTTCCTCTTCGGCGGCGAGGCGGAGAGCTGGGACGAGCTCAAGCAGAAGGAAAAGGGCCAGAAGACCACCGGCGAGGCCATGGCGGGCGTCGCCCGCTCGCTGCCGGCGACATGGCGCGCGGAAAAGATCCAGAAAAAAGCCGCCAAAACCGGCTTCCGCTGGGAATCCGCCGACGAAGCGCTGGACAAACTAGCAGAAGAGACCGGCGAGCTGCGTGAGGCCGTGCGGGATTACACCAACATCGACGAGGAGCTGGGCGACGTGCTGTTCGCCGCGGTCCGCGTCGCCTCCACGCTGGAGCGGGACCCGGAGCAGGCGCTGCACGCGGCCTGCGAAAAATTCATCAGACGCTTTACCGCTATGGAGCAGACGGCTCTTGCCGAAGGCAGGCCCCTGGAAACGCTTTCGAAAGACGAGCTGCTTGCCGGATGGAACGCGCAGAAACGTGTCGTGCCCGGCGGTGAACAATAACTTCTATACTTTATGAAAAGAGGAACTACACATGAATAAGACCGAACTGATCGCGGAAGTCGCCAAGAAATGCGGCATTTCCAAGAAGGACGCCGAGAAGGCCGTCACCACCACCTTTGACACCATCGCTGACGCACTGAGCCAGGGCGACAAGGTCCAGCTGGTCGGCTTCGGCGGTTTTGAGACGAAGAAGCGCGAAGCCCGCATGGGCCGCAACCCCAAGACCAAGGAAGCCATCGAGATCCCCGCCACCACTATCCCCGTCTTCAAGGCCGGCAAGGCACTGAAGGAAAAGACCGCGAAGTAAGCAAATATCCGCAGGGCAGCCGGACGGCTGCCCTGTTTTTTTGCGCGCAGATCACATTCTGTGAACTTTTTCGGATCACAGGTCATAATTTATAAACTTTTTCCGGATCTCCGGTTGACTTTTCTCCCATTTGCCGCTATAATACTCTGGTCTGCGAGCGCAGACGATCCTTGCCGCAGGCGGGACCTGCGGCCATAAGTCCAGAAGGAGGTGCAACATCATGGCAAAACTTTCCGCAAAGTATGAGGTCCTCTATATCATCGACCCCGCACAGGGTGAAGAGGGTATCGCGGCTCTCGTGGAAAAATTCAAGGGTATCGTGGAGGCTCACGGCACTCTGACCAGTGTTGACGAGTGGGGCAAGCGCCGTCTTGCGTACCCGATCAACGACCTGATCGAGGGCTACTACGTCTACATGACCTGCGAAGTGACGCCCGAAATGCCGGCAGAGCTTGATCGTGTCTTCAAGATCACCGACGGCATCCTGCGTTCCATCATCGTCGCTGTTGAAGAGTAAGGAGGCACTCACATGCTGAACCACATCGTTCTCATGGGCCGACTGACTCGTGACCCCGAGCTGCGCCGGACCGGCAGCGGCGTCGCGGTCGCGTCCTTTACGCTCGCTGTCGACCGCGATTACGCGGCGCAGGGCGCGGAGAAGGAAACAGATTTCGTGGACATCGTCGCATGGCGGAGCACGGCTGAGTTCGTCAGCAAGTACTTCTCCAAGGGCCGCATGGCGGTCGTCTCCGGCCGGCTGCAGATCCGCAACTGGCAGGACAAGGAAGGCAACAAGCGCCGCTCGGCCGAGGTCGTAGCGGACAACGTCTACTTCGGCGACAGCAAGCGCGATAATGCCGACGGCGGCTTCAACCAGTCGCAGGGCTACGCGCAGAGCTTCAATCAGATCCCGCAGCAGCAGCCGCCGCAGCCGGCGTATCAGGCGCCGCAGAACGTGTCTGCCGCCTCGTCTGATTTCTCCATGCTCTCCGACGACGATCCCGAGCTCCCGTTCTAACATTTTTCCACAAGACCAAGATAGGAGGATTCACTATGGCAATGTCTAATGATCGTGTTCATCCTCGCAAGCGCAAGAAGGTTTGCTCCTTCTGCGTTGATAAGGTGACGCACATCGATTTCAAAGACACTGTGAAGCTTCGCCGTTACCTGTCCGAGCGCGGCAAGATCCTGCCCCGCCGTACCACCGGTACCTGCGCTGCCCATCAGCGTCAGCTGACGGTCGCTATCAAGCGTGCCCGCCAGATCGCCCTGCTGCCCTACGTAGCAGACTGAGGTTTCAAGCAAAAAACCTGTCCGTATGGGCAGGTTTTTTGAATACGCGGAGGTTTTTATGTTTTCCATCACGCTCATCTGCATGGGCAAGCTCAAGGAGAAATTCTATACCGAGGCGGCCGCCGAATACGCCAAGCGGCTGAAGGCCTACTGCGCCTTCCAGCTCATCGAGCTGCCGGAATGCCGCCTGCCGGAGGAGCCGAGCGCCGCGCAGATCGCCCAGGGCCTGCAGAAGGAGGCGGAGCTCATCCGCGCGAAGCTGCCGAAGGGCTGCTTTTTCTGCGTGCTGACGCCGGAGGGCAGGCTCCTGTCCTCGGAGCAGCTGGCCGATACCCTGCGGCAGGCCAAGCTCGGCGGCCGGTCAGGCGCATGCTTTCTCATCGGCTCGTCGTTCGGCATTGCGCCGGAGATCAAGGCGCTTGCCGACCTGCAGCTGTCCATGAGCAAGATGACCTTTCCGCACCATCTCGCCCGCGTCATGGCGCTCGAGCAGCTCTACCGCGCCGAGGCCATCCAGGCGGGCAGCAAATACCACAAATAACAGGAGGTTTTCGCAATGTTTCAGATGAAAGACGAAATGCAGACCGCCGTCAAGCACAACATCCGCGGCGGCGAAGGAAGCCCCAGCTTCCGTTACCTGTTCTCAGACGAGCAGCTCGGCGGCCGCGCGGAGATGATGGCCGTCATCACGCTGCAGCCCGGCGAGTCCGTCGGCGTGCATCCGCACGAGACGAACGGCGAAGCCTATATCATTCTTGAGGGCGCGGCCACCGTCACTGAGGACGGGCAGGCGCGCGAGCTGCACGTCGGCGACGCGGAATTCTGCGCCGACGGCCATACCCACTCCATCCGCAACCACACCGCCGCCCCCACCCGCTTCCTCGCCGTGATCGTCCCGAACAAGTAAACAAGCGCCTGATCGCCGCAGCAGATCCCCTGCTGCGGCGATCCTTGCACTGTTTTCGCCAGTATGGTAGAATAAAAACAGACGAACCCCGAA
>DHKK01000063.1:0-391 GCA_002404795.1 Clostridiales bacterium UBA4696
AGATGCCGCTCGACGGCCCGCAGCGCAAGGGTGACCTCCGCCGCAGCCGCGCAGCCGCTGTCAACATCGTCCCGAACTCCACCGGCGCTGCCAAGGCCATCGGCCTCGTCATCCCGGAGCTGAACGGCAAGCTCATCGGCGCTGCACAGCGTGTTCCCACCCCGACCGGCTCCACCACTATCTTGAACGCTGTTGTCAAGGGCGCTGTCACGGTCGACCAGGTCAATGCACAGATGAAGGCTGAGACGACTGAGTCCTTCGGCTACAACACCGACGAGATCGTTTCCTCCGACATCATCGGCATGCGCTTCGGTTCCCTGTTCGATGCCACCCAGACCATGGTCCTGCCCCTGCCGAACGGCGACACCCAGGTTCAGGTCGTTTCCTGGTA
>DHKK01000063.1:445-10604 GCA_002404795.1 Clostridiales bacterium UBA4696
ACTCCTACACCAGCCAGATGGTCCGCACCATCAAGTACTTCTCCGAGCTGGGCTAATTCCCACACTGCAACCAGACAGGCGCTGCTCCGGCAGCGCCTGTTTTTTCGTCTTTGCGTGGTTGACAAGAGTAGACTTATATGCTACGATAAGTCTACAAAAGTAAACCTATGGAGGTGCGGATATGAAGCGATTTGCTGCGTTCCTGCTGGCCTGTGTGCTGCTGTGCGCCTGTTCTGCCTGCAAAAAAGAAAGCCCGCCTGCGCCGGAACCGGCGCAGACGGCAAAGGCTGACCCGGAGCAGACGATCTCCGGTCTCTCCGTCCGGATCCCCGCGACGCAGTACCGGCTGGGCCGCACAGAGCCGGAGCTTCTGGACCTCGGCGAACATCTGCTGCCGTACGACAAGGGCGCGGTGCTGACCGGCATGATCTTCGCGCAGGACGAGGCGGAGAGCAGAACCGAGGCCGCCGCCTTCTACGCGCCGGACCGCAGCTGCGTCGTGCAGACGCTGGCCGTCTCGCCGGGCGGAAGGGTCGTGCAGACTGCGCTGGACGGGGAGAGGCTGTTCTCGCTGGAAGCGGCAGGGGAGGATGGGACCCAATGGACGCTCCATGGCCCGGACACAGAAGCCAGCCTGGACGCCGCTCTGACCGGCTGCTCCAACATCACGGCAATGGCCGTCCGGGAAGACACGGTCTATCTCGCGGCGGATGGCGCCTGTGTCCTTGCCTGTTCGCCGGACGGGACGCTCCTCTGGAAGCAGGAGGCCCCCGCCATCGACCGCTTTTTCTCCGCGCAGGACGGCCGTCTGCTCGCGTGGGCGCGGCAGGAACAGGCAATCTATCTGCTGGAAGACGGCGCGCTCCGCCGCCTCTGCGCGCTGCCGGACCTGTTCTGCACCGGCGTCGAGCAGCTCTATCCGGGCGACCAGACGCCCTATGACTGCATCGTCTGCGCCAACGATGCCTTTTTCGGCTGGTCGATCGACGCGGAAGCCGTCACGCAGCTGTTCACCTGCGACGCCGTCGGCCTGTACGCCGGGGATATCCTCGACTTCTGCAGCCTGGGAAACGACCGGTATCTCGGCCTTGAATGGGCTCCGTCCGCGTCCGGGGAACCCGGCTGCACCCTGTTCTGGCTGACGCCCGTGGAGGGCAAGCTCCCGGAAAAGCGCACCATCCGCGTTGCCGGAAGCCGCAGCAGCATCTTTTCCATGGCCGTCCGCGATTTTTCCTCTCTGTACCCCGAATATCAGGTCGAATTCGTCGACTATGAGGCGCAGTATGGGGAACAGGCGGACCAGCAGCTTTTGATGGACCTCCTCTACGGCCAGAGCCCGGACCTTCTGTTCGTGAACGGTCTGGACTATGAAGTCTATGCGCGGCAGGGACTGCTGGAGGATCTGTACGCGTGGATCGACGCGGACGAGACGCTTTCCCGCGCCGATTTCACGCAGAACCTGCTCCGCGCGCTGGAAACGGACGGCGCACTGTACCGCCTGCCGCAGACTTACATGCTGGATACGACCGTCGGCCTGCGTGAGAGCGTCGGAGGAAAAGACGGCTGGTCCATGACGGAGTTTCTGGATATCGCGCAGGCGCATCCGGAGCTTGCCTCGGTCTTTGCGCAGGAGGACGAACAGGGCATGCTGGAGCTGCTGCTTCTCCACGCACCGACAGGTTTTGTGAATTATGAAACGGCAGAAGCACAGTTTGATTCGCCGGACTTTCTGCGCCTGCTGGCGCTCGCTGAGGCGCAGAAGCGGCCGGATGCGGAATCGGACCGGGAAGCGCTGCAAAGCGGCGAGGTGCTTCTGGAGGAGTTGATGATCATGCGTGCGGAGGAATTTGAGGAGCGCTATGCAGCAGAACTGCAGGACTGTGCATTTCCGGGCTTTCCCGGCGCGAGCCGCGCGGAGTTTTACCTGACCCTGCCGATGGCCATCCCGGTCAACGCACAGGAGAAAGCGGGCGCGTGGGCCTTCCTGAAGCTGCTCATCACCGAGGACCGCTACGCGGCGCGCGGCCGCGGCGGCTGGCTGCCCCTGCAGGCGGATTTCAAGGACAAGACGGCCGCCATGCAAGACCCGGATGCAGAAAGACTCCTGCGTACCCTGCAGGAGGCAGCGACATCCGTGTTTTATTACGACGCTGCCATCAGCCAGATCCTCGCCGACGAGCTTCCATACTTCCTCTCCGGCGACCAGACCGCCGCCCGCATCCAGCGCCGCACCCAGCTCTATCTGGAAGAGACCTACCGCTGAATACCAGCGCAGAGGCCGGAAGCGGCCGTACTCAAACAAAAAGAACCCGCGTCCCCCGGACTTTCACTGCCGGGGTCAACGGCAAAAGCCGCCGACACGAGTTCTTCGAAATCAGTATATTCAAAATAGAAGATTTTGTCAAGAAAAACAATGTCAGTGAGAAACCAGGCGTTTTTTCCAAAAGAGATTGACTTTTGCCCCACAGTAGGGTATTTTATAAAAAAACACTCCGCAGAAGGGACATGGGCATTTGGAAGCCCATGCCGCGAAGAAGCGGAGTGTTTTTATGTTTTAGATTTGTTATGATCGTGCAATTCAGACGTTCTTCACAGCCAGCGCGCGGATGGCGTTGAGGACGGCGAGGATCATGACGCCGACGTCGGCGAAGATGGCCAGCCACATATCCGCGATGCCGCACGCGCCGAGGATCAGGCAGGCTGCCTTGACGACCAGCGCGAACACGATGTTCTCGTACACGATGCGGATGCACTTGCGGGAAATGCCGATGGCCTTGGAGATCTTCATCGGGTCGTCGTCCATCAGCACGACGTCCGCCGCTTCGATCGCCGCGTCGGAGCCCATCGCGCCCATCGCAATGCCGATATCCGCCCGCGAGAGGACCGGCGCGTCGTTGATGCCGTCGCCGACAAAGGCGAGCTTGGCCTTCGGACTCTTTTCTGCCAGCAGCTTTTCCACCTGCGTGACCTTGTCGGCCGGCAGCAGCTCGCTGTGGACCTCGTCTACGCCGAGATCCTTCGCGACCTGCTCCGCCACGCGCTTCGTATCGCCCGTCAGCATGACGGTCTTCTGCGCGCCGGTCCGCTTGATGGCGGCGATAGCCTCCTTTGCGTCCGGCTTTTCAATGTCGGAGATCACGATGTGACCAGCATATTTGCCGTCGATCGAGATATGCAGGATCGTGCCGACGCAGTGGCAGGGGATGCAGTCTACACTCAGCTTTTCCATCAGCTTGTCGTTGCCGATGGCGATCTTCATCCCGTCGACCGTAGCGGTCAGACCGTGGCCGCTGATCTCCTCGATATCGGACACGCGGCTGCGGTCGATCGGCTTGCCATAGGCCCGCTGCAGGCTCTTGCTGATGGGGTGCGAGGAGGCGCACTCGGCATGGGCGGCCAGCTCGATGAGCTTTTCGTTTTCCAGCTCGTTGTGGTGGATGCCGCTGACCTCGAACACACCCCTGGTCAGCGTACCGGTCTTGTCAAAAACCACGATCTTCGTCTGCGAAAGCGTTTCCATGTAGTTCGAGCCCTTGATCAGCACACCGGCATTGCTCGCGCCGCCGATGCCTGCGAAGAAGCTCAGCGGAATGCTGACGACCAGCGCGCAGGGGCAGGAGATGACCAGGAACGTCAGCGCGCGGTAGATCCAGTCCGCCCACGCGGCCGGATTGTCCGCGATCAGATTGATGACCGGCGGCAAAACCGCCAGCGCCAGCGCCGAGCAGCACACGGCTGGCGTATAGACCCGCGCGAATTTGGAGATGAACGCCTCCGACCGTGACTTGCGGGAGGAAGATTCTTCGACCAGCTCCAGGATCTTCGAGACTGTCGATTCGCCGAAGTTCTTCGTCGTGCGGATCTTCAGCACGCCGGACATGTCGATGCAGCCGCTGATGACCTCCTCGCCGGGGATGATCTCGCGCGGCAGGCTCTCGCCGGTCAGCGCACTGGTGTTGAGACTGGCCGTGCCCTCGATGACGACGCCGTCGATCGGCACCTTTTCGCCCGGCTGCACGACGATCACGCTGCCGACCGCCACGGTATCCGGGTCGACCTGCTCGAGCTTGCCGTCCGTTTCAATGTTGGCGTAGTCCGGGCGGATATCCATGAGCGCCGTGATGTTCCGGCGGCTCTTGCCGACCGCGTAGCTCTGGAACAGCTCGCCGATCTGGTAGAACAGCATAACGGCGATGGCCTCGGTGAGGTCCGTGTCCTTTTCGTAGACCGCCAGCGCGATCGCACCGAGCGTAGCGATGGCCATCAGGAAGTTCTCGTCGAACACACGGCCGTTGCCGATGCCCTTGGCGGCTTTTTTCAGGATATCATAGCCGATGACCAGATACGTCACGGCGAACAGCACGATCCGCACCGCGCCGGGCATCGGGACGAATTTCGCGCTCAGCAGCAGCACGATCGCGATGCAGATCCGGATCAGCATTTTTTTCTGTTTCTTCGTCATGGGGAAGCGCACCCTTTCCTTCTTATTTGAGACAAAGGCAGCAGCACCGAAGGCGCTGCTGCCTTGCTTGCTTACAGCTCGATCTCGCAGTCCGGCTCGACTTTCCTGCATGCCTTGAGGACGGCCTTCATCGTCTTCTTCTCGTCCGCGCCCTCGGCGAATTCCACGCTCATCTTCTGCATCATAAAATTGACGCTTGCGGAGGCGACGCCCTCGGTCTTGTTTGCGGCTTCCTCCATCAGGTTGGCGCAGTTCGCGCAGTCGACTTCGATCGCATAGGTCTTTTTCATGGTGTACCCCTTCCTGCTTATTAAACAATTAAGCATTCGTTTAATCTTCACAAACGCAGTATAACGCCGCCCGCTGCGAATGTCAAGAGCAAAATGAAAAAAACCTTTGCATTTTGGAAAGAATTATGTATGATATAGAAAACGAATGGAGGCGGGCGTATGCATACGGACTTGCTGCCGCATCATCACGGCGAGGAAGAACACCATAATATCGACCAGATCCGGGCGCAGCTCGCAAAGGCGGACAATTTTCAAATCGTTGCGGATATCTTCAAGCAGGTGGGAGACCCCACGCGCGTGCGGATCTTCTGGCTGCTGTGTCACTGCGAGGAGTGCGTGCAGAATATCTCCGCCCTCATGGAGATGTCGAGCCCCGCGGTCAGCCACCATCTGCGCGGCCTTAAGGATAACGGCCTCATCGTCTCCCGCCGCGTCGGTAAAGAAGTCTTCTACAAGGCGGCGGACACCGACCAGAGCCGTCTGCTGCACATCATGATCGAAAAGGTCATGGCCGTCAGCTGCCCCGAAACCTGAAAAACCGGACCTGCCGCAAGCTGCGGCAGGTCCGTTATTTTTATTCGGTCCAATACAGCCCGGTCGTTTTGATGACCGGCTCGGCAGCCAGCAGCATGTTCGCGGCCTCCCGCCGCGTGAGCGGCGCCTCATAGTTCGATGCGGCCAGCGGGATACCGGCCTCCGAGAGCGCGCTGACGGCGCTCTGTGCCCACGCAGGGACGGCAGAGGCGTCTTCCCCGGCAAAGACCGCCGCGTCGCCCGGCAGCCGCAGGAGCTTCTGGAGCATGACGGCGGCCTCCGCACGGCTGAGCGTATCTTCCGGGCGGAAGACGAGTCCTTCCTCCGTCGGCGTGCCGGAGATCATGCCGGACTGGTAGGCCGCGGCCAGATACGGCTGCTGCCACGCGGGCGTCTCCAGCTCGTCGGCAAAGCCGGTCGAGATGGCGCCATCCGCCTGCTCAAGCCCGGCCAGCTTCATGCATGCGATCAGAAACTCGCCGCGGCTGACGGCGTCGTCCGGCTCAAAGCAGAGGTTCCCGGCGATGATCCTGCCGGTGTACAGCCCCTGATCCTTGAGCCACATGGCGGCGAAGGCGTCCTTGTCGCCGGACATGTCCTGATACGTCGCCTTGTCGGCGGGCTTGAGGATGCGGATCTTCACGCAGGCCTCGTTGGAGACGTTTCCGGCCGGGTCCGTCGCGGTGAAGACGAACGAGTCCTTGCCGACCTTGTTCTTGCCCGGCGTATAGGTGAAGCTGCCGTCGTCATGCAGCTCGACGGTCCCACGCTTCGGCTCCTTGACGAGCTGATAGGTGAGCTTGGCGTCCTCCTTGTCCTGCGCGCAGAGCGTGCCGGAGTTTGCGATGTTCTTATAGGTTTCCAGCGTTCCATCCTCGCAGACCGGCGCGGTATTCGTGCCGGAGAGGATGCGCAGGCTGACCGTCACGGCATCGCCGAGCGTCCCGGCGCTGATCGGGCAGTAGACCAGCTCACAGTCAGCCTCGCCGAGGCAGACCGGGCGGAGCTTCAGCTTTTCCAGCGCGGCCGCGGGCAGGATATCGCCCCGCCGCAGCACGCGGCTGCCGATGCACAGTTCTGCCTGATACGCGGGCGGGACGGCGGAAATGTAGACGCCCTCCAGCTCGCTGCTGTCCGAGAAATCAGCGGCGCTGAACTGGTATTCCGAAGTGTGATCCACGGCGATCTCCGCGGCCAGCGCGGGCACGCAGAGCATGGCAAGCACCAGCGCCGCAAGAACGGCGGCGCCAAAACAACGGGTGCGGTGTTTCAAAGGGAAAACCTCCTTTAAGATGATTCGGAGGTAGTTTCTGCGCACAGCGGGAAAATATGCAAGAGAACAAGAAAAAACTCCCTCCGCATGGGAGGGAGTTTTGGAAGACCGCTCAGGCCGCCGACAGCGGCGGGCGGATATAGCGCGCGTTGCTGTCCGGCGCGGGCCGCATATTGATGCCCGAGACGATGCCCATCGCAAAGAACATCGTGACGAGCGAGCTGCCGCCATAGGAGAAGAACGGCAGCGTCAGGCCGATGACCGGCACGAGGCCGATGCACACGCCGATGTTGATGAACACCTGCGCCGTCAGCATACCGGCGATGCCGACGCAGATGAGCCGGTTCATATAGTTGCCGGATTTGATGCCGACATGGATGATGCGGATGATGATGGCCGTCAGCAGAATGAGCACGGCCATGCAGCCGAGCATGCCAAGCTCTTCACCGATGGAGGAGAAGATCAAATCCGTGTGCTGGGCGGGGATCGAGCCGCTCTGCACCATCGTCCCGTGGTAGAGCCCCTGGCCGGTGACGCCGCCGTTCTGCAGCGCACGCAGGCTGCGGTTCATCTGATAGCGCTGGTCCTGCGCCAGCGGGTCGATGCGCGGGTCAAACAGGACCCAGATGCGGCTGCGCCGGTCATAGCTGAGGAACTGCCACAAAAACGGCGAGGCCACCAGCAGAACTGCTCCCGCACCGAGGAACCACAGCAGGCTCACGCCGCCGACGAATGCCATGATGACGAAAATAAACAGATACTGCAGCGCAACGCCGAGATCCTCCGACGCCACAACGATCAGACCGAACATAAAGATCGTGATGAGCGCCAGCCGCAGCACCGTCGAGATATGCGAGATCTTGTTCTGCCGGATGCTCATCGTCTTGGCGAGGATCATGATGAACGGGATCTTGCAGATCTCCGCCGGCTGGATGGAAAACGGCAGGAAGCTGAAATCCAGCCAGGAGCGGTTGCCGCTTCGAGTGTCGCCGAAGGGGAAGAGCAGCAGGATGAAGATCGCCGAGAAGATCAGCAGCAGCTCACGCCGCTCCGCAATGATATCCACGTCGATCAGGGTGAACACCACATATAAGATCACGCCGAGGATCAGCGCCAGCGTCTGCGTGCGCACGAACGGCGCGCTGCCCTTGACGTTCGTCGCGCTGGAGATGACCACGATGCCGAACACGCTGGCGGCGATGCAGAGGCTCAGAAGCACCATATCCGCCCGCCGGACAAAGCTGCCGATCGCCTTCCAGATCCCATGCATACTGCCGCCTCCTTACGTGAAAAATGAGAAAAACATCTGATACAATTCTACAGTATATCAAAAAATGACCGCCCTGTAAACCTGTTTTTTGAGACCGGCAGATTGCTGCCGATTGCGGATTGATTTTGGCGGGCCGGTATGGTATAATGCCACAGATATAATGGGGCAGGTAGGGGGCTTTTATGATGCAGATCACCACGCACAGCGCCGATGAAACACAGGCGTTGGGGCAGAAGCTGGCCAGTCGTCTGGCACCCGGCGATGTGATCGCCTACTTCGGGGACCTCGGTGCGGGCAAGACCGCCTTCACCCGCGGTCTCGCGCAGGGCCTCGGTATCACCGGCCCCGTGACGAGCCCGACCTACACCATCGTCAACGAATATCTCTCCGGCCGCATCCCGCTGTTCCATTTCGATATGTACCGTCTCTCGTCCTCCGACGAACTGTTTGACATCGGCTGGGAGGATTATCTCTCCCGCGGCGGCGTCTGCGCCGTCGAATGGAGCGAAAACGTGGCCGATGCCCTGCAGGACGTGATCCGCGTCACCATCGAAAAGGACGCAGACGAGCCTGATACCCGCCACATCACCATCACAGGAGGGCCTCGCTTTGAAGATCCTTGCCTTTGAATCCTCGGCCAAGGCCGCAAGCACAGCGCTGCTGTCCGACGGTCTGCTGCTTGCGGAATATACCCAGAACTCCGGCCAGACGCACAGCCGGACGCTCATGCAGATGGCGAAGGACATGCTCACCAGCTGCGATCTGACGCCGCAGGATATCGGTGCGGTCGCCGTCGCGGCCGGTCCCGGCAGCTTTACGGGCGTGCGCATCGGTATGGCCTGTGCCAAGGGCTTTGCCTGGGGGCGGCAGCTGCCGCTCTACGGCGTGTCCACGCTCGAGGCGATGACGCGCGGCGCGGCTTACGCCGACGGGGTCTACTGCGCCTGTATGGACGCGCGGAAGCAGCAGATCTACAACGCGGTATTCTCCCTGCACGCCGGGACACTTACCCGCCTGACGGACGACCGCGCGATCGCCATCGACGCGCTCGTACCGGAGCTATCTGAGCAGCCCGGCCCCATCTACCTGCTCGGCGACGGAGCAAAGCTCGTCTCCGATACGCTTTCAGGCAGCGGTCTGCCGCTCATTCTGCTTCCCGAGCAGCTGCGGCAGCAGCGGGCGAGCGGCGTGGCACTCTGTGCGATGGACTGCATGCTTGCGGGCGACCCCGGTGATGCGGCGGCCCTGACGCCCAATTACCTGCGCATGGCGCAGGCCGAGCGCACACGGCAGAATAATCAGGACTTTTATTTGAAAAAATAATTGAATAACAGAAAAGACAAAGGAGATCATCATGAGCACGAAAGCATTTGGAGAACACGTACATGTTATGGATCATCCGCTCGTTGCGCATAAGCTGACGATCATGCGCGATAAGAATACCAGCGTCAAGGACTTCCGCGAGCTGGTCAGCGAGATCGGTATGCTCATCACCTACGAAGCGACCCGCGATCTGCCCCTCACCACCAAGACCGTGGAGACCCCGATCTGCACGGCGGAGGAGCCGACGCTCGCCGGTAAGAAGATCGCTGTCGTGCCCATCCTGCGCGCCGGCCTCGGCCTGGTCGACGGTGTCCTGCGCATGGTCCCGTCTGCCCGTGTCGGCCATATCGGCATGTTCCGTGACGAAGAGACGCTCGAGCCGCATGTCTATTTCTGCAAAATGCCGAAGGATATCGCCGAGCGCGACATCATGATCGTCGACCCCATGCTTGCCACCGGCGGCTCTGCCGACGCGGCCATCGCCGAGATGAAAAAGCGCGGCTGCCACAGCATCAAGCTCATGGTCCTCGTCGCAGCGCCCGAAGGCATCAAGCTCATCACCTCCAAGCACCCCGACGTCGAGCTCTACTGCGGCGCCGTGGATGAGAAGCTCAACGAGCACGGCTATATCGTCCCCGGCCTCGGCGACGCCGGCGACCGGATTTTCGGCACGAAGTAAGTCGTTTCCTTGACTTTCCTGCCGCTCCGGCTTATAATGGACCCGTAATAACAGCCATTTCCGGCTTTTAGAATTCTTGAAAGGAAGACCTGTATATGATCTATACTGCAGAAGTCAAGCATATGTGCCCGGTTGCCAAGGGTGCATATCACGGCCCGGCTCCCATCCCCGAAGAGGGCAAGTGGGTCCAGGCAAAGGAAATCAAGGATATCTCCGGCTTTACCCACGGCGTGGGCTGGTGCGCACCGCAGCAGGGCGCATGTAAGCTGAGCCTGAACATCAAGAACGGCGTCATCGAAGAGGCCCTGGTCGAGACCATCGGCTGCTC
>DHKK01000106.1 GCA_002404795.1 Clostridiales bacterium UBA4696
GGCGTCAGCAGTTGCAAATCTGCGACAACCTCTCAGTCAGCCTCCGGCTGACAGCTCCCCTGGGAGGGGAGCCTTGGGGCTGGGCCAACTTATCAAAAGAAAGAAGTCTTTATCATGCTGACAATCTGCATCATTCTGATCGCACTTCTGGCGCTGGATCTGCTGTTCACGCTGGCGCTGCGATGCCGGAAGGGGCATCCGAAATGGGAACTCCTCAAAAAATACCGCTATGCGCACCGCGGCTTCCATGACAAGCCCGTCATCCCCGAAAACTCCCTCCCCGCCTTCCGCCGGGCCATCGAGCACGGCTTCGGCGCGGAGCTGGACGTGCACCTGCTGAAGGACGGCACGCTCGCCGTCTTCCACGATTCCGATCTGCGGCGCTGCGCGAATGCGGACGGCCAGATCGAGGATCTGACGCTGGAGGAGCTGAAGCAGCTCCGGCTCGAGGGCACGGACGAGCAGATCCCGACCTTCGACGAGGTGCTGGCCCTGTTCGAGTCCGCCACGCCCCTTATCATCGAGCTCAAGACCGCACGCGGCAACCATCATGCGCTGGCCAAAGCCGTCTGCGAGCGGCTGGACACGTACAAGGGCGAGTTCTGCATCGAGTCGTTCGATCCCTTCGCGCTCATCGACGTGAAAAAGCTCCGCCCGGAGATCTGCCGCGGCCAGCTGTCGATGAATTTTGAGAAGGACAAGGCAGGGCTTCCCTGGTACAAGCGGTTCATCGCCGGCAATCTGCTGCTGAACTTTCTGACCGTCCCGGATTTCATCGCCTACAAATTTGAAGACCGGAAGGGCTACTGCCTGCGTTCCTGCGTGCGCACCTGGGGCGCACAGGAGGTCAGCTGGACCATCCGCAAGAAAGAGGACCTGCTCGCCTGCGAGGCAGACGGCAGCATCCCCATCTTCGAACGCTTCGACCCGGACGAACCGTAAAAAACCGGCCTCCACAGCTGTTGTGGAGGCCGGTTTTTTACGGATTTTTCGGTTCGGCCGGTTTGGCCTTGACGCGGGCGGATCTGCGCCGGCGCGGGCGGCGGGCCCGCGGCTTCTGGGCGAGCGCGGCGTAGCTCTTGGCGACCTGCCCGGTCGGCTCGTAGACCAGACGGCTGACGCGCAGCGCCTCGTCCTCGTGGACCAGGCGGACGCGGATATAAAAATCGCCGTCCGTCTCGCAGTGGGCCTTGGTCAGATAGCGTCTGCCCTGCTGCGTGTACCATTTTCCCGCCGTCATCTGCCCTCCGCAGACCGGGCAGCGGTTTTCCTTTCCGCTCATCGCGCCGAGCGCGGCGGACTTGTCCGCGTAGCCGTGGAATACCGCACGGCCGACACAGCCGGGCAGCTCCGCGCCGTGGAAGCCGTTTTCGTGCGCCTGCACGGCGGCGTCATAGGCGGCGATGCCCTCGGCCAGCCGCAGCCGCTGGCAGACGAGCGCCGTATGATAGGCGTCGCCCAGCGCGTCGTGCGCGGCGCGGGTCGGCTCGATGTCCATCATCTGCATGGCGGTCGAAAGCGCCTTCTGCGCGCCGGAGCCGTCGGTCTGGGCATTGAAGATCAGCTGAGCATTGTACCAGCGGGCGACCCAGCCGTCGGCAAGGCCGAAAACGGCGAGATTTTCCCGCAGCACGGTGATGTCGTCAAAGCCCCAGGTGAGGAAGATGCTTTCTTCCCCGCACCAGGCCTGAAACTGCTCGGCCGCCTCTGGAAAGCTCACGCCCTTTTCGCGCAGCACGCTGTCGCGGATGCCGGTGAGCGAGGCGACCTTGCGGTTCATTTTCTTAAAATATTTCGGCCGGATGAGGATCTGGAACTCGTCGGCGACCTGCTGGTCCTGCGTCATGCGCACGGCGCCGATCTGCACGATCTCGCCGCGCAGCGGCGAGGGCAGCGCCTTCTTCGCGCTGTAGGACCCGGGCCACGGCTGGTTCCACTCCATATCCAGAATGATATACTGCATACTGTCTGACTCCTTTGCTGTCCATCCTGTATGGTATCATAAACTCGGCGGACTGTAAACAAAAAAACGCCTCCTGCATAGAATATGCCAATCATGCAGGAAGGCAGGGGCAAACGTATGCCATTTTTATTTTTAAGTCCGTCCACACAGTATTTCAATCCCTACGTCACGACCGGCGATGAGCGCTACTGGATGAACGCGCTGGCGGACGAAATGATGCCGTATCTGCACGCCAGCGGCATCACCGTCACGCGCAACGACCCGGACGGCAGCGCCGCGCAGTCGATCCGCGATTCCAACGCCTCGCGGCAGGATTTCCATCTCGCGCTGCACTCCAACGCCGGGCCGCAGGCGCTGGCCGGACAGCTGCGCGGCGTCGATTTCTACTATTATCCGACGAGCGAGGCCGGGCTGCGCATGGCGAATATCCTTGTGGACAACATGAAGACCATCTATCCGCTGCCGGACCGCGTGCAGGCCCGGCCAAGCACGATCATCGGCGAGGTCCGCCGGACGCGGGTCCCGGCCGTGCTGGCGGAGATCGGGTATCACGACAATGTAGACGACGCAGACTGGCTGACCGGAAATCTGGACGCGGTCGCGCGGACGCTCAGTCTCGGCGTGACGGAGTATTTCGGTGTTCCCTTCCTCACGCCCGGCGACGAATTTGAGGCCGAGGCCGCGGGCGCGGACGGGTATCTGCGCCTGCGCTCGTACCCGGAGCCGGACGCGGAGATCCTCACGCAGCTCCCGAACGGCACGCCCGTCACCGTCCTCGGCAATTTTGACGACTGGTACACCGTCCGCGCCGATACCCTCTACGGCTTCGCCCCCATCGCCGACGTCCAGCTCGCCGTCATGCCGCTGACAGAACAATAAAAAGGCTCCCCTCTCAGGGGAGCTGGCACCGAAGGCAGCCAAGGAGATTGATGATGAAGATCACGGCTGTAGCTGAGAGTCTTGTAAAAGGTCGATATGCAGTACAAATTTGCAACTGCCATTCAGCATT
>DHKK01000003.1:0-8745 GCA_002404795.1 Clostridiales bacterium UBA4696
AGGGGAGCCTTGGGTGCGGGCGTAAAAAAGCCTCCCCTTGCAGGGGAGGTGGCACGCGGAGCGTGACGGAGAGGTTGTGACAAATTTGCGGCAACCTCTCAGTCTGCTGCGCAGACAGCTCCCCTGGAAGGGGAGCCTTTTTTGCGCCCGGCGGGCGCTGCGGCGGGAAGGGGCGGGGGCGGCGGGAAAAAAAGAGGCCCCCGGAGGGGCCTCTCTTAAGTGCTTGAGGGGTTTTTTCTGTTTATTGTGGATTATTCCTTATTCAGGATTAGCCAACGATGTAGATGCCATCAACTGCATCGGAGATGCCATTGACAACCTGAACACTCTGGCCAACTTCAAGGTCCTTAGCCGCTGCGGCTTCAACAGTGATGCCGGTAGCGTCATAGATCTTGGTGGTGCTGGTGATAGCGATGTCGTAGTAGACGTTGCCAGCAACAGTCATCGCGGACAGATCGCCCGAAATGCTGGTGATCTGGCCCTGGATGTACTTGCCTTCCTGCGCAACAATCGGAGTTGCAAGAGAGACGAAGGTCATGTAGACAACGCCAGTCTCGGGATCAGTAGCAGTCGTGAACTTGTACAGACCCTTCGCAGCAGCAGCGCCGCCAGCCGGATACAGGCCGGTAACATCGTCAGCCTTGACATTGACGAGCTTCTCTTCGCCGTTGACATAGACTGCAATCAGCTCATAGCCATCAGCCCAGTAGTGAGCTTCCCAAGACGGAACAAAGCCAGTGACGGACTCGCCTTCGTAGCAAACACCGCCCAGATAGACATACTCAGCATAAGCGTTAGCTGCACTGGTAGCAAACGGAGTCTCTGCCGGGTAGACATAGTCGATGTAAGTAGCGGTCAGGCCGGGCAGTGCACTGTAGCCAGTGAACTCCTCGTAGGTGCCGTCAGCCTTCTGGACAAGGAACTTCGTAGCCTCGGAAACCTTGACAGAAGCATACTGAGTCGTGCCACGCTTCAGAGTGATATAAGCCTTACCAGCGTTGTGGACAAAGATGCCCGCAACAGCGGTCTGCGTGCCGTTAGCAGCGGTGTCTTCGCCAACGTACTCCAGCTCATAAGCGCCCTTCGCGTTAACCTGATAAGTGTAAATCTTGTTGTAGACCTTGGTGTTGAGCTTCTTGTTCTGCGCAACAGTAGTCTCAGCATTAGCCTCGGTGAAGAAGCCTTCAACCTGAGCAACAGTAACAGCCTCGATCTTCTTAGCAGCGAAGTCGACCAGATCAGCCTTCACAGCATACTTGCCGGTAGCAGCATCGTAAGCGGACCAGATACCATCAACAACAACATAAGATGCAGCAGTGGAATCGGGCAGGCAGCCGATGACGTTGCCATAGGTATCATAGAAGAAGGTGTACTTGTCAGCATTGTTGTAGATGTAGTGAGCACGTGCATAGTTGTTGACGAAGCCCCATGCATCAGCAACATAAGTGCCATCGATACGGGTCATGGACGGATCAGCCTTAGCGTCGCCCTTAGCGCCGTTCAGAGTAGCAACCTTGCCTTCAGTCTTTTCAGCAGTGATGACCTTACCATTGCTGTAGTCGACAGCGGCCTCGAGGACCTTGCCATCATCATTGGTGACAGCAGCCTTGACCTTCCAAGAAACCTTAACCAGAGCGTAGTCGCCCTTTGCGAATGCGTCGCTTGCAAAGTCGCGAGCATATGCATTAGCATCGGTGTAGGTCATGAAGTAGTCAGGAGTAGCAGTCGGTCTGCCGTAGATGTTAAGGGTAGCAGTGGTGGCTGCAGTATGCTTGGTAGTGGAAACAGCGGTAACGTTTGCGAGGAACTGAGAAATCTCAGTAACGCGGACCGTGCCGTCGTCCATAATGAACGCCTGAGTCAGGACGCCCTGACCACCGATTTCTTCGTTGGCACAAGCCTTATTAGTGGCGTGCTTATAAACAGTCCACAGTTCGTCGTGCTGGCCGCCGTTCTGGTAGACATGCTCCTTGGTGAGGCCCTTGCTGGAAGTCTCGGCAATGCCGAAGTCCTTCAGCAGCTGGCAAGCGGTCGTCTTGGTGGTGTACTCAGCAACAGGAGTATCCATGTAGAAGCCGCTCCAGGAACGATAAACGAACTTGTAGCCCGGACGCATGAAAGCGTCATCGGTTCTGAAGATGGTGATACCCATCTTGCCGCCGAGGGTGTAGCCGGAAGCGGCGACAGACTCGTTGGAGATGAAAGCAGAAGAGTAGTAAGCGTTCTTGACAATAGCGCCCGTAGCGTCCTTCTTAGCGTCAACGTAGTTGTTCTTAACCAGCTGGCCGTATTCAACCAGATTCTTGGTCAGAGCGTTGAACAGGATCTGAGCAGCTTCGCCACGCTTCAGAGGAGCGACGGCCTTCCAGTCGTCAGCCAGACCATCGGTCAGGCCAACTTCGTTGGCGCGGTTCAGGACGTTGATGTCCCAGCCGGTGCCGGTGTAGCCTTCCTTGGCGGTGTCGAAGTTCAGGGTGGTGAGCATCAGCTTCAGGAACTGAACGCCGGTGACCTCACGCTTCGGCTCATAAGTGGTAGCGGTCATGCCATCAGCCAGGCCGGTGATGCGGCAGTAGTTGATGTAGGGCAGAGCCCAGCTGGTGTTGCAGTCGACAAACGGGTTCTGTGCGTTGGCGTACAGATCCGCGATGTCGGTGTCAATCCGGCTGTTGGTAGCCGCGTTGTGGACGATTGCCACAATCTTGGCCGCCTGGGCGCGGTTGAAAGTTGCTTCGGGCTGGAACGAGCCATCAGTAAAGCCGTCCAGAATCCCGAGGCCGGACAGAATGTCAATTGCTGCAGCGTAATCGGTGTCAGCCTTGACATCTGTGTAGTCCTTTGCGCTAGCGACGGAGACGACGCCCATGATCATGACGACGGCCAGAACCAGCGCAAGAACCTTCTTCAGATTCTTCATTTGGATTTCCTCCTGTTTAAATTTTACACATCGGAGCGAGGCCCCCTGTGTAATTTGTATCTGCATTTTACAGCGCGGAGGGGCGGGAGTCAAGATGGTTTTGATGTTTGTAATTTGATTGTAACATTGGGGGGGCGTAACAAAGGCTCCCCTTCCAGGGGAGCTGGCACGCGGAGCGTGACTGAGAGGTTGTCGCCTCCTAGAATGTGCTTCTGTAGACGGGACAACCTCTCCGTCTCGGCTTCGCCGAGCCACCTCCCCTGAGAGGGGAGGCTTTTACTGGGGCTCCCCTGGGAGGGGAGGCTTTATTTCATTCTTTTCTTTATCACTGCGTCGATATAGTCGCAGGTAGCGGGGAAGTTTTGGGTGAGGGCGTTATTGGGGATACGGAGGACGTGGAGACCGAGGGAGGTGAGGTAGGCGGTGCGGGCGGCGTCGTAGGACTGGGCGGCGGGCTCGCAGTGCTGGGAGCCGTCGAGTTCGATGACCAGACTGGCCTGCATACAGAAAAAATCCACGATGTAGTTTCCGATCACACGCTGCTTATAGATATGTACCGGGTAGTCCCGCAGGAAGCCGTACCACAGGCGGCGTTCTTCTTTGGTCATGCTTTTGCGGAGCGAACGGGCGTTTGGGATCAGGTCGCGGTTGGACTGCATAGGGTACCTCCTTTCTGAGCTCTCGTTGGGGCTCCCCTTGCAGGGGAGCTGGCGCCGTGAGGCGACTGAGAGGTTGTCGCGGGGTTTGGAGATGTGCGTGGGAAGAGACAACCTCTCAGTCACGCTTCGCGTGACAGCTCCCCTGGAAGGGGAGCCTTGGGCGCTGCGGCGGGATTATATAAATATATTGTATCGTTTTCCTTTCCATGCGGCAAGTGGAATTGCGGATTTTATAGAAGTATGATAGAATGGAGAAAAACGGGTAAAGGAGAACGGGGTTTGGACGGGAAGCGGGACAAGGTTTATTTGCGGTGGGGGCTGACGGCGCTGGGGGTGATCTGCATCAGCGTGGTGCTGGTGGTGATCTTTACGGACCTGCCGGGGTTCTTTGGAGTGCTGCGGGGGTTGGAGGCGATCTTGGAGCCGCTGATCTTCGGGGTGGTATTCGCGTTTCTGCTGAACCCGATCGTGCGGTTCGTCGACACGCGGCTCGGGCCGCTGCTGCGGGGGAAGACGAAGTGGAAGGACTCGGCCGTGCGGAATGTGAGCCGCGGGGCGGGCGTGGTCACGGCGGTGGTCGTGGCGGCGCTGATCCTGTACGCGTTTTTCTCGATGCTGCTGCCGCAGCTGTATGAGAGCGTGGTCGGGATCGTGGGCAACGCGGAGAATTATTACTCGAGCATCGACCGGTGGGTCACGAACGTGCTGGAGGACAACCCGGAAATTCAGGGGTACGTCGACTCGGCGCTGGGCAAGATCTATGAATTCATCAACAACTGGGTCACGACGACATTCCTGCAGGACGTGCAGAAGCTGCTGACGACGGTGACGACGTCGGTGGTGGCGGTGGTGAAGAGTCTGATGAACGTGCTGATCGGGCTGGTCGCGTCGGTGTACATTCTGTGGTCGAAGGAGACGTTTCAGGCGCAGGGGAAGAAGATCATCGTGGCGGTGTTTTCGCGCAGGGGCGCGGATCACATTTTCTACCTCGGGCGGAATATTTACCGGGTATTCAACGGGTTCGTGATCGGCAAGATCGTCGATTCGGCGATCATCGGCGTGCTGTGCTACATCGGGATCATGATTTTGAAGATGCCGTATCCGGCGCTGATCGCAACGGTCATCGGCGTGACGAACGTGATCCCGTTCTTCGGGCCGATCATCGGGCTGGTGCCGTGCGCGTTCCTCATTCTGCTGGTCAACCCGCTGCAGGCGTTTTATTTTGTGATCTTTATTCTGGTCTTGCAGCAGATCGACGGGAACGTGATCGGGCCGAAGATTTTGGGGAACACGGTGGGCATTTCCGGGTTCTGGGTGCTGGCGTCGATCACGATCGCGGCGAGTCTGTTCGGGTTCGCGGGGATGATCCTCGGGGTGCCGGTGTTCGCGATCATCTATCTGCTGATCTCCGACGCCGTCAACGAAAAGCTCCGGAAAAAGTCGCTCACGACCGACACGCGGGCCTATCGCGACATCCAGACCGTCGACGAGCTGCCGAAGGCGGAGGAATCGGGCGAAAAATAGGCCAAATTTTGGAGAGCTTATGATGCAGGATACGCTGAATTCGTTTTTTTCACAATTAGAGCCGGTTCCATGGCTGTGCTATGTGTTTCCGGTGCTGGCGCTGGGGATCTTGGTGCGGTGCGCGGTGAGCTTGCTCACGTTCCGGCGGGAGCCGGAGGTCTGGGCCTGGCTGACGACGCCGGACGGGACGCATATCCCGGTGACGCACTGGGAAAGTCTGGTCGGACGCGGCGCGGGCTGCGACGTGCAGCTGGGGTACCCGACGATCTCGCGCACGCACGCGGTGTTGACGCGGTATGACGACGGGAGCTGGACGATCTCGGACGCGCAGTCGAAATCCGGCGTGTTCGTCAACGGGCGGCAGACCGCGCTGGCGGCGCTGCGGTTCGGCGACGTGATCACGATGGGCGGGGTCAACTTTACGCTCGTGCCCATCACGAAGGAGCAGGAGCGCATCCAGGCCGGCACGCGCACGCGCGCGGGCCGCGCCGTGCGGCAGGCGCCGACGCTGCTGCTGCTGACGCTTTTCCAGCTGCTGGCGGCGCTGCAGCTGATTCTCGGCGGGTGCGACGCGGCGCTGGAGCTGACGGCGTTCGGCGGGCTGATCGGGCTGGAATGGGCGCTGTATCTCGGGCTGCGGATCTTCCGCAGGACGGGGTTTGAGGCGGAGACGCTGGCGTTTTTCCTGTGCACGATGGGGCTGGCGGTGGTGTCGAGCTCCGCGCCGGAGAGTCTGGTCAAGGAGCTGCTGGCGGTTTGCGCGGGCGTGTGCGTGTTTCTGGCCGTTTGCTGGTCGCTGCGCGATCTGGAACGGGCGAAGGCCGTGCGGTATCTGGCCGCGGTGGCGGGCATGGGGCTGCTGATGTTCAACCTGATCTTCGGCGTGGAGAAATACGGCGCGCGCAACTGGATCCAGCTGGGCGGGCTTTCGTTCCAGCCGTCGGAGTTCGTGAAGGTATGCTTCATTTACGTCGGCGCGTCCACGCTCTCGCGGCTGATGGCGAAGCGGAATATTATTCTGTTTATCGCGTATTCCGCGGCGATCTGCGCGTGTCTGGCGCTGATGAAGGATTTCGGCACGGCCGTCATTTTCTTCGTGGCGTTCCTGGTCATCGCGTTTCTGCGCTCGGGCAATTTTGCGACCATCGCGCTGGCGCTGGCCGCGACGGGGTTCGCGGGGGTGCTGGTGCTGCGGTTTCTGCCGTATGCGCGGAACCGGTTTGAGGCGTGGGGGCACGTGTGGGATTATGCGCTCACGACCGGGTATTCGCAGACCCGCTCGATGATGTGCATCGCGTCTGGCGGGCTGTTCGGCCTCGGGCCGGGCAAGGGGTGGCTCAAGTATGTCGCGGCGTCGGACACCGATCTGGTCTTCGCCTTCGTGTCGGAGGAGTGGGGGCTGATTTTGGCGATCCTGATGGTCGCGTGCATCGTGATCCTCGCGTGCTTTGTGGTGCGCTCGGCCCCGGCGGGGCGCAGCTGCTTTTATACGATCGGCGCGTGCGCCGCAGTGACGGTGATGGTCACGCAGACGATCCTCAATGTGTTCGGCATGGCAGACTTCCTGCCGCTGACCGGCGTGACGTTCCCGTTCGTGTCGAACGGCGGGTCGAGCATGGTGTGCGTGTGGGGACTGCTGGCCTTTGTCAAGGCGGCGGATACCCGGCAGAACGCGTCGTTCGCCATCCGCCTGCCGCACGGCGTGCAGGAGCTTTCGCAGGTGCCGGACGCCGAAGACGACATCCCGGACGAAGCCGGTGCGGACGCCGGGGCAGAGGGCGAGAGCATCTGGAGTCCTGACGGACGGAAGGAGGCGGGCCGATGAAAAAGGTATCGCGCCGCGCGCTGTTCGCGCTGGCGCTGGCGATCGTGCTCGCCGCGGGGACGCTGGCGTTCTGCGTCAAATATGCGGTGAACGCGGACAAATGGGTGACGTTTTCCGGCAGTCCGCATGTCTATACCGGCACGAACCTCACGGGCGGGAAGATCTATGACCGCACGGGCGCGCGCATTCTCAATACGACGGACGGGCGCATCTACAGCTCCGACGCCGCCGTCCGCGCGGCGACCGTCCACCTGCTCGGCGACCGCTACGGCTATATCAGCGCGCCGCTGCTGGGGAACTTCGCCGAGCAGATGATCGGCTACGACAAGATCACCGGCCTGAGCGAGGCCTCCAAGGGCACGGCCAGCGCCCGGCTCACCATCAGCGCCGACGTGCAGAAGGCCGCGCTGCAGGCCCTCGGCAGCTACCACGGCACTGTGGGCGTCTATAACTACAAAACCGGCGAGATCCTCTGCGCCGTGACCAGCCCGAGCTATGACCCGGACAACATCCCCGATATCGCGGGCGACGAGACCGGCGATTATGACGGCGTGTACCTCAACCGCTTCTTTGATGCGTCCTACACGCCCGGCTCCATCTTCAAGCTCGTCACGAGCGCCGCGGCGCTCGAAGCCGACGCCGCCTCCAAGGACCAGACCTATACCTGCACCGGCGAGACGATCATCGGCGGGCAGGAGATTATCTGCATGGGCAAGCACGGCACGCTTTCGATGACGCAGGCGCTGGCACACTCGTGCAATGTCTACTACGGCGAGCTTGCCGCCAGTCTCGGCAAGGACAAGCTGCAGGCCGCGGCCGACCGGCTGGGGCTCAACGGGACGCTCCGCTGCGACGGCTATACCGCCCGCTCGACCGTCGATCTGTCGGACGCGGACGAGGGCAGCGTCGCCTGGGCCGGGATCGGACAATATACCGACCAGGTCACCGCCCTGCAGTTTCTGCGCTTCATGGGCGTGATCGCGGGCGGCGGCGAAGCCGCCGAGCCCTATCTCATGCAGAAGATCTCCCGCGCAGGCCAGACCGTCTATGAGGCGAAGACCGAAACGACCGGGCATCTGCTCTCCGCCGCGACGGCAAGTACGCTCGGCGGCATGATGCGCAGCGCGGTCGTGAACCAGTACGGCGCGTGGCAGTTCGGCGCGCTGACGGTCTGCGCCAAGTCCGGCACGGCCGAACGGGAAAACGGCCCGGCCGATGCCATGTTCGCTGGCTTCGTGCAGGACGAGGCCTACCCGCTGGCCTTCGTGGTCTTCGCCGAGCAGGGCGGCTCCGGCAGCCAGATCGCCGCCCCCATCGCCGCCAAAGTCCTCACCGCCTGCAAAACAATGCTCGATACGCCGAACCCGAACGGTTGAGGAACGCGCCCTGTAGGGGCGGGGCTCTGCTCCGCCCGTGCAGGAGGCACTGGTTTTACGATGATCTCCGGCGAATTCGTACTGCCCTTCGGGCCGATGTAGGCATCGGCCCCTACAGCTTCCGTCAAAATCTGCAGCAGCGGGTGGAGCAGAGCCCCGCCCCTACAAACTGCCCCGCAAGAAGGTAACACCTATCAAAATTTCAGTCGCACCTTCTATTGATAGCAGTCGTTCTACGGCAACTGGTATCAAATCTGATACCCCCGTATCAGGCGGCGCGCAGCAGAAACTCGTAAGGTGAGTATCGAGTGGAACGACGCCTAAAAGATTGGGGCTTACCTAAATTCAGAGGCAGGAAGCACCAAACCGTAATCCAGCGCCCCTTTTCTCCCCCTTCTTTTCCGGCAAGACGGAAAAGAAGGGGCCGCCGGAGGCGTCGGCAGC
>DHKK01000003.1:8823-19146 GCA_002404795.1 Clostridiales bacterium UBA4696
TCCCCTGGAAGGGGAGCCAAGGGCATTTACCATACAGAAGGAGGAGCCACCATGACTGATTTCCACGCGCTGATCCACAGCTACCAGAACTGCGCCTGCGGTCAGGCGCATACGTGCGCCATCCGGGATATCGAGATCGGCAGCGGTCTTGTCCGCAGCGTCGGCGATATTCTCCGGAAAAACGGCTTCGGCCCGCGCCTGCTGCTGGCGGCAGACGAGCAGACGCTCGCCGCGGCGGAGGGCATCGAGGCCTCGCTCGCCAGCTTTACCGTCGTGCGGCACATCTGGCCGACCATCCGCGTGGCCACGATGCAGGACGTGGAGAAGATCGAGCGTTATTTTGACCGGGTCGACGGCGTGCTGGCCGTCGGGACGGGGTCGGTCCACGACCCGTGCAGGCTTGCCTGCGCGCGGCACGACGTGCCGCTGTGCCTGTTCGCCACCGCCCCGTCGATGGACGGCTTCGCGTCCTACTCCGCACCCATTGTGAACGGGAATTTCAAGATCACGTATCCCGCCAAATGTCCCGAGGTCATCATCGGCGACACGAAGATCCTGGCGGACGCCCCGGCGGCGCTCAAGTCCGCGGGCTTCGGCGATATGATCTCCAAATACGTTGCGCTGATCGACTGGCAGGTATCGAATCTTCTGACCGGGGAATCCTATTGTGAGCGCGTTGCCGCGCTCACGCGGCAGGCCGCCGACCAGATCTTTGCCATGGCCGGGAGCGTCACGAAGCGCGACGAAAAGACCGCGGCCGCGATCTTCGAATCGCTTCTTCTGACCGGCATCGCGATGAGCTTCACCAAGACCTCCCGCCCCGGCAGCGGCACGGAGCACATCATGGCCCATTTCTGGGAGTGCATGGAGCTGCTGGACGGCAAAACGCCCAACTACCACGGCGAGGACGTCGGCGTCACGACGCTGATGATCCTGCAGTACTATGAAAAGCTCGCGCAGCTGCCGCAGGTGACAGCCCATCCGGAGGTCTGCAATTGGGACGAGATCTACAGCATCTACGGCGCGCTCGCCCCGGACGTGCGCAAGCTCAATACCCCCGACACCATCACCGACGGCATTGACCCCCGCCGCATCGAAGTCTGCTGGCCCGAGATCCGGCAGATCGTACAGTCCGTGCCGTCCTACGAGGCCTGTCTTGCCGCCATGCGGCAGGCCGGCTGCAAGACGACGATCCAGGAGGTCGGCAAGGATCCAGACTTCGTCCGCGTCAGCTTCCGCTTCCACCCCTACATGCGCCGCCGGCTCTCGCTCAAGCGTGTGAGCCACATGCTGGAGCTTCCCGCCGATCTTTTTTGAACCAACGATACAAGGAGCACCGAACGATGGACAATTACGATGAAAAACTGAACTACAGCTTTGAACCGGCCGACCCCGCGCCCGCCGAACCCGCGCAGCCGCTGCAGCAGGCCAAAGAGGAGATCCGCCGCAGCGGGCGGCATACCGGCCTCAAGATCGCGGCTCTGCTCGCCGCGGTGGCGATCGTCGCCGCGGTCGGCGGGTACGCGCTGACGCGGGCGATCGACGCACTGGGGCAGAAAAACCTCGCCGAACAGCAGACGAGCGTCGACGCCATGGCCGAGCAGACCGTCGAGCCGGAACCTGCCGATGCGCCCGCCGCGCAGCCCATGGACGACAAGGGCGCCTACCGTCTCGAGCGCCAGCCGCTGCCCGATACGCTCCCGTCCAACGACACGGGCAAGGCGCTCACCCCGACGCAGGTCTACCAGATGAACGTCGGCGCGGTCTGCGGCATCGCCACGCAGGTGACCACTAACGTCTGGGGCCAGACCACGACCTCCGCATGCACCGGCAGCGGCTTCGTCCTGACGGAGGACGGCTACATCGTCACGAACAACCACGTCGTCACGGACGCGAACGAAGGCTCCATCGTCGTGCAGCTCTATTCCGGCGAGGAATACCCCGCCGAGATCGTCGGCACGGACAGCATGAACGACGTCGCGCTGCTGAAGATCGAGGCCGAGGGCCTGCAGACCGTCACGATCGGCGATTCCGACCGGATCGAGGTCGGCGAGACCGTGGAGGCCATCGGCAACCCGCTGGGCGAGCTGACCTTCACGATGACCGCTGGCTACATCAGCGCGCTCGACCGCGAGATCACCCCCGACCGCACGCCCATCAACATGCTGCAGACCGACGTCGCCATCAACGCGGGCAACTCCGGCGGTCCGCTGTTCGATATGGACGGCAACGTCATCGGCGTGACGACGGCCAAGGTCTCCGGCACGACGGAATCCGGCGTGTCCATCGAGGGTCTCGGCTTCGCCATCCCGATCAACGACGTCATGCGCGTGGTCTATGACCTGCAGCGCTACGGCCGGGTCCTGGGCCGCGCCTATCTCGGCGTGACGCTGCAGGATCTCGACAGTGAGGTCGCCGCGACCTACAACCTGCCCGCCGGTCCGCAGATCGTCACCGTGACCGAGGGCAGCTGCGCAGAGACTGCCGGGCTGCAGCCGCGCGACATCATCCTGCAGTTTGAAGACCGCGAGATCAGCTCCTTCACCGACCTGAGCGCGGCGCTGGCCAAACAGAAGGCCGGCGACACCGTCACCCTGAAGATCTACCGCGCCGGTGCGGAGCTGGAGATCACCCTCACGCTCGACGAACGCCCCGACGAGAGCGAGATCGACGCGACCGAGCAGCAGGCGCAGGCCGAGCTGGAGGGCCAGACCGATCCCGACACCGACATCCCCGACTTCGGCGGCTTCGAGGGCTACGGCTACGACTACGATATGGACTGACACAGATACAACAAACGCGCCCCGGAAAGGTCCGGGGCGCGTTTGTGATTTGGAAATTTCTCAGAAGATCGCAACGACTGCGCCGTTGTAGGTCTTTTCGATGAATTCCTTCACCGCATCAGACTGCAGGGCCTTGACCAAGGCCTGGATCTTGGGGCTGTTCTCATCGCCCGCGCGGCAGGCAACGATGTTGGCGTAGGTCTGAGCCGCGTCGCCGGAGGCGTCTTCAATGGCCAGGGCGTCAGAGGCGTGGAGGCCGGCCTGCAGGGCGTAGTTGCCGTTGATAACAGCGACGGTGCCCTCGTTGGAGTTGGCCAGCTGTGCCGGGACGGTATCGGCCTGAAGGGCCTGCACGTCGTGGCCCTTGGCGTCGACGATGTCGAGCGTAGTCACGCCTTTTTCCGCGGAAGCGTCGGCGGGCAGCTCAATGAGGCCTTCCTGGGCCAGCAGGAGCAGGGCGCGGGTCTCGTTGGAATCGTCGGCGGGGATCAGGATAGTCGCGTCGGAGGCGATGTCATCGACAGAGTCCACGCCGTTTCCGTACAGACCGAACGGTTCATAGTGGATCTTGGCAACAGCGACGAGGTCCGTGCCGTTGGCTGCGTTGAAGCTGTTCAGGTACGGGGTGTGCTGGAAGTAGTTGGCGTCGAGCGAGCCGTCAGCCAGGGATTGGTTGGGCAGGACATAGTCGTCGTACACAACGATCTGCAGGTCGTAGCCTTCGGCGGCCAGGGTGTCCTTGACCTGCTCGAGGATCTCTGCGTGCGGGGTGGAGGAAGCGCCGACCTTCAGCACTTCCAGCTTGCCGTCGGTGGTCTCAGCAGCGGCGGTATCGGTGGTGGTATCGGTGGTGGTATCGGTGGTGGTATCGGTGGTGGAATCGGCCGCGGTGTCAGCGGTCTCACTCTTGGCTGCGCAGCCGGCGAGGGCAGCGACGATCAGCAGAGCGGCAAGAACAATTGCAAGTACCTTTTTCATGATAATGACTCCTTTTTAGATGATGTAATATAAACTGGCAATTTGGTTTTTCTGATCCGGACGACTTCGGTCACATTCGTCCGCAGCGCCAGTTGATACGCAGAAGATATTCAAAGATCTGTCTCATCGGCCGCTCCTTTCAGCGCGCGCGCTTATCCGCCCTGCGGAGGATGCGCGTGCCGACGATCTGGATGACCTGCACGATGATGACGATCAGGAACACGCAGACCCAGACAACGAGCTTCTGGCTTCTCTGGTGGCCGTAGATGATGGCGACCTGGCCGAGGCCGGTGCCGCCGAGCGTGGCGGCGAGGGCGGTATAGCTGAGGATCGTGACCGTGGAGATGATCGAGCCGGAGATGAGCGACGGCTTTGCCTCCGGCAGCAGCACATGCCAGATGATCTGCAGGTTCGTGCAGCCCATGGCCTGCGCGGCCTCGATGACGCCGGCCGGGACCTCTTTGAGCGAGGATTCGACCATGCGGGCCACATACGGCGCGGCGGCGATGATCAGCGTGACGATGACTGCGCCGTTGCCGGTCGACGTGCCGAGCAGCAGTCTTGCCGCCGGGATCATGGCGACCATCAGGATGACCGCCGGGATCGAACGGAAAAAGTTCACGATAAAGCCGAGCACCGCATTGACGCCCTTGTTGGGGTGCAGCCCGTCCTTATCCGTGACCCAGAGCACCACGCCGAGCGGCAGGCCGATAACATAGGCGAACAGCGAGGTCAAAAACGTCATATAGACCGTCTGCCACACGCCGAGCTGGATGATGTGATTGTCCCACAGCTTCAGGAAAAATTCGGTTGCCATTTACCGTTCCTCCTTCCAGGTCAGGCCGCTGTTTTTCAGCCAGCTGATGACCTTTTCCGCGTCGTGCTCGTCGTTGGGCAGCTCAAAGATCATGTGGCCGTAAGCCGCGCCCTCGACGGATTTTGTGTCGGCGAACAGCACGTTGACCGGCACGCGGCACGCGAGGATCATCTCGGAGATGACCGGCTTCTGCGTATTTTCGCCGTTGAAGATGATGCGGACCTTGCGCCCGCCGGTCGTCGGCTCGAGCACCGGCCGCTCCTGCGGCAAAACCAGTTCCCGCGCGATATCGGACTTCGGGCTCGTGAAAACGTCCGCCACGCGGCCCTCTTCTGCGATGCAGCTCTTGTCGATGACCGCGACGCGGTCACAGATCTGGTCGATGACCTTCATCTCGTGCGTGATGACGATGATGGTGACGCCGAGCGTCTTGTTGATCTCGCGCAGCAGCTCCAGGATCGAGCGCGTCGTGTTGGGGTCGAGCGCGCTGGTCGCCTCGTCGCAGAGCAGGTACCGGGGATTGGTCGCCAGGGCTCTTGCGATGGCCACGCGCTGCTTCTGGCCGCCGGAGAGCTGCGAGGGATAGCTTGCGGCCTTGTCGGAAAGGCCGACGACCCGCAGCAGCTCCTCCGCCCGCTTCTTCGCTTCCGCCCGCGGCGTGCCGGAGATCTCCAGCGGGAAGCAGATGTTGCGCAGGACCGTCCGCTGCTCGAGCAGGTTGAAGCCCTGGAAGATCATGCCGATCTGCCGCCGGACCTGCAGCAGCTCCTTCTGGCTGAGCGCCATGATGTTCTGCCCATCCACCAGCACCTCGCCGGAGGTCGGCCGCTCAAGCAGGTTGATGCAGCGCACCAGCGTCGATTTGCCCGCGCCGGACAGGCCGATGATGCCGAAAATTTCGCCGTCTGCGATCGTGAGATTCACATCCTTCAGCGCTTCCACGCTGCCGGAGGCCGAGGAATAGATTTTGCCGAGATGTTTCAGCTCGATCATGGGTGATCCCCTTCCAATGTTTTTTTCTGCACAAATAAAAAGAGCCGGGAAACTCACATCGTTTCTCAGCCCCGATCCCGGCAACCGCGCTGCCGATCTGGAATTTTATGAAACAAAGCGAGCCGAATTTTGCGTATGCGAAAACATGCACATGCTGCGCATGCACATCGGCATCATCATAGCGGTCGTAAACAGCTGCTTCATCGCGTATCGGCTCCTTTCCTGATTTCTGGGGCCATTATATCTGCCCGGTCAGAAAATGTCAATGGGTGATTCGGTGAAAAAATGTTGCCGCTTCGCCGTATTTTTTGTGCAGACAGAGCAAAACGGCCTCCGCGCGGGCGGAGGCCGTTTTGCAGGGCGCTCATTTCATGAATTTCTTTACCATCCGCAGCTTCTTTTCCGAGTACGGGTGATAGCGTAGCGGCAGGTCGAGCCAGGTCGCTTTTTTGACGATCGAGCGCGCGTGGGTGAAGGTCTCGAAGCTCTTTTTGCCGTGATAGCTGCCCATGCCGCTGTGGCCGACGCCGCCGAAGGGCATGTGCGTCGTGGCCAGATGGATGATCGTGTCATTGATGCAGCCGCCGCCAAACGAGCAGCTGTCCAGCACCTGCCGCTCCGCGGCCCGGTCGGACGTGAACAGATACAGAGCCAGCGGCTTTTCCCGGCCGCGGATGAAGTCGATGGCCTCCTGCAGGTGTTCAAAGGTCAGCATGGGCAGGATCGGCCCGAAGATCTCCTCCTGCATCACGGGGCTGTCCGGCGAGACGCCCTCCAGCAGCGTGGGCGCGACGAAGCGCGTTTTTTCGTCAAAGGTTCCGCCGACGCACGCGTTTTGCCCTTCGAGCAGCTTCGTCACGCGGGCAAAGTGCTTTTCGGAGACGATCACAGGCATCTCGTCCATCCGGCCGTCCGGGAAGAATTCCTGCAACGCCGCCCGGTATTCGCGCACGAAGGCGTCCTTGACCGACGCGTCGATCAGCAGATAATCCGGCTCCACACACGTCTGCCCGGCATTCAGGACCTTGCCGAAGGCGATGCGCCGCGCGGCGAGCTTCAGATCAGCCGTTTTGTCGACGATGACGGGGCTTTTGCCGCCAAGCTCCAGCGTGACGGGGGTCAGGTGCTTCGCCGCGGCCTCCATCACGACCTTGCCGACGGCGACGCTGCCGGTAAAGAAGATCGTGTCGAACCGCTGGGCGAGCAGCGCGCTGTTTTCCGCGCGGCCGCCCTCGACGGCGGCGATGTAGTGCGCGTCAAAGGTCTCGCGGATGAGCTTTGCGATGGCTGCGCTCGTAGCCGGGGCGTAGGCCGAGGGCTTGACGATGGCGCAGTTGCCGCCGGAGATCGCGCCGACCAGCGGCGACAGGCACAGCTGCACGGGGTAATTCCACGGCGAGATGATCAGCGCCACGCCGTAGGGCTCGGGCGAGACGAAGCTCTTCGACGGAAACTGCGCCAGCGGCGTCGGCACCGCCCGCTCGCGCATCCAGCCCTTCAGATGCTTCAGATGGAAGCGCAGCTCCTCAAGCACCATGCCGGTCTCGCACATGTAGACCTCCATCGGCGCCTTGCGGAAATCCTGCATCATCGCCTGCTCGAGCAGCTGCTCGTTGTCCCGCAGGGCCTGCTGCAGCTTTTTGAGCTGCGCAAGGCGGAAGGCGTACGGGCGCGTCGCGCCGGTATCAAAATACGTCCGCTGCGCGCGGACAAGCTCCTGCATGTCCATGGTATCTCCTGTTCCAAAACCGCCGGAAGCGGCGCTTCCGGCGGTTTTTATGCGTTATTTGCCGAAGCTCTGCAGCTTCTGATAGGCCGCTTCCCACTCCGGCGCGTGATGCGGCTCGTAGGTGTCGACCGACTCGGAGCGGCGCACGACGGCGCGCAGCTCGTCCACATCCCGGATATCGCCCAGTGCCATGGCCTGCGCGAGCAGGTTGCCGATGGCCGCGCCCTCGACCGGGCCGGTGATGACAGGGCGGTCGATGGAGTCGGCTGCGAATTGGTTCAGCAGCTTGTTCTGGCAGCCGCCGCCGACAATGTTGAGCGTGTCGATGCGCGCGCCCTTGATCCCCTCCAGCCGCTCCAGCGCCCAGCGGTACTTGAGCGCAAGGGATTCATAGATGCACCGCGCGGTCTGCCCGACCGTCTCCGGGACCGGCTGGCCGGTCCGGCGGGCGAAGCTGCGGATCTTCTCCGGCATCTGGCCGCCGGCGTAGAAGGTGCTGTCATCCGTGTCGATGATCGTGCGGAAGGGCTCGGCCTGCTTCGCTTCCTCGACGATGTCGTTCCAGCTGAGTTTTCTCCCGGCCTTCTGCCAGTCTCTCCTGCACTCCTGGATGAGCCACAGACCCATGATATTGCTGAGCGGCCGGAAGCCGCCCTGGATGGTGCCCTCATTGGAGAAATTTGCGTCGCGCACGGCGTCCGTCAAAATCGGCTCGTCCGTCTCCACGCCGAGCAGCGACCACGTGCCCGACGAGCAGAACGCGAAGCTGCCCGTGCCGGGGATGGCGGCCACGGCTGAGGCCGTGTCATGCGTGCCGACGGCGGCGAAATGCGCCTGATCAATGCCCAGCTCCTCCGCCAGCTCCGGGCGGAGCCGGCCGCGCAGCGTCCCTGCGCGGTCGATGGGCATGAAGATCTTTTTGGGCAGGCCCAGCGCGTCGATCGTCTGCCAGTCCCAGTCCTTGGTGGTGGGGTCATAGAGCATGGAGGTGGTGGTCTCGGTGTACTCGGATTTTTTCTCGCCTGTCAGGAAAAAGCCCAGCAGGTCCGGCATGAACAGCAGCGTCTGCGCGTTCGCAAGCGCCGGATCGTCCTGCAGCTTGCGGCGGTAGAGCTGATAGACGGTGTTGAAATTCATCGTCGCAATGCCCGTGCGGGCAAAGAGCGTCGGGAAGTCGACCGTCTTCCACACGGCCTCCATATCCGCGTCGACCGCGTAGCGGTACGACCGGGGATTGGACAGCAGCTGGTCGTTTTTGTCGAGCAGACCGTAGTCGACGCCCCAGGTATCGATGCCGAAGCAGTCAAGCTTTCCCACATCCGCGTTTTTGAACGCCAAAAAGCCCTGCTTCAGCTGATTGTAGAGATACGGCAGGTCCCAGTAGAACACGCCGTTCATTTCAATATAATTGTTTTCAAACCGGTGCAGCTCGCGCATGGTGATCTTTTCACCGTCGAACTGCCCCAAAATTGCGCGGCCGTTGCTCGCGCCGAGGTCGAACGCCAACAGGTTTCTCATGGTGTCATGCCCCTTTCGTCTTGGCTCAGCAGATGGCGGAGCCGGTCTTTTCGTGCCCGATCAGCTTCCACGTCGCGTCGATCAGGTTGGAAAACAGCGGGTTTTCCATCGCCCGGATGACGAACGACTGGCGCGGGGAGTTGATATCCTCGCCCGAGACCTGGAACAGGCCGTTTTCGTCGCAGAGGCGGCGAAGTCTTTCCAGCTGCTCCGGCGTGTTGCGGGTCGGCATGTAGGTGACGGCGCGGATGCCGCAGTCTTTGATGCAGGCGATCACGTCGTCCAGATAGTCGTCCTCGAACTTCTGCGCCTTCTTGTCTCCCGTGACGGAGGCCGTCACGTCGCCGAGATACGCGTAGCACAAAAGCGCGTCGATTTCATCACACAGCTTGGCCACATCGCGCACGTTTGGGCATTCGTCCGTTGCGTCGATGTAGATCTTCGGCACAAACGCGGATTTCAGGATACCCAGCAGATCGTACTCGTAGAACGGATACGCGGTATCGAGCATCTGGTTTTTCTGCTTTTCACTGAGGCTCAGGCCGATAGAGGCGAGATAATCGGCCATCGGCTGGCCCTTCCCGGCCTTTTCGACCATTTTCTTTGCCAGCGCGTACATGAGGTGGCGTTCTGTCACGCCGCCGTCCTCCTTTGCCTCACTCAGCGGGAGCACGTCGCGGTCATAGTCCAGCGCGATACCGGGCAGCAGCGCGTTGATTTTTTCGACCATCGCGCGGTTCCGGCGGCCTCTGGCCGCGCGGTAGGGCGCGAACCATGCGTTGAGCGTTTCAATCTTATCGTGCGGAACGGACTGGATGGTCATATAGCTGACGCCGACCTGATCGGGGTTGTTGGTGCGCTTGCCCTCCAGTGTCGTGCCGTTCATGGACACGCGGCACTCCATGCCGACGGTCACGGGCATGCCCACGAGCTCCGCCGCCGCGAGGAATTCCCGCGCACCGGAGATGGAGTCGTGGTCAATGATCCCCGCCGTGCAAAGCCCCTCCATCCGCGCGGCATAGACCGCGGCGGTGGGAGAATACGGCGAAAACGAATAGGTCGTATGGATATGGTTGTTGATATACTGCGGCACCATCGGCGGGAATTCGGTCGTCTTCAGAACCTCTTTGAGGTTCGCGAGCCGCTCCTCCCGCGCAGGCGCGTTCAGCTTTTCCAGAATGGCAATCTCGATCATAAACGCTCCCCCGTCATATGCAAAATGTTCCCCTAATCTCTCCCGCGAAAAGGTCAAGCCCCAACAAATTTCTTCCGCACCTTCCATTGACAGCAGACATCCAAACGCAGCTGCCCACAAATCCGGAGTCCCGTATCAGGCGGCGCGTACCAAGACGCCCGTAAGGTGACCACCGAGTGGAACGACGCCTAAAAACTAGGTCCTCACCTAAATTTAGAGGCAGATTGCACCCCGCGTCCCCACGCACTCTTTTCTCCCCAATCTTTTCTCTTGCGAGGGAAAAGATTGGGCCGTCGGAGGCGCGTCAGAA
>DHKK01000003.1:19252-19408 GCA_002404795.1 Clostridiales bacterium UBA4696
GCAAACTAAATTTGCGGTTTGGGTTTTGGTGCAAATTTGCAGCAGGCAATCCCTCAGTCTCGGCTGACGCCGAGCCAGCTCCCTTTACACAAGGGAGCCTTGGCGTTGCGCCGCCGGAGATACTCAGAATCGGGCTACAACCTCTCAGTCAGCTTC
>DHKK01000003.1:19566-28878 GCA_002404795.1 Clostridiales bacterium UBA4696
TGACATTGCCCTGGAAGGGGAGCCTTTGGGGTCGTGCGATTTAATTCAGCATGACCTGACCGCCGGTGACGGGGATGGCCTGGCCGGTCTCGTATTTCTGCTCGACGCAGTACATGACGGCGCGCGCCACATCAACGGGCAGGCAGCCGCGGTTCATCGGGACCTTGGCCTCGTAATACCGGCGCACGTCCGCGACGGTCTTCGCACCGGGGACCTTGCCCGCCTCGAGATACTGCACAAACAGACCGCGCACCGGGTCGGACCACAGCGGGCCATCGAGGAAGTTGCCCGGGCAGACGGCGTTGACCTTGATGTTGTACGCGCACAGCTCGAGTGCGAACGACTGCGTCAGGCCGATGCCGCCGAATTTGGAGCCTGCGTAGGCAAAATTCTTGTTGGAGCCCTCGAGGCCGGACTTGGAGTTCAGCGTGACGATATCGAACATGGCTTCGGGGTCTGCCTCGTGCTCGGCCTCCATGATGATGGCGGCGTATTTCGCGCAGAGGAAGAAGCCGGTGTAGTTGACGCTGGTGACGAAGTCGAAGTCCTTCTTTTCCACGTGCGCCAGAGGGCCGGAGCGGACGACGCCCGCGTTCGAGAGCATCAGATCCAGCCCGCCGAACTTTTCGACCGTCTGCGCGACCATGCTCGCGACGGATTCCTCGTCGGAGACGTTGACCGCGATGGCGACGGCGCGCTCGCCCATTTCCTCTGCGACCTGCTTGGCCAGCGGCTCGTTCATATCGGCGATGACGATGGTTGCACCCTCTTTATACAGCTCCTCCGCAATGCCCTTGCCGAAGCCCTGGGCCGCGCCGGTCACGATGCAGATCTTGCCGCCGAGACGGCCCTCGCCCGCCGGGCGCTTGCCCATGTTGGCCTTCGCGATCTCACACCATTTTGTCATATCTACGGACATGGGGATCCCTTCTTTCCAGATTGATACTTCTATTATACCGGACCCCGCATGTTGATTCAAGAGCGTTCTGTTTTATTTTTCTGGTTTGTTGCCGGCTTTCCCCAGGATCAGGATGCAAAGCACGATCACGCCCGTCACCAGAAAGATCCCGGCCATGCCCTTGCCCATGATGGGCAGCGTCTGTAAAAATGCTTCAAAATTCATCGTTTTTCCCCTCACACCAAAAGATTCAGCAGCAGACCGCCCGCAATGACGGACGCGACCTGCCCGGATACGTTGACGCCCACGCACTGCATGAGCAGATAATTCTGCGGGTCCTCCTTGATCGCCATCTTATAGACCACGCGGGCTGACATCGGGAACGCCGAGATGCCGCAGGCGCCGATCATGGGATTGAGCTTTTTCTCCTTCGGCAGGAACAGATTGATCACCTTCGCGACCAGCACGCCGCCCGCCGTGTCAAAAATAAACGCCACAAGGCCCAGCGCCATGATGAGAAGCGTCTGCTTCGTCAGGAAATATTCCGCCTGCATGCGCACGGCGATGGTCAGGCCGAGGAAGAGCGTGATGAGATTCGAAAGCGTCTTCTGCGCCGTTTCGGACAGGGAATCCAGCACGCCGCAGACGCGGATGAGATTGCCGAACATCAAAAAGCCCACCAGCGCCACGCTCCGCGGCGAGACGATGCCGCAGACGGCGGTGATGATGATCGGGAACAGGATCTTCGTGCGTCTGCTGACCGTATGCTGATGATACGGCATGCGGATCCGCCGCTCGTGCTTCGTGGTCAGCGCGCGGATGACCGGCGGCTGGACGATCGGCACCAGCGCCATATACGAATACGCCGCGACCATGATCGCGCCCAGATAGTTGGATCTCAGGAAATTCGCCATAAAGATTGCCGTCGGGCCGTCCGCCGCGCCGATGATTCCGATGGCCGCCGCGTCCTTGATGGAAAAGCCCAGAAGGGCGGCCAGACTGAAGGTGAAGAAAATGCCGAACTGCGCCGCCGCGCCGAAGAACATGAGCTTCGGATCGTTCAGCAGCGGCTCAAAATCGATCATGGCCCCGATGCCGACGAACAGCAGCAGCGGGAACAGCTCGTTCGCGATCCCCGCGTCGAACAGCACGTTCAGAACGCCGATCTCCTCCACACCGTCGACGATCTGCGTCACCGCGCCGGACATCGGCAGATTGACCAGGATCGCACCGAAGCCCATCGGCAGAAGCAGCGCGGGCTCCATATCCCGCTTGACCGCCAGATAGATGAGGATCCCGCCGACCAGCCACATCACCGCCTGCTGCCAGGTGAGATTGCCTACATTTGAAAATAACTGCGCCACAAAAAGTCCTCCTTCAAAAAATTGATAAAAAAGAAAAGACCTTTACCCAAGCATACGCGATGCTTCGGTAAAAGTCTCACAATTTCAGTCGCCTGCGGGCAAACTGCCGTACTGACGCAGGCAACGCGGGCAAGCCCGCCTGCTACTCCCTTTTATCGGATCTATTAAAGCAGAAAAACGCCCGGCCGTCAAGTAGGCCGGGCGCATCTTAGCGGCATCTTAATAGCTGCTGATGGGCAGCGACTCATCGTCCGAGCCCTTCTGCACGTCGCGGATGACAATGTCGTAGCTGTAGGTCTCGCTAACGTGGACAGTGACGCGGTCGCCCTTTTTGTGGCCCATGACGGCCTTGCCGACGGGCGATTCCTTGCTGATGAGGCCCTTGAGCGCATTCTGGCGGAGCGTGGTGACAAGCTCGATGGTCTGCTCCTCGTCGTCCTCCTCGATGTAGATCGTCACCTTGTCAAACAGGCCGATCTCGTCCGGGTTCGAGCTGGCGTCGATGACCTTCGCGGTCTTGATCATGCGCTCGAGATAGCGGATGCGGCTGTCGTTGCGGTTCTTTTCGCGCTTGGCCGCCTTGTACTCAAAATTCTCGCTGAGGTCGCCGAATTCCCGCGCGGTCTTCACGTCCTCGAGCAGCTGCGGCCGCAGCTGCAGGCGGCGGTATTCGACCTCCTGCTCCATCTTTTTGATATCGACGGCTGTCAATTCGTCATGCATCGTTACGCACCTCCTGTGCAGAGATATTCTACTCGTTTTTTTCGGAAAAGTAAAACGAATTTTGATTTTTCCGCGCCGTGTGGTATGATACAGGAAAGAAACTGAACGAAGCAGGTGCATCCTCATGCAGATCGAACCCATCGCGCACATCCATACCGATTTTCCGACCAAGTTCGGCGTGCCCCGGCAGTCGGGGCTGGCGTCGGAGCTGACGTCCACGATCGTCTTTGCGCCCGCGTACCGCAATCCGGACTGTCTGCGCGGCATTGCGGATTTTTCGCACCTGTGGCTGATCTGGGAGTTTGACAAGGTCGCGGGCGCGGGCTGGTCGCCGACGGTGCTGCCGCCGAAGCTCGGGGGCAAGACGCGCGTGGGCGTGTTTGCCACGCGCTCGCCGTTCCGGCCAAACCCGCTGGGGCTCTCGTGCGTGAAGCTTCTAAGGACGGAGCTGCACACGAAGGACGGGCCGGTCCTGTATGTCGCGGGCGCGGATCTGGTCGACGGCACGCCGATCTACGACATCAAGCCGTATCTGCCCTACGCCGACAGCCATCCGGACGCCGTCGACGGCTTCGACGGCAAGCGCGACGCCGAGCCGCTGACCGTCGTTTTCCCGCCGGAGCTGGAGGCACTGATCCCGGAGGACAAACGCGCCGGCCTCCGCCAGGCGCTCGCCTGCGGCCCCATCCCCGGCTACCAGCACGACCCGACGCGCCGCTACGGCTTCAACTTCTCCGGCCTCGACATCCGCTTCCGCATTCAGGACCGAGTCCTCACCGTGGTGGAGATCGTCAAGCTGTAGCCCAAGGCTCCCTTTACACACGGAGGTACCGAGGAAATGGGCAACAACCTCTCAGTCTTGGCTGCGCCGAGACAGCGCCCCTTCTAGGGGAGCCTTGGGCCGCGACTATGGCGAAAAACGTGAAATGACTCTTCCAAATGGGCGGCGGATTTGGTATAATAACCAATACCCCATAAAAGAAGGGATGAGGATATGGCGAAGCTGTATTTCAAATACGGTGCGATGGGCTCGAGCAAGACGGCGACGGCGCTCATTACGAAGTATAATTATGAGGAGCGCGGCATGCGCGTCTGGCTGATGAAGCCTGCCGCCGACCGGCGGGACGGCGAATTTACCCTGCGCTCGCGCATCGGCCTGACGGCGCAATGCGAGGCCATCGGCCCGGACTGTGACCTGCGCCGGCGCTATGCGGAGCACGACAAGGTCGACGTGATCATCGTCGACGAGTGCCAGTTTCTGACCGGTGAGCAGATCGACCAGCTGCGGGAGCTGGTCGACCGCGAAAACCTGCCCGTTCTGTGCTTCGGCCTGCGGACGGATTTCCAGACGAAGCTTTTCCCCGGCAGCCGGCGGCTGTTTGAGCTGGCGGACTCCATCACCGAGATCAAGACCATCTGCGACTGCGGGCGCAAGGCCACGACCAACGCGCGCATCAGCCCCGACGGCTACGTCATCACCGAGGGCGATCAGGTCTTCCTCGGCGGCAACGACAGCTATATCGCCATGTGCCATAAATGCTATCAGGATTATATCAACGAACACAGAAAGGTGGAATTACTCCATGGAACGGAACGAGATCCTCAGTAAGGTCGACCATACCCTGCTGGCCCAGACGGCGACCTGGGCCGAGATCAGGGCCATCTGCGACGACGGCATGAAATACCACACCGCGTCCGTCTGCATCCCCGCTTCCTATGTGAAGCAGGCGAAGGACTATGTCGGCGGCAAGCTCGCCATCTGCACCGTCATTGGCTTCCCGAACGGCTACGACACGACGAAGGCCAAGTGCTTTGAAGCTGCGGACGCCGTGGAAAACGGCGCGGACGAGGTCGACATGGTCATCAACATCGGCTGGGTCAAGGATCAGCGCTGGGACGACCTGCTCGAAGAGATTAAGGCCGTCAAGGCAGCCTGCCAGGGCAAGCTCCTGAAGGTCATCATCGAGACCTGCCTGCTGACGGACGACGAAAAGATCAAGATGTGCCAGATCGTCTCCGATTCCGGCGCGGATTATATCAAGACCTCCACCGGCTTCTCCACCGGCGGCGCGACGTTCCACGATGTGGAGCTGTTTGCCAAGCACGTGAAGCCCGGCGTGAAGATCAAGGCCGCGGGCGGCATCTCGTCTCTGGACGATGCGGAGAAGTTCATCGAGCTCGGCGCATCCCGCCTCGGCACGAGCCGCGTGGTGAAGATCGTCAAAAAGCTCGAGGCGGAAGAGAAATAACCGGCATATCCGCTGCCGCACCAACATAAGAATAGAAAGGAGCCAGATCTATGGCCAACTATCCGACACCGCATATCGACGCCAAGCCCGGCGACTTCGGCAAGACCGTCCTCATGCCCGGCGACCCGCTGCGGTCCAAATTCATCGCGGAAAACTTTCTGGAAAATGCCGTTCTGGTCAATAACGTCCGCGGCATCCACGGCTATACCGGCACGTATCACGGGGTAAAGGTCTCCGTCATGGCGTCCGGCATGGGCATGCCGTCCATCGGCATCTATTCCTGGGAGCTGTTCACCATCTTCGGGGTGGAAAACATCATGCGCATCGGCTCGACCGGCGCGATGCAGGAGAATATTGATCTGCGCGACATCGTCATCGGCCAGGGCGCCTGCACCGACTCCAACTGGGCGGGACAGTATCACCTGCCCGGCACGTTCGCACCCATCGCGGACTATCATATGCTCGAGACCTGCGTCGAGACGGCGAAGGAGCTGGAGCTGCCGTACCACGTCGGCAATATCCTGTCCTCGGACCGCTTCTACGGTGACGACGGCGACATGACCGGCGGCTGGATCGGTAACAAGGCCTGGCAGAAGATGGGCGTCATGGCTGTCGAGATGGAGGCTGCCGCGCTCTATATGAACGCCGCCCGTGCGGGCAAGCATGCGCTTGCGATCTGCACGGTCTCTGACCATCTGCTGCGTAATGAAAACTGCACCGCCGAGGAGCGCCAGAACGGCTTCACTAACATGATGAAGCTGGCGCTGGAGACGGCTGTGAAACTGGAGAAATGATGCAATGAAACGAGTATTTGTGATCGTTCTCGATTCCTGCGGCATCGGCTTTGAGCCGGACGCCGCGGATTTCGGCGACGTCGGCGCCGATACGCTGCGCACGTGCAGCCAGTCGCCGAAGTTCGCCATGCCGAACCTCATCTCGATGGGGCTCGGCAACCTCGACGGGGTCGATTACCTGCCGAAAACGGACAAGCCCACCGCGGCGCTTGCGCGTCTGCAGGAGCTTTCCCGCGGCAAGGACACGACCATCGGCCATTGGGAGATCGCGGGCATCGTCTCGCCGGAGCCGCTGCCGACCTTCCCGCACGGCTTCCCGGAGGAGGTCCTGCGGCCCTTCCGTGAGCAGACGGGCCGGGGCGTCCTGTGCAACCTGCCCTATTCCGGCACCGAGGTCATCAAGGACTACGGCCGCGAGCATGTACAGACCGGCGATCTGATCGTCTACACGTCGGCGGATTCCGTCTTCCAGATCGCGGCGCACGAGTCCGTCGTGCCGCCGGAGCAGCTGTATGATTACTGCCACATCGCGCGGAAGATCCTGACCGGCAAATATGGCGTCGGCCGCGTCATCGCCCGTCCGTTTGAGGGCGAATGGCCTTACACGCGCACGTCCCGCCGCCACGATTTCTCGCTTGAGCCGCCGGCAAAGACCATGCTCGACGCCGTTGTGGACGCCGGACAGGATATGATCGCCGTCGGCAAGATCCACGATATCTTTGCCGGCCGCGGCATGACGGAGTTCACCTATACCGCCGGCAACACCGACGGGCTTGCGAAGACGCTCGCATACGCGGACAAGGACTTCCGCGGCCTGTGCTTTGTGAATCTGGTCGACTTTGATATGCTCTACGGCCACCGCCGCAACCCGGACGGCTATGCCGCCGCCCTGCAGGAGTTTGACAGCTGGCTGCCCGGCTTCCTCGAAAAGCTCGGGGCGGACGACTGTGTCATCATCACGGCCGACCACGGCTGCGACCCCGGCTACCGCAAGCATACCGACCACACGCGCGAGTATATCCCCATGATCGCGCTCGGCAAAAAGATCCGGCCCGTCAACCTCGGCACGCGCGCTGGCTTCTGCGACATCGCCGCGACCGTGACGGACCTGCTTGGCGTCCCGTACCAGACGCCGGGGAAGAGCTTTGCTGCGGAACTGATTTAAGAAGACGGAAAGGAGAATGCCTGTGACACCGGAACAGCTGGTCCGGGAAGCGCTGGAGGCGATGCACTTCGCCTACGTGCCGTATTCCGGCTTTACCGTCGGCGCGGCGCTGCTGACAAAGAGCGGCAAGGTCTACCGCGGGTGCAACATCGAAAACGCGGCCTACGGCCCCAGCAACTGCGCCGAGCGCACGGCCATCTTCAAGGCCGTGTCCGAGGGCGAGCGCGAGTTTGCCGCTATCGCCGTCGTCGGCGGCAAAAACGGGGATGCTGCCGATATTTTCCCGCCCTGCGGCGTCTGCCGGCAGGTCATGCAGGAATTCTGCGCGCCGGACTTCATGATCTACATGGGCCGCAGCGACGGCAGCTACGTCGCCGAATCCCTCGGCGCGATGCTGCCCTATGGCTTCACCGCGGAGAAGTATATGAAATAAAAAAGCGTTCCCGCTGCTGTGCAGCGGGAACGCTTTTTCTTATTTCTCCAGCGCCCTGCGCACCGGCGGGGCGATCAGGCAGGCGAGCACGCCGCCGATGAGCGCGGTGACGAGCTGCGGCCAGGTGAAGGCCGCGGTCACGGCCGTGAGCTTGGCCGCCGGGACGATCATCGGCGCGACGAGCTTCACCAGCACCACATACAATGCCGCCAGCTTGCACACGGCGGCCAGCACCATGCTGCCCCAGGCAGCCAGCGGCTTCGCCGTCAGCCATTTTCCGACCAGCAGCGCAAACAGGACCGCATACACCGCGTTGCCCAGCGCGACGCAGGGGACCAGCTGCAAAAAGGCCGGGCCGATGCCGAGCGCATACGCGCAGAACGGCGAGAGCACGGCGACCGTCACGCCGGACCAGAGCCCGCCGGTGAGCGCCGCCATCGCCAGCACCAGATTGACGCAGGAGCCGGTCACGAACTGGCCGAGGCTCTTCGTGGTGACCTGCAGCACGAGCAGCAGCGCAAGGCATACGGCCGTGCGGACGATCCATGTTGTTTTCTTCATCGTGGTTCTTCCCGTTTCCGGCAGCCGGAGCATCCGCTGCATCCCGCGCAGCTGCCGGAGCAGCCGTCCGTCTTCCGCTGCCGGAGCAGGTGTACGACCGCAAGCGCGATGAGCGCCGCGAGCACGAGACAAACGAGGATCGTCGCCAGATTCATAGCCGCCGGACCTTTCTCAAAAATTCTGCTGTCAGTATAGCAGGCCGGACCGGCCGCGTCAAGGAAAACAAAACCGGGTAGATTTTCGGATGCCGGATGTGCTATACTGAAGGCAGAAACTATGGGAGGCGACGCTATGTATCCGAAAAAACGCCCCAAAACAGACCGGGAAAAATTTTATGAGGCCGTCGGGAAAAAAGTCGGCTGCACGCCGGAGCAGTATCTGCGCCGCAAGCTGGCCGGCGGCATGCCGGAAGACGAGCTGCGGCGGCTGTATGACCTGCTGGCGGTGGAGATCGCCATGAAGGCGCGCTGCACGGCTATCCGTTATGACAGCCTGCAGCTCGCCGGCTCGGTACAGACGGCGGCAGAGCGCCATGTACGCCGCGCAGCGACGCATGAGGTCCCGACCTGCGCGCGCTGCGGCGCGCGGATGGTGCTGCGCACCGGGCAGTCGGGCGCGCGCAAGGGGCAGAAGTTCTGGGGCTGCTCCAACTATCCGGCCTGCCGGTACACGAAGAACATGGACGACGAAGCATGAAAAATTTCAAATTTATCATCAGCTATGACGGCTCCCGCTATTTCGGCTGGGAGCGGCAGCCTGGCCGCGACACGATCCAGGGCAAGCTCGAAGCCGTCCTGACCCGCATGTGCGGGACGGACGTGCAGGTCATCGGCGCCGGGCGCACCGACGCCGGCGTCCACGCAAAGGCCATGGCGGCCAACGCCTATATGGACACGGAGAAAACGCCGGACGAGGTCCGCGACTACATGAACCGCTATCTCCCCGACGATATTTGCGTGCAGGAGGCGAAGCTCGCCGCCGACCGCTTTCACGCGCGCTACCGCGCCGTCGGCAAGCTCTACACCTACACCTGCTACGTGGGCGATACGAAGCCGGTCTTCAACCGCAAATACGTGACCGTGCTGGGCTACCAGCCGGATCTTGCCGCCATGCAGCGCGCGGCGG
>DHKK01000003.1:28971-32222 GCA_002404795.1 Clostridiales bacterium UBA4696
ATCGTCGATTCCATCGAGATCGTCCGGCGGAAGGATCTGCTCTATTTCAACTACCACGGCACAGGCTTCCTGCAGAACATGGTCCGTATCCTGACCGGGACGCTGCTGGAGGTCGGCCAGGGCAAGCGTACGCCCGAGAGCGTCAAAGCCGCCCTCGAAGCCAAAGACCGCACCCAGGCCGGCTACACCGCCCCTCCGCAAGGCCTCTGCCTGATGCGGGTGGACTACTGACCCACCGCACCAAAAGGCTCCCCTCCCAGGGGAGCTGGCTCGGCGAAGCCGAGACTGAGAGGTTGCAGCAGATTTGCAACTGCCGACGCCTCCGGCGGCCATATCTTTTCCCTTGCGCGGGAAAAGATATGGAAGAAAAGGGCGCTTAGGGGCACGGGGGTACATGCTGCCTCTGAATTCAGGCAAGTCCCAATGTTTCGGTCTGGCGTTCCACACGATGGTCACCTCACGTGTATCTGACTACACGCTGCCTGATACGGGACATCAGATTTGTGAACAGTTGCGTTTGAATATCTACGGTAAATAGAAGGTGCAGTCTGAGCTTGTCAGGCTGCACCTTTTTGCGGGGAAGTTTTCTGTATTTGTTCTGTACCCTGTAGGGGCGGGGCTCTGCTCCGCCCGTGCAGGAGGCACTGGTTTTATGATAATTTTCGGCGAATCCGTATTGTCCTTCGGACCGATGTGGGCATCGGCCCCTACGGCTCAATCATCAGAAACTTAGCGGGCGGAGCAGAGCCCCGCCCCTACAAGGTCCCCGCAAGAAGGTAACACGCATCAAAATTTCGGCTGCACTTCTATTGACAGCAATCGTTCTACGGCAACTAGCTGCAAACTTGACACCCCCGTATCAGGCGGCGCGTAGTAAAAACTCGTAGGGCGCCCACCGAGTGGAACGCCAAATCGAAACATCGGTTCTCACCTATATTCAGATGCAGAATGCACCAAACGTAACCCAGCGCCCTTTTCTCCCCTATCTTTTCTCTTGCGAGAGAAAAGATGGGGCCGCCGGAGGCAACCGGCAGTTGCAAATCTGCAGCAATCCCTCAGTCAGCTTCGCTGACAGCTCTCTTTCCACAAAGCAGCCTTGCGCGGCTGGCCACCCGCATTTGCTGCTTCGCGTCAGAAATATCCTTGCACTTTTCTCCCAACCGTGCTATACTTCCACTGAAATCAAGGATTCAGGAGGTTTTTCTATGGCCATTCTTTTGACCGGCGGCGCCGGGTTCATCGGCAGCCATACGGCCGTTTCTCTGCTCAATGCGGGGCTGGAGATCGTCATCGTCGACAATCTTTACAACAGTTCCCCGAAGGTCATTGACCGCATCGAAACGATCACCGGCAAGCGGCCGGCCTTCGTTGAGGCTGACTGCTGCGACAAGGCGGCGATGGACAAGGTCTTCAGCGACTACGACATCACCGGTGTCATCCACTTTGCAGGTCTCAAAGCTGTCGGCGAATCTGTCCAGAAGCCGCTGCTCTATTACCGCAACAATCTCGATTCCACGCTGACCGTTCTGGAGGTCATGCGCGCGCATGACTGCCATCAGTTCGTTTTCTCCTCCTCCGCCACCGTCTACGGCGACCAGCCCGCCCCTCTGTATGAGACGGCGCAGACCGGCAACTGCTCCAACCCCTACGGCTGGACAAAGTTCATGATCGAGGAGATCCTGAAGTCTGCCTGCACGGCGGATCCGACACTGTCGGTCGTTCTGCTGCGCTACTTCAACCCCATCGGCGCACACGAATCCGGCCTGATCGGCGAAAATCCTAACGGCATCCCGAACAATCTGATGCCCTACATCACGCAGGTCGCCATCGGCCGCCGCGAGAAGCTGACCATCTTCGGCAACGACTATGACACCCCGGACGGCACCGGCGTGCGCGACTACATCCACGTCGTCGATCTGGCCGAGGGCCATCTGTGTGCGATCCAGTACGCCGAGCAGCACACCGGCTGTGAGATCTTCAATCTCGGCACCGGCCGCGGCGTGAGCGTCTTGGAGATGGTCAACACCTTCTCCGAGGTCAACCATGTTCCCGTCCCCTATGTCATCGGCCCGCGCCGCGCAGGCGATCTGGCGACCGTCTATGCCGACCCTGCCAAGGCCAAAACCGTGCTCGGCTGGGAAGCAAAGAAAACCGTCGCGGACATGTGCCGCGACAGCTGGAACTGGCAGAGCAAAAATCCGAACGGATATTAAAACACGACCAGCGGAGGCTTTCGGCCTCCGCTGGTTTTTGCAGGTGGGAAAGGCTATCCTTTGACCCATTGCAGAGCAAGGACGGAATCTGCGATCAGGACAATGGCCCAATGCACCACAACAAGAAGCATCACTGTCTCGATCGCATACTGCGGATCGCTCAGCACCAGCAAAAGAGCGATCGGAAACAGCACCACCAGCGCGATTCCCATTACCATGATCCCGTTTCCAAGAATGCTGGCCTGATATTCGTCATAGTTCCGCCTTTTGGCAAAGGAGGCTATCACGATCACGATCGTGACGGCAATATAGGCATAGCCGATATATTTTAGATTTCCTTGCTTCAAAAATGCAGTCCATGTATTCCAGAATGCACTTTTCAATGTGTTTGCATGATCCAGAGTGCGGTCAAATTCCGCATGTCCCGAAACCAGGTGGAACATCGCTGCGTAAAAGAGGGAAACAACAGTAATAACCGCTGCATTTATTTGAGGCTTCCTTAAAATCTTCATTTTCGTCTGCTCCGTTCAAAATCAAATATTTTCTCAATGTCTGAACCAAAATATTTCGCCAAGTCATATGCCAGCCATACGGACGGATCAAATTTACCTGTTTCGATCGCGTTGATTGCCTGTCGGGATACCCCGACTTTTTCCCCCAGCTCTTTTTGTGTCAGCCCGCGGTTTTCCCGCAGTTCTTTTATGCTGTTGATCAAAGCAATGCCTCCAATATGTCAGGTTTACATTACATCTGTACTATACCACATACTGTCCCGATCAGTCAAGCAGGCTCCCGAAGTTTTCTGTTCCGGCAAAATGCACTCCAGGCATAAAAAAAGCAGCCCGCGTCTGCGAGCTGCTTTTTGATGTCGGCATTCCCTATTTTCCCGGCCAGTCGCCCGGCAAGTATTTTCGGCGATCGTGAGCTTAACTTCTGTGTTCGGTATGGGAACAGGTGGACCCTCACGCCAATCAACACCGACTGTAAAAAAGAAACCTGATCGAAATCAGGTTTCTTTGTGTTGGCACTACCTATTTT
>DHKK01000006.1:0-171 GCA_002404795.1 Clostridiales bacterium UBA4696
AATCTTTTTATGCCACTAGCTGCAAATTTGATACCCACGTATCAGGCGGCGCGCAGCAGAACCTCGTAGGATGACCATCGAGTGAAACGACGCCCAAAACATTGGTGCTTGCCTAAATTCAGATGCAGAAAGCACCCAACCGTAACCCAGCGCCCTTTTCTCCCCTATCTT
>DHKK01000006.1:209-4326 GCA_002404795.1 Clostridiales bacterium UBA4696
CCCTATCTTTTCCCGCGCAAGGGAAAAGATAGGGCCGTCGGAGACATAGGGCAGTCGCAAATTAGCAAGAGACAATCCCTCAGTCTCGGCTGCGCCGAGCCAGCTCCCTTTACGCAAGGGAGCCTTCGTGCAGGCTGAAAAACAGAAAAAGAGAGGAATCGACCGATGAAAAAGTTCTTCAATGAATTCAAAACCTTCATCTCCCGCGGCAACGTCATGGACATGGCCATCGGCGTTGTCATCGCCACGGCCTTCGGCAAGATCAGCGCCAGCCTCGTCGCGGATATCATCATGCCGCTCATCGGCTGTCTGATCGGCGGCGTCGATCTGTCGACGCTCAATATCACGCTCCAGCCCGCCGTCATGGAGGGCGAGACCGTCGTCAAAGAAGCCGTCGTGCTGGGCCTCGGCACCTTCCTGACCACGATCATCGATTTCATCCTGATTGCCTTCGTCGTCTTCCTTGTGGTCAAGGCGATGAACACCGCAAAGGCCAAGCTCGAAAAGCCCGCCGAGCCGGAACCCGAAAAAGCGCCCGAGCCCACCAAGGAAGAGCTCCTGCTCACCGAGATCCGCGACCTGCTCAAGAACAAATAAGCGAAATGAGACCGGAGGCGCACCGCATTTTTGCGGCGCGCCTCTTTCTTTTTCCGGGAACATGCAATATAATAACTACAACTATATGTAAATTGGGGAGGAGGCGCCTGCGATGCTGCCGGAAGGATTCATACTGCGGATGCAGTCGCTGCTGGGAGAAGAATACGCGGCGTTCAGCGCCTCGTTTGACCGGCCGCTGTGCATCGGTCTGCGGCTGAACCCGCTGAAGACGGGCTTTACGGGTGATCTGTCCCGCTTTTCCCTCTCCCCTGTCCCGTGGTGCTCGACGGGATATGTCTATGACGCGGCTTCGCGGCCCGGCCTGTCCCCGTATCACGCGGCGGGCCTGTATTACCTGCAGGAGCCGAGCGCAATGGCCCCCGCGGAGCTGCTGGACCCGCAGCCCGGCGAGCGCGTGCTCGACCTGTGCGGCGCGCCCGGCGGCAAATCGACGCAGCTGGCCGGGAAACTGCATGGCCGCGGGCTTCTCGTATGCAATGAAATTAACGCCAAGCGCGCGAAGATCCTCGCGGGGAACATCGAGCGGCTGGGCATCGCCAACGCGCTGGTCCTGAACGAGCACCCGAAAAAGCTCGAGGCGCGCTTCGAGGGCTATTTTGATAAGATCCTGGTCGACGCCCCCTGCTCCGGCGAGGGCATGTTCCGCAAGGAGGAGGCCGCCGTCACCGACTGGACCGAGGACACCAACGCCATCTGCGCCAATCGCCAGAGTGAGATCCTCGTGTCCGCGGCAAAGATGCTGCGCCCGGGCGGGCGGCTGGTGTATTCCACATGTACCTTCTCGCCTGTGGAAAACGAGGGCGTGATCTCTGACTTTTTGTGGAGAAATCCCGATTTTTCTGTGGAAAACCGCCCCGCGCCGGACTTTTCCCCCGGCCGGCCGGACTGGGTGGAGCACCCCGCGCCGGGGCTTGAACACACCTTCCGCCTCTGGCCGCACAAGCTGCGCGGTGAAGGGCACTACGCGGCAGTCCTCAAAAAGGCCGGCGAGGCCCCCGCGGCGGAGCTGCCCCCGGAGCCTGCGGCGAAGATGCCCGCAGAGCTGATGCAGTTCTGCCGCCAGACCGGCGCGGCGCTGCCGGAGGGAAAGCTTTTGCTGTTCGGGCAGGTGGCGTATCTGGTCCCGCAGGCGCTGCCGGAGATCAGGGGCCTGCGCGTGCTGCGCGCGGGGCTGGAGCTCGGGCAGACGATGAAAAACCGGTTTGAGCCCGCGCACGCCTGGGCGCTGTGGCTGAAGGGGCTGGAAAACCGCGTCTCGCTCGCGGCCGATGCGCCGGAGCTCGGGCAGTATCTGTCCGGAAACGTATTGCCGTCGGGTCTTCGCGGCTGGACGCTCGTGCAGGTGGACGGGCTCTCGCTCGGCTGGGCGAAGGGCGACGGCACACAGCTCAAAAATCACTATCCGAAGGCGCTGCGGCGCCCGGTCTGAGAAACAGGAGGAAGCAACATGACAAAGACAGTCCTGATTGTGGAGGATGAACGCGCGATCGTGGAAATTCTCAAATTCAATCTCAAGCGCGAGGGCTATGAGACGCTCGAGGCGCTCGACGGCGAGACCGGCCTGCTCCTCGCACAGACGAAGGACCCGGACCTCATTTTGCTTGACGTGATGCTGCCGAAGATGAACGGCTTTGACATCTGCAAGACGCTCCGCGCGGAAAACCGCACGACGCCCATCATCATGCTGACCGCCCGCGAAGAGGAGATGGACAAGGTCTTCGGCCTGGAGACCGGCGCGGACGACTATATGACCAAGCCCTTCTCCATGAAGGAGCTCATGGCCCGCGTCAAGGCCAATATCCGCCGCCGCAGCATGGAATACGTCCCGGCCACGCCCGCCCAGGCGGCCAACACCGTCGAAGCAGGCGGTCTGGCGCTCAATCAGGAGACCTATCAGGTGACGAAAAACGGCGCGCCGGTCGACCTGACGCAGAAGGAATACGACCTGCTCAGCTATCTCATCCGCGAGCGCGGCAAGGTCTTCTCCCGCGAGGATCTGATGCAGCGCGTGTGGAACTATGAATATTACGGCGACATGCGCACCGTCGACGTGACGGTGCGGCGGCTGCGCGAGAAGATCGAGGACGACCCCGGCAAGCCCCGGTATATCCTGACCCGGCGCGGCGTCGGCTATTACTTTGCGGGATAACGTCCCCGCGCGGAAAGGAGGAGCGGCCTATGCGGTCTCTTCGCATGAAGATGGTCATGATCATGGTCATCCTGATCCTGGCGCTCATGCTGACGACCGGCGCGTTTTTGATGAGCGGCGTCGGCAATTTCTACGTCTCGCAGTTCTATGAGCAGATGGAAGAGACGTTCACCCCGGAATTCATCGTCCAGCTGCAGCGGCTTTCGGAGGAAGACAACGCCCCCGCGCAGATGAAGGCGCTGCTGATGGCCCAGGCGGGGCTCGGCATCGACATCACGGGCCGCAACGTCTACATCCTCGACCAGACCGGCTCCGTGCTCGACAGCTCCAACCAGAAGACCAGCGTCGCCATGACGCAGAACATCCTCTCCGCCATGAACGGCGAGGTCGGCCAGAGCAGCGCGATCACGAACAACTATATGGATCTCGCCGTGCCGGTCGACGCCGCGTCCGGCAGCTATATCGCCTACATCCGCGATAACCGCGCCACGGTCGACGCGCTGACGAGCGAGCTGCTGAGCATCATCCTGCGCGCGCTGGTGCTGGGGCTTGTGATCTGCGTGATTTTGTCGTTCCTGCTCTCGCAGATCCTCATCACGCCCATCCGCGCGCTGACCATCGGCACCAAGCGCGTCGCCGCGGGCGACTATACCGGCCGCGTCACGGTCGACAGCCGCGACGAGATCGGCGATCTGACCCAGAACTTCAACCACATGGCCAAGGTCCTGCAGGATACCATCGCCGAGGCCGAAAACGAGCGCAACAAGCTCTCGACTCTGTTTCTGCACATGACCGACGGCGTTGTCGCCTTCAACGCGGCGGGCAGCGTCATCCACTATAACCCGGCGGCCACGCAGATGCTCGCGCAGAACCTGTCGGACCAGACGACCTTCGACGAGATCTTCTCGAAGGAGGCCGAGCTCGACACCCTCCTGACCCTCCGCCGCCCGCAGTATATCGAGACCCAGAAGACCGTCGGCGACCGGGAGCTGGAGCTGTTCATGGCCCCGTTCTCGTCCGACCATACGCAGGGCGGCGTGCTCGTCGTCATCCACGACGTGACCGAGCAGCGCCGCAGCGAGCAGCTCAAGCGCGAATTTGTCGCGAATGTCTCGCACGAGCTCCGCACGCCGCTGACCAACATCAAATCCTACGCCGAGACGATCGTCGACGCTGGAGACGAGCTGCCGCCGGAGCTGAAGAGCAATTTCATGAACGTCATCATCAGCGAGACCGACCGCATGACGCGTATCGTGCAGGATCTTCTGACGCTCAGCAAGATCGATTACGGCAAGATGGAGATGAATATCTCCCGCTTCCCGTTCCGCAAGGCCGTGCAGAACGTCTACG
>DHKK01000038.1:0-2663 GCA_002404795.1 Clostridiales bacterium UBA4696
ACGTAGATGACCTCGTCGGGCTGGATCTCGCCGGCGTCCAGCGCGGCCACGGCCTGGCCCAGCGTCTGGTAGGAGCCGGGGATGGTCTCTGGACGGCCGGTCTCGTTTTCGAGCAGTGCGCCGCGGGTGCGCAGATAGTACTGATAGTCCTCCGCTTCGGCGTCGTCCCAGATGTTCTTGACCCAGATGGGCTTCTCATACGGCAGCTTGCCGCACTCGAGCAGCGGGAAGATCTCGTGGATGGTGTCGTAGGCGTCGACGTCGTAGCGCTGGTAGGTCAGGTAGTAGGTGCCGAGGATCATATCCTGCGTCGGCACGGTGACCGGCTTGCCGTCCTGCGGGCGGAGCAGGTTGTTGGCCGAGAGCATCAGGATCCGGGCCTCTGCCTGCGCTTCGGCGGACAGCGGCACGTGGATGGCCATCTGGTCGCCGTCGAAGTCGGCGTTGAACGCGGTGCAGCAGAGCGGATGGAGCTTGAGCGCGCGGCCCTCGACGAGGACGGGCTCAAACGCCTGGATGCCGAGGCGGTGCAGCGTCGGCGCACGGTTGAGCATGACCGGGCGGTCCTTGATGATGTCTTCGAGGGCGTCCCAGACCTCGTCCTTGCCCTTGTCGATCATCTTCTTGGCGGACTTGATATTGTTGGCAAGACCGTCTTCGACGAGCTTCTTCATGACGAACGGGCGGAACAGCTCGATGGCCATTTCCTTCGGCACGCCGCACTGATAGAGCTTCAGCTCCGGGCCGACGACGATGACGGAACGGCCGGAATAGTCGACGCGCTTGCCAAGCAGGTTCTGGCGGAAGCGGCCCTGCTTGCCCTTGAGCATGTCGCTGAGGGACTTGAGCGCGCGGTTGTTCGCGCCGGTGACGGCGCGGCCGCGGCGGCCGTTGTCGATCAGGGCGTCGACGGCCTCCTGCAGCATGCGCTTTTCGTTGCGGACGATGATGTCCGGTGCCTGCAGCTGGATGAGCCGCTTGAGGCGGTTGTTGCGGTTGATGACGCGGCGGTAAAGATCGTTGAGGTCGGAGGTCGCGAAGCGGCCGCCGTCGAGCTGGACCATCGGGCGCAGCTCAGGCGGGATGACGGGCAGCACGTCCATGATCATCCACGTCGGGTCGTTGCCGGAGATGCGGAAGGACTCGACCACCTCGAGGCGCTTGATGATGCGCAGCTTCTTCTGGCCCGAAGCGTCCTTCAGCTCAGACTTGAGCTGCTCGGAGAGCTCGTTGAGGTCGATCTGCTGCAGCAGCTCCTTGACGGCTTCGGCGCCCATGCCGGCCTTGAAGTCGTCCTCATACTTTTCGCGCATGTCGCGGTATTCTTTTTCGGACAGGATCTGGTTCTTGGCCAGCGGGCAGTCGCCGGGATCGGTGACGATGTAGCTGGCGAAGTACAAAACCTTTTCGAGGATGCGGGGGCTGATATCGAGGAGCAGACCCATGCGGGACGGGATGCCCTTGAAATACCAGATATGGCTGCAGGGCGCGGCGAGCTCGATGTGGCCCATGCGCTCGCGGCGGACCTTGGCGCGCGTGACCTCGACGCCGCAGCGGTCGCAGATCTTGCCCTTGTAGCGGATCTTCTTATACTTGCCGCAGTGGCATTCCCAGTCCTTCGTCGGACCAAAGATGCGCTCGCAGTACAGGCCGTCGCGCTCGGGCTTCAGGGTGCGGTAGTTGATGGTTTCAGGCTTTTTGACCTCTCCGTAGGACCATTCACGGATCTTTTCCGGGGAAGCAATACCGATCTGGATTGCGCTGAATGTTGCATGACTCATTGTATTGCCGCCTCCTTCTTATTCATTCTCCGAATCGGCATCGGAGTCCATGGTATAACTGTCGTTCAGCAGGCCGAAGACGTCGTCCTCATCCTGGATCTCGAAGCCGGCGTCCGCCGCTTCGTCCGCGTCGACGTCCTTGCCGTTCGGCAGATCGTCGTCCATGGTGATCTCTTCCTCCGGCAGGGCCTTGCCGCCCGCGCCGTAGATGGAATCGTCGTCATCATCGTCCTTGAGGTCGACCTCCTCGCCGTCCTCGCCCAGGATCTTGATATCGAGGCAGAGGGACTGCAGTTCCTTGACCAGGACCTTGAACGACTCGGGCACGCCCGGGGTCGGGACGTTGTGGCCCTTGACGATGGCTTCATAGGTCTTGACACGGCCGGTCACGTCGTCGGACTTGACCGTCAGGATCTCCTGCAGGGTATAAGCAGCGCCGTAAGCTTCCAGCGCCCAGACTTCCATTTCGCCGAAGCGCTGGCCGCCGAACTGCGCCTTGCCGCCGAGCGGCTGCTGCGTGACGAGAGAGTACGGGCCGGTGGAACGGGCGTGGATCTTATCGTCGACCAGATGGTGGAGCTTGAGGTAGTACGGGTAGCCGACCGTGACGCGCTGGTCAAACGGCTCGCCGGTCCGGCCGTCATAGAGGACGGTCTTGCCGTCTTCGGCGACGCCGCCCTGCTTGAGCAGCTCGCGGATCTCGCGTTCGTTCGCGCCGTTGAAGATCGGGGTAGCGACCTTCCAGCCCAGCGCGTGGGCCGCGTAGCCCAGATGGACCTCGAGGACCTGACCGATGTTCATACGGGACGGGACGCCCAGCGGGTTCAGGACGATATCCAGCGGGGTGCCGTCGGGCAGGAAGGGCATATCCTCCTGCGGCAG
>DHKK01000038.1:2718-6253 GCA_002404795.1 Clostridiales bacterium UBA4696
TGGCGGCCGGCCATCTTATCGCCGACGGAGATCTTACGCTTCTGGGCAATATAGACGCGGACGACCTTGTTGACGCCCGGGGCCAGCTCGTCGCCGTTTTCACGGGTGAAGACCTTGACATCGACGATGATGCCGGCTTCGCCGTGCGGGACCTTCAGCGAGGAATCGCGGACCTCGCGGGCCTTTTCGCCGAAGATGGCACGCAGCAGACGCTCTTCTGCGGTCAGCTCCGTCTCGCCCTTCGGGGTGACCTTGCCGACCAGATAGTCGCCGGAGGTGACCTCCGCGCCGATGCGGATGATGCCGTTTTCGTCGAGGTCCTTGAGGGTATCCTCGCCGACGTTCGGGATATCGCGGGTGATCTCCTCCATGCCGAGCTTGGTGTCGCGGGATTCGGTCTCATACTCCTCGATGTGGATGGAGGTGAAGACGTCCTCGCGAACCAGGCGCTCGTTCAGAAGGATGGCGTCCTCGTAGTTGTAGCCTTCCCAGGTCATGAAGCCGATGAGCACGTTCTTGCCGAGCGCGATCTCGCCCTGCGAGCAGGCGGGGCCGTCGGCGATGACCTGACCGGCCTCGACGCGTTCGCCGACCGTGACGATCGGGCGCTGGTTGATGCAGGTGCCCTGGTTGGAGCGGGCGAACTTCGTGAGGGTATAGTCGGCGGTGTTGCCGTCGTCATAGCTGACGGAGATGTTGGTCGCGGAGACGCGGGTGATGACGCCGGGGCCCTTGGCGGTGATGCAGACCTCGGAGTCGACCGCGCACTTGTGCTCGATGCCGGTGGCGACGATCGGCGCCTCGGTGACCATCAGCGGCACGGCCTGACGCTGCATGTTCGCGCCCATCAGTGCGCGGTTGGCGTCGTCGTTTTCGAGGAAGGGGATGAACGCGGTCGCGATGGAGGTCATCATGTTGGGCGAGACGTCGACGTAGTCGATGAGCTCGCGCTCGACGGAGATGATCTCGTCGCGGTGACGGCAGATGACGCGCGGGTTGGCGAAGCGGCCTTCCTCGTCGAGCGGCTCGGCGGCCTGGGCGACGTAGTAATCGTCCTCGACGTCGGCGGTCATGTACTCGACGGTGTCGGTGACCTTGCCGGTGGCCTTGTCGACCTTGCGGTACGGCGCTTCGATGAAGCCGTATTCATTGATCTTGGCGTAGGTGGCCAGGTAGTTGATCAGGCCGATGTTCGGACCTTCCGGCGTCTCGATCGGGCACATACGGCCGTAGTGGGTGTAGTGGATATCGCGGACGTCGAAGGACGCGCGCTCGCGGGACAGACCGCCGGGGCCAAGCGCGGACAGACGGCGCTTGTGCGTCAGCTCTGCCAGCGGGTTGTTCTGATCCATGAACTGCGACAGCGGGGAGGAGCCGAAGAACTCCTTGATGACCGCCGTGACAGGCCGGATGTTGATGAGGCTCTGCGGCGTGACGACATCGAGATCCTGGATGGTCATGCGCTCGCGGATGACGCGCTCGAGGCGGGTAAAGCCGACGCGGAACTGGTTCTGCAGCAGCTCGCCCACGCAGCGCAGGCGGCGGTTGCCCAGATGGTCGATATCATCCTTGGTGCCTGCGCCCTGCACCATGCAGCACAGGTAGTTGATGGAGGCGAGGATGTCGTCCTTGGTGATGTGCTTCGGGATGAGCTCGTCGCGGCGGGCCTCGATGGCCTCTTCCCAGCCGTCGGCGGGGACGGTCTCGAGCATTTCGCGCAGGACATGGAAGCAGACCTTCTCCTTGATGCCGTACTGGGCCGGGTCAAAGTCGACGAACTGCGCCATGTCGACCATGCCGTTGGAGAAGACGACGACCTTGCGGTCGTTGACCTCGATCACGGCGCGGCTGACGCCGCGGCGGGAGATCTCGTGCGCCTTTTCGCGGGTGACGGTCTCGCCGTTCATGGCGATGATCTCGCCGGTCATCGGGTCGGTGACAGGCTCGGCGAGCACCTGGCCGCTCAGGCGGCTCCAGATGTCGAGCTTCTTGTTGAACTTATAGCGGCCGACCTTGCTCACATCGTAGCGGCGGGCGTCGAAGAACAGGGCGTCGAGATAGCTCTCGGAGCTTTCGACTGTGGGCGGCTCGCCCGGACGCAGGCGGCGGTAGATCTCAAGCAGAGATTCCTCGCGCGTGCGGCACGGGTCCTTGTCCATCGTGGCCTTGATGAGCGGGTCTTCGCCGAACATCTCGGTGATCTGGCCGTCGGTGGCGACGCCCAGGGCGCGGATGAGGCAGGTGATGGGCAGCTTGCGGTTTTTGTCGATACGGACCCAGAATACATTATTATAATCGGTCTCGTATTCCAGCCAGGCGCCGCGGTACGGGATCACGGTCGCAGAATAGATGTGCTGATCGGTCTTGTCGACCTCGTCGCCGAAGTAGACGCCGGGGCTGCGGACGATCTGAGAGACGATGACGCGCTCGGCGCCGTTGATGACGAAGGTGCCGCCGTTGGTCATGAGCGGGAAATCGCCCATGAAGATCTCCTGCTCCTTGATCTCGTCGGTCTCCTTGTTGTGCAGACGCACGCGGACCTTGATGGGCTTGGCATACGTCGCGTCGCGCTCCTTGCACTCCTCCACGGAGTACTTGGGCGGCTCGTTCATGGAGTAGTCGAGGAAGCTCAGCTCAAGGTTGCCGGTGTAGTCGGTAATGGTATCGACGTCGCGGAAAACCTCGCGCAGACCCTCACGAAGGAACCATTCGTAGGAATCCTTCTGGATCTTGAGCATGTTCGGGATCTCCAGAATCTGGTCTTGCTTGGCAAAGCTCTTGCGGAGCGTCTTGCCCATCATGACATCCTTTGTGATCGCCATGGAACTTCATCACAGCCTTTCTGTTGTTGTCTTATGGCACGCCTGGTTGCGTTGTTTAAAAGTTTCCATCTCCGCTTGCATCCGGCCATCCGCGGTGCTATAATCACCATAGATATTGGTGAAAGCTGCGCATGGCCCTATACAGGCATTATGGACTTACATTCTATCAGCTTTTGTCCGCAATGTCAATTCTCCCGCCCCATTTTTGTGAAATATTTTCCGTTGACAGCTGCTGCGTCCCTGGGATGCAGCGGTTTTTTGCATAAAAACACGAAAAAAGCGCCGCCCGTCCGGGCGGCGCTTTGCGTTTGGATTTACTTGTCTTCCGGCTCCTCGTCTTCCATGTCGAACTCGAGCTCTTCGCCGCAGTTCGGGCAGGTGGTAGCGCCTTCGTCGAGCATTTCCTCGTCGATGGTGATGACCTCGCCGCAGGTCGGGCATTTGACCTCATAGAGCGTCTCGGTGCCGAAGTCGTACTCGTCCTGGTCGTCGTCTTCGTCGGAGATGTCTTCGTAGTCGTCATCCTCGTCGTACTCGTCATCGTACTCGTCGTCATCGTCGTCCATCAGATAGTCGTCGATGTTGTCGAGATCCTCTTCGATGCAGTCGAGCTCGTCCGAGATGCAGTCCACGACCTCTTCCAGATCGGAAACATTCTCAGCCACATCCTGAAGCATGCTGATGATCTCGGAGATCAGCTTGCCCTCGTTGGT
>DHKK01000117.1:0-1262 GCA_002404795.1 Clostridiales bacterium UBA4696
GAGCAGAGCCCCGCCCCTACAAACTACCCCGCAAGAAGGTGAAATCTATCCGGATCTCCACCGCATCTTCTATTGATGGCAGGCATTCTACGGCAACCAGTATCAAATCTGATACCCCCGTATCAGGCGGCGCGTACCAAGATGCCCGTAAGGTGAGTCTCGTGTGGAACGCCAGACCGAAACATTGTAGCCCGCCTAAAATCAAAGGCAGCATGCACCCCGCGTCCCCTAGCGCCCTTTTCTTCCATATCTTTTCCCGCGCATGGGAAAAGATATGGCCGCCGGAGGCGTCGGCAGCTGCAAATTTGATACAACCTCTCAGTCGCCTTCGGCGACAGCTCCCCTGGGAGGGGAGCCTAGGGTCGCAGCGGCGAAAAAATGCCCCCGGCGCGGTTGCGCCGGGGGTGTTGTTCAGCGGACGTTCTCCGCTTCTTCGGTTTTGCCGAGGCGGCGGAGCATGGTTTTTTTGACGGCGCGGAAGATGTTCTGGTAGCCCGTGCAGCGGCACAGGTGGCCGGAGAGGAGCTTCCGGAGCTCGTCGTCGGTGTATTCCTTGCCGGAATTCACGATCTCGGTGGCAGTCAGGATAAAGCCGGGCGTGCAGAAGCCGCACTGGATGGCGGTTTCGTCCATGAATGCCTGCTGGACATCGGAGATCGTGCCGTCGGGGTTCATGAGACCCTCGAGCGTGATGATATGCTTGCCCTCGGCCCAGACGGCGAGGTACAGGCAGGTGTTGATGGCTTCGCCGTCGATGAGCGCGGTGCATGCGCCGCACTCGCCGACCTCGCAGCCCTTTTTGACGGACGTGAGCCGGAAGTCATTGCGGAGCATGTCCGTCAGACTTGCGCGGACGTCGACGATCTTTTCCACGTCCTTGCCGTTGATATTGCATTTGACCAGCGCATACTGTGCCATCAGATCTCACCTCCGCAGCGTTTGACAGATTCGATGAGGGCCCGCTTGGCCATCTCCACCGCGATATGCTTCCGGAACGCCTTGCTGGCACGCCAGGAGTCGCGCGGGTTGATGTCCTCGAGCACGGCCCGGGAGAAGGCCTCGACGTTTTCCATCGTGACCGGCTGGCCGTTCACCACGGCCTCAGCGCTCGGCGCGCGCATGGGCACCGGGCCTGCGACGCCGTAGGCGATGCGGACGCGGTCGAAGGTCTTCTGATCCTCCGACAGGCGGACGTTGACGGAGCAGCCGGTCGTGGCGATCTCCATGGCGTTGCGCATGCCGTATTTGATGTAGAAGCCCTT
>DHKK01000117.1:1337-2224 GCA_002404795.1 Clostridiales bacterium UBA4696
TTGATATCGACCGTACCGGCCTTGATGTAGAAATCCTTGATGGGCAGATACCGCTTGCCGTTCACGCCCGTAAGCTCGATGATCGCTTCCCACGCGTGGAGCGTGGAGGCGGAGTCGGCGGAGGTCACACCGTTGCAGGTGTTGCCGCCGATGGTACCGGCGTTGCGGATCTGCGGGCCGCCGACCATGTCGACGGCTTCGCCCAGCACATTGATTCTCTCAATGATGATGGGATCATGGGTGATGTGGGAGAAGGTCGTGAGCGAGCCGATGCGGATATTCTCCTGCTCGTCCATGCAGATGCCGCGGATCTCGTCGACCTTCTGGATGGAGATGAGCTCCTTGCCGGCGCGGCGGCCTTCGCGCATCTGCACGAGCACGTCGGTGCCGCCGGCGATGATCTGCGCTTCCGGATGCTCCAGACGAAGCCGGACAGCTTCTTCCACGCTGTGCGCCTCATAGAGCGCTTTCATATCATACATGTTCTGCTACCTCCCTCAGTCCTGGATCAGACCCGCTTCGGTGAATTTCGCGAAGAGGATATGCGGCGTGATCGGCGCCTGATCGATGGCGACGCCGGTCGCCTGATAGATGGCGTTGCGGATGGCGGGCGCCGGCGAGCATGCGGGCGGTTCGCCCAGCGCCTTGGTGCCGTAGGCGGACGTCGGCTCGTAGTTTTCCACAAACTCGGCTTCCAGATCCGGATGGTCCATGAAGGTCGAGAGCTTGTAGTCGAGCAGGTTGTTGTTGAGCGGCCGGCCGGTCTTCTCATCGAACAGCAGCTGCTCGGACAGGCCGTAGCCGATGCCCATCGACATGCCGCCATGGACCTGCGCCTCGGCCAGCGCGGGGTTGATGAGCTTGCCGCAGTCGTGGACGTTCACGAT
>DHKK01000117.1:2306-12553 GCA_002404795.1 Clostridiales bacterium UBA4696
AACGTGCAGCCGAAGGAATAGGCGTTGTTGCGGATGGTATAGGTCGATTCCGCGGTCAGATGCTCGGAATGGACGGGGTTATACTGCGCGGTCATGGACAGCTCAGACAGGCTCATGAGCACACGGCCGTCGGTGATGCGGACGATGTTGGAGTCGATGACGTCCATGTTATAGGTTGCCTGGCGGGTGACCTCACAGGCGTAGTCGAGGATCTTTTTCTTGAGCATCTCCGAGGTCTGCCGGATGGAGAAGCCCGCGGTGAAGGTCTGGCGGGAGGCGTAAGCGCCGAGGCCCGTCGGGGTCACGTCGGTATCCTGACAGGACAGGACGTGGACCTTCTTATAGTCGGACAGGCCGAGGATCTCCGCGCACATCTGGGCGTAGGCGGTGTCCGCGCCCTGGCCGATCTCGGTCTCGCCGACCTGCAGGTTGACCGTGCCGTCGAGGTTCAGCTGCAGACGGCAGGACGAGGTCTCGAGCGAGATGGGGAAGACGGCGGTATTGTACCAGAAGGTCGCAAGGCCGATGCCGCGGCGGATGGGGCCGGTCTGATCGGCGTAGGCCTTGACCTTTTCCTCATAGCCGATGGCCTGCATGCCCTTCTCCATACACTGGCGGTAGGAGTCGGTATAGAGTTCATTCTTGGAGAAGCCGTCGACGTAGCCGGGCTTCATCAGGTTCTGCCAGCGGTAGGCCAGCGGCGTCATGCCGACGGCCTTTGCGCATTCCTCCGCGTGGCTCTCGTCGGCAAACGAGGCCTGCGGCATGCCGTAGCCGCGCATGGCGCCGGCCGTGGGCCGGTTGGTGAAGACGGTATAGGCATCGCCCTCAAAGTTGGGGCAGGGATAATGCTGGTTAAAAGAACCCAGCGCCTTTGCCACGATCGAGTGGCCGTGGGAGGCATAGGAGCCCTGGTTGGAGAAGCATTCGACCTTCTTGGCGGCGATGGTGCCGTCCTTGCGCAGCCACGAGATGATATGCGTGCGGATGGCGTGGCGGACACGGTTGGAGACGAAGGTCTCCTCACGCGAGCAGTCGAGCTTGACGCAGCGGCCGCCCACCTGCGTGCAGCACCAGGCGCACAGAGGCTCATACAGCGCGTCCTGCTTGTTGCCGAAGCCGCCGCCGATGTACGGCTTGATGACGCGGATGTCGCCCCACGGGCGGCCGAGCGCCTGGCCGACGACGCGGCGGATGATGTGCGGGATCTGCGTGGAGCTGGTCACGACCAGACGGCCGTTCTCCTCGTAGCAGAAGCAGCCGTGGTTCTCGATGTGGCAGTGCTGGACCGTCGGCGTCTCATACCAGCCCTCGACCTTGATGAGGCCGGGCTCCTTGATGGCTTCCGCGTAGTTGCCTGCGGCGGCGGTCGTGTGCTTGAGGATGTTGTTGGGGAACTTCTCGTGCAGCTGGGGTGCGCCGGGCTCCATGGCCTTCTGCACGTCGAGCACGAACGGCAGCTCCTCATATTCGACCTCGATGGCGCGCACAGCCTGCATGGCCGCGACCTCGTCCTCCGCGATGACGGCGCAGACGTCGTCGCCGTAGTAGCGCACGTGCCGGTTGAGCAGGTGCCGGTCGGCGATGTCCTGGTGCGACGGATCCATCGACCACGGGTGACCGGCGGTCGGGAACGGGATGTCGGGCACGTCGAAGCAGGTCAGGATCTTCACGACGCCGGGGATCTTCTCCGCCTTGCTGATATCGACCGACTTGACGAAGCCGTGCGCGATGGTCGCGTGCTTGATCCGGACGAGCAGCGCATCCTTCGGGGCCAGATCATCATAGTATTTTGTCCGGCCGGTCGCCTTGTCGAAGGCGTCGACGCGGACCTCACTTCTGCCTACGATGTTCATTCGGGTACCTCCATTTTGCCGGGTGATCGGCAAAACCCGGGCTTTGGCCCCGGATCCTGCCAGTTTTCCGATCATTTCTGTCCACATTGTAACATACCGTTTTTCGAAGAGAAAGCGGATTCATTATCCTACTTCATGAATAACGGATTTTTCGCGACTGTCGAAAATTTTGCATACTTCTTGCGGAAAACGGCAAAAATCCCTATACTGATTTGTAGAAAATCACAAGGAGTCTGGCCATGTCTGATCTTACCGCTGCTCCCATCGGCTGCCTCGTCATGGCAGCCGGAAATGCGTCCCGCTTCGGGGACAACAAGCTGACGGCGAGCTTCGCCGGGAAAAGCCTGTTTTCGCTCGCGCTGGCCGCGATCCCCGCGGACGCGTTTGCCCGCGTCACCGTCGTCTCCCAGTATCCGGCGCTTTTGCAGGAGGCGGAGCAGGCCGGGTTTCACGCCATCCGGAACGACCGTCCGGACGACGGCATCAGCCGCACCATCCGCCTCGGCACCGAGGCCATGGCGGACTGCGCCGGGATCCTCTACATGGTCTCCGACCAGCCGCTTCTGCGGCAGGAGACGATCCTGCGCATTGTCGAAGACTGGCGGCTGCACCCGGACTGCATCATAAGCGCGGCCCACAACGGCCATCGCGGCAACCCATGCCTGTTCCCGGCGCGGTTTTTCCCGGAGCTCTGCGCACTTGCGGGCGACCGCGGCGGCTCCTCCGTCATCCGCCGGCACGAAGACGCCCTCCGCCTCGTCGAAGCCGCCGAACCCGAGCTCTTCGACTGTGACACCAAACAGGCCCTCGAAATTCTAAAGGGACAGGCGTGAGCCTGTCCCCTTTTTATGCCCGATGCCCGCCGATCTGGTGGAAGCGGGTGCGGGCGGTGGCGCCGTCCTGGAGGCTCATGGCCTTCAGGACGGCGTCTTTGCCGTATTTTTCGCGGATGGCGAGCAGCGTCTGCTGCATGCTGCGCTCGCGGGCGGCCTCCTCCGGCGGCTGCCCGGGCTGCGTTTCCGGGTCATCGGAAAAGAGGCTCAGCTGGCAGAATTCCTCCTCCGGCTGCGCATCCTGCTCCGGCAGGACGTGCTCCGCGACGATGCACATCCGGCGCACGAGCAGCCGCCGGTCCACGATGCGGTCAAACAGCTCGCCCGCCGCGCGCAGCAGCTGCCGGGTCGAGGCCGTGTGCATGCCCAGCCGCTGCGAGCCGTGCGCGGCCTTCGGGACCGGCCGCCCGTACGGGTCGGTCGTGACCGGGCCGTGATAGGCCCCGCGCAGCTCCGGCCGGGTCAGGCTCTCACGGTCGTAGCCGACGCGCAGCACGAGCTGGTCGGTCACGAGCCCCTTTCCCACCAGATCCAGCGCCAGTGCGTCGGCCATCTCCAGCAGCACGAGCCGGGCCTTGTCGAAGACATACGGCTCCTGCAGCACCTGCCCGGAGCTGAGACTGTGCGACTGCGGGCGGTAGGCCTTGATATCGGCGATCGTGCACGGCTCCCAGCCCCACGCGTGGTCGATCAGCAGCTCCGCCTGCACGCCGAACATCCGGTAGAGCAGATCTTCGTTATAAAATTCGTCCGGCCTGCCGAGCGAGCAGCGGGCGATGTCACCCATCGTATAAAGGCCCTTCGCCTCGAGCTTCCGGGCGTATCCGCGGCCGACGCGCCAGAAATCGGTCAGCGGCCGGTGGCTCCAGAGCGTCTGCCGGTAGCTGCGCTCGTCGAGCATGGCGATGCGCACACCGTTTTCATCCGGCGGCGCGTGCTTGGCAACGATGTCCATGGCGATCTTGGCCAGATACAGGTTCGTCCCGATCCCGGCGGTCGCGGTGATGCCGGTCGTGCGGAGCACGTCGAGGATCATCGTCCGGGCCAGCGCCTGCGCGTCCGGGCCGTAGAGACTGCGGTAGGGCGTCACGTCGATGAAGACCTCGTCGATGGAGTAAACGTGGATGTCCTCCGGCGCGATATATTTGAGGTAGACCCGGTAGATCTGCGTGGAGACCTGCATATACAGCGCCATCCGCGGCCGGGCGATGATGAAGTCCACCGCCAGCTCCGGCTGCGCCGCGAGCGCGTCATCATCGCAGCTGCTGCCGGTCAGCGTCCGGCCGGGTGCACGCTGCCGCCGCTCGGCGTTCACCTGCCGCACGCGCTCGTTCACCTCAAACAGCCGCGCCCGGCCCCCGATCCCATACGCCTTCAAGGGCGGCGAGACCGCCAGGCAGATCGTCTTCTCCGTCCGCTCCTCGTCGGCCACGACGAGATTCGTCTTCAGCGGGTCGAGCCCCCGCGCCGCGCATTCCACCGACGCATAGAAGGATTTGAGATCGATGGCAAGATAGGTCCTGTCCGGCATCCGCGCCGCCCCCTTTCTGCGGCTATCATACCACCGGCAGCGGCCTCCGGTCAAGGATTTTTCGAATATTTGTTCGATTTTCATGCAGAGGAAAAGCCTTCCGCAGGGAAGGCTTTTATAAGTCTCTCAACATGACCTGCGCAGGCTCCCGCGTGCACGCGCACAGCGAATACCCCTCGAAGACCGGCAGCAGCTGCAGCTGCGCGTCCGGGCGGGCGGGAAACCGGCCGTCCGGCGCAAGGACGATCGCCTCCGGCAGGGCAGAAAGGCCGCGGCCGGTGTATTTGAGCCAGCTCTCCTTCGCGCACCAGAGGTCAAAAAACGCCGCTTCGCCGCGATCTTTCAGCCATTCGGCCTCCTCCGGCGCGAAAAACCGCCGCGCGAGCGCCACCCTCCGGCAGGGCCGGTGCACCTGCAGGTCGAGCCCGACCGGCGCGTCCGCGAACGCGCAGACCCAGCGCCCGCCGCTGTGCGAGATGCTGAAGTGCAGCTCCGGCGCGGCGGGGAACCAGGGCTTTCCCTGCCCCTGCCGGGCGAGCGTGCAGTCCGTCAGCTGCGGCGCGGCCAGCGCCGCGGCCCGGCGCAGCAGCCGGTGCGAGGCCTCCGGCCCCTCCGGCAGCGGCGCGGCATAGATCGTCACAGCCGTCATGCGTCCAGCGGCGTGACAGCCGTGCGCACCGCCTGCACGATCCAGCGCGAGGCGTGGCCGTGCCCGGTGCAGGTGACGAGGGTGAGGATATGGTCCTCCGCGCCCGGCGTAAGCCCGGTATCGAGCACGGAAGCTTCCTGCGCGTACTGCAGGACGGCTTCGATCTGCGCCGCGTCGGTCAGCGCGGGCAGATAGAGCGGCTGCGTGACCGGGGCCTCATAGGCGGCGAAGATCGTGAAGGTGTAGACCGTATCGCCCGCGCGCACGTAGACCAGCGGCGCGGACTCCCAGTGCGCCTGCTCGGCGTAGAAGCGGAGCGTGGCGAACATGGCGTCGCTCTGCATCCGGTGGCCGTAGATCAGCGTGTTGAAATCCGAAAAGTCCGGCGCGGAGCGATAGTCCAGGAAGATCGCGCCCAGCTCGTTCGGCTCGTTTTTCCAGGTGTTGTGGAGGTAGTATTCGTTGTCGGTCCCCTGCAGGAGGGGGTAGGAGATCTGCGTGTTCGGCAGCCACAGCCAGCCGAGCACCTCCGGGTTGACCTCCCGCAGGGCCTCCACGTCCATCCGCGCGAACATCTGCAGATACGGGTCCTGCGTCTCCGTCTCCGACTCTTCCGCGGGCGTCTGCGCGGCGGCCTCAGCCGTGGGCAGCTCCGCCCCGGCGATGGCCGCGGCCTCGGCATAGCTCTCCGCGCCCCTCCGATCCTCCGTCTGCCGCCGGAGCACGCCGAACAGCCCGACGCCCAGCCCCGCCGCCAGCACCACGATCAGCACGATCCGCACCCAGCGCTTCATAAGCAGTTTCCTCCCTTTTCTTCATTTGTTTTTTCCATTCTATCACATTCCGCCCTCCGCTTCCAGCCCTTTCTTGTCGGAAGCGCACCAAAGGCTCCCCTGGAAGGGGAGCTGGCGCCGAAGGCGACTGAGGGATTGTTCCCCGCCGCAGCGGGCGAAAGGCTCCCCTTTCAGGGGAGCTGTCTGCGAAGCAGACTGAGAGGTCGTCACAAATTTGCTGCGACCTCTCCGTCTCGGCTTCGCCGAGCCACCTCCCCTGGAAGGGGAGGCTTTGGAATGCGCACTGCCCAAGGCTCCCTTGTATAAAGGGCGCTGTCAGCGAAGCTGACTGAGGGATTGTTCCCCGCCGCAGCGGCAAAAGCGGCTCTGCCGTTGGCAGAGCCGCCTGGAGCTTACGCCGTGCGGCGCTTTCTGCCCGTGAGGGTCACGAAAGCGAGGCCGAGGGCGCTGAGGAGGGCGAGGATGGCATACAGCCCACTCGCGTCGCCGGTCTTCGGCACGTCATAGCCGGGGACGGCCGGGGTGACGGGAGTCTCCGGCGTTTCCGGTTCCTCCGGTTCCTCCGGTTCCTCGGGCGGCTGGTCGCCGCCGGGCGTAGGTTCCCAATGCGACTGCCAGTGGTTTTCCCAGCTCCGGCCGCTGCGGTCGATCTGCGTCGTCGTGATCTGAACGTCGTTGGAGTAGCGGGTCAGCGTTTTTGTCTCGGTGCAGGTCCGGTCCTGCGTGGTCGTGACCAGCTGCTCCTGCTCCGACCCGGAGCGGATGATCTTTGCGACCGGGTCCGTGATCTTGAGATTGACCAGCACCCGCAGATCGACCGTCTGCTTCCCGGACGCAATGCCGACAAACGTCTGCGCCGTCTTCTCCTCGCCGTTCTCCGAACGTACCTCCGACGAATACAGATAGACGCCCGTCTCCAGCTCGTGCGTTCCCTCCAGCCGCAGCTCAACGCTCGCGTTGTTGGAAAGCTTCAGTCCATCGATCGTATAAGTTCCATTTTCAGATGCCCAATTCAGCTCAGACAGCTTTTTCGTTCCAACCACCTCGCCGTCCTGATAAACATTGACCACGAGATTTTCATTTCTTGTATCCGGTGTCACTGCAAGCACAAAATCCAGCGACACATCGTACTTTCCATCCTCGTCTTTTCCGGTCACCTTGGCCTTTGCGCCCTGGATCGTCTTTTCATCCAGCAGTGTCGTGCGCGGCGTTGCGTCTCTCGTCTGTGCGATCAGGTAGTTGTACAGCTTTTGAATTGTGCTCTTGGCTGATTCCGAAGCAAGCGCAAAACTATTATTGTCATTACCGCCCAGATACTTTATAACACTGATTGCATCATCGTCGACACGATTATTCGGGTCACAGTTGCCGTATTTCCAAATCGCCGCCTGTGTTGCTGTCAGCGCCTGCCCATCGGTCAGTGCATCGATTTCATCAGCTGTCAGGCCACCTACATCTTCTTTTTTGTTCAGCTTTTCACGCAAAATCTTCTTCAGGTTCTGCAAACTCCCAATACCTTGGTCCGTCCCCCAATAACCCTCATAAGCGATCGCGCGGATATGCTTCGCAGCCTCATCATTGTAATAACTGGCATCTTCCACATTTTCCATCGCGTATTTCCAGCCTTCCTTTGCATCTGTCTGGAAATCCGCGCAGTATGTGTAATATCTATTTCCATCTTTGTCTACCAAAACAAACTGATGCGCCTGCCATGTACTTGGATTCTCTTCTGTATGATTGGTATCGTTGACGCGATAGCGGCTTTCCAGCCCGTATTCGCCCTTCCACTGATAAGGAAGGTTACTGTCGCTGGTCCCTTCAGTTTTATTCGGCCGACCATACAGATCATTTTCGTCAAACTGTCCGTTGTTGGGTTTAAGGACATCCGGCCGCAGGGAACTCATATTCGTTTCCCCGTGGTTCTCGACATTCCCCATTTCCGCGTGAAGCTTTCCGTTTGTGACCGTCACGGTTGCGGTCTCGGTATGCACGGTCTGCTTGTAGACCCGCGTGACAGTCTCCGAGACGGTCTGTACACTATCGGTCGTATCCTGCTGCATGGGCTGGGTCACGGTCTTCGTGATGGTGATCGTGCCGTAGACGCTGTCGCTCTTGCTGGAAAGCAGCTGGCCGTCCGCGCCCTTCCGCGTCGTCGTCACGCGGTAGCCCACGACCTGCGGCTCCGTACTGCCGGAGTTCTCAACAACTTCCCAGATCTCCTCCACCGTCGTTTCCGTGGTCACGCCGCTCTCATCCGTTACCGGCGCGGCCGGGTCCGGCCTCTGCGGCGGCGTCACGACGGCGGATGTGGTCGTCGTCGCGTTGCCGTCCGGCTCCCGTTCGCCTGTCGGTTTTTCTGCTCCTTCCACGTCGGTGGGGTCGTTTTCTTTTATGATCGTCGAGTCCGGCTTCAGTTCCCGGGTCGTGACGGTCTTGGTGTAGGAGGTCACATTGCCGTCTTTGTCCTTGACTTCTTCATAGACGGTCGTGATCTCCACCACATCCTTGCCGTCTATCGTTTCCCGTGTCGTTGTTGTATTCTTTCCGTTCTTATCGAAGGTCATATCTCTATCGCCCCCGAGTGCTTCCAGCGCATCCTTTGGATCCGCCGTGCCGGAGAATTCCTGATCCTTTTTCTCGCCGGGCTTCAGCTCTGCTTTCGCGCCGGTGTAGTCAGGCGTAACCCCGGTCGGGGTTTCGGTCCGCGCTGTTTCCTCGGACTTCACGGTCTCGGTCCCTGCCGGGTTCTCTTTGCCTTCTTCGATATCCGTCCGGGTGATCGTCTCGGTGGTCTTTTTATCGGAGGGCTGATCTTTTTTCGTCTCCGTTGTCGTTTTTGTTTCCGTCGTCAGCTCGCTGCCGGTCTGTGTCCCGGTCGTATCCCGGGAGCCGTCCGGGCCGGTGACCGTCGTTTCCGTTGTCGTTTCTGCGCCCGTGACGGTCGTTCCGTTTTCCTCTGTGCCGTCGCGGCCCTCCCACGTCTTCTCCGTCGTCGTGGTCGTCGTAGTCTGGCCGGGGGCGGGGGTGTCTTGTTTGGTATCGGTGGTGACGGTCTCGGTCACGGTTGGGTCTTCCACGGTGCCTGTCGGCCCGGTAGGAGTGGAGGCGGAGGGCTCGGTATTCGTGGTCTCGGTCACGGTTGGGTCTTCCACAGTGCCTGCCGGTTCGGCGGCGAGGGCGGTGGCGCTGAGCAGCCCGATGCACAGGCTGGCGATCAGCAAGCAGCTGATGAGTGTACGGAATTTGCGTTTCATGTTCGGTTCCTCCTGTTTTTGTATCAAATTGATTTTGCGGGCTTCTGTCCCTGTTGGGATACATTCCCTGTTCAGTATAGCACAAATTCCAGAATATATATATATATATATTTCCAATTTTTCTTTTCACCCTGATCATACCATCTCTTCCCCGGAAAGGCAGTCGAAAAACAGCCCCGGCAGGACATCCGTTTTCGGATGCTCTGCCGGGGCTGTTTTGTGCCGGTTTTTCAGTCGTTGGGGGTATCGGTCAGGACCTTGCCGATGTTCCACAGATGGGCCGCGCGCTGCGCGGCGTCCAGCCGCTCGGCCGGGCGCTCATAGCGGATCTCCGCCGTGTGCGAGCCGCAGTCGAGGCAGGCCACGTAAAAGCACCAGCCGTTTTCCTCCTCCATCAGTCCCGTGCCCCCGCAGATGGGGCATTCCTGCAGTTCGATCTCCTGATAGCTTTCCATTGTTGACGCTCCTGTTCCTTCCGGCCCGCGGGCCGTGCTGTTATGCTTCAGTATAGTCCATCCGCCGCGCCGCGTCAACCAAAACCGCACTTGACGCTCCGCCCCGCTCCCCGCTATACTAAAGAAAAAACGAAAAGAGAGCACCCATGAAAGAAAAAACCGTCTTTTTTGACCTCGACGATACCCTGTATGACCGCTCCGGCCCGTATCTGGCCGCCTTCCGCCAGTTTTTCGGCGGGCGGTATGCGGATAAGGCCGCACAGGCCTACCAGACCGTCATGCACCGCGGCTACGAGGTCTTCACCGCCGCGCACACCGGCAAGATCAGCATGGACGCCATGCACATCTACCGCCACCAGATCGGTCTGCTCGACGTCGGCATCCGCATCACGGCGGCGCAGGCGCTGCAGCTGCAGGCCGTCTATGCCGCGCAGCAGCAGCGGATCACGCTGTCCGCCGCCGTCCGCGCGGCGCTGGACTACTGCCGGGCGGCGTACCGCGCCGTCGGCATCATCACCAACGGCAGCGTCGGCCCGCAGCAGGGCAAGCTCCGCAGCCTCGGTCTGGACCGCTGGGCCGACCCGGGGCTCGTGTTCATCTCCGACGCCTGCGGCGTCATGAAGCCCGCGCCGGAGATCTTCCGTCTGGCGCAGACGGCCGCGGGCGGCGGGCCGTGCGTCTTCGTCGGCGATTCGTGCTCGCAGGACATCGCCGGGGCCTCCGCCTGCGGCTGGCAGACCATCTGGCTCAACCGCACCGGCGAAGCCCCCACCGCCTCCCCCACCCTCATCGCCCGCTCCGAACAGGACCTCCTCCCCTGCCTGCAGGCGCTGGCGGAGTGAGAAAAGGCTCCGGAACCTCTCCGCCTCGCTTCG
>DHKK01000054.1:0-6238 GCA_002404795.1 Clostridiales bacterium UBA4696
AGGATGACGTCGCGGATGGTGTCTGCGCCGGTGAAGAGCATGACCGCGCGGTCGATGCCCATGCCCATGCCGCCCGTGGGGGGCATGCCGTATTCGAGGGCAGTGAGGAAATCCTCGTCGAGCATTTCCGTCTCGTCGTCGCCGCGTTCACGCTGCTCGGCCTGCTTGACAAAACGTTCGCGCTGGTCGATGGGGTCGTTCAGCTCGGAGTAGGCGTTGGCAAGCTCGCAGCGGCAGATGAACAGCTCGAAGCGCTCGGTCAGGCGCGGGTCCTTGGGGCTGCGCTTGGTCAGCGGGCTGACCTCGACCGGGTACATGGTGATGAACGTCGGCTGGACGAGCTGCTCCTCGACCTTCTGGTCGAAGCAGGCGTAGAGCGCGTTGCCCCACGTCTTTTCGGCGGCGTCGGCAAGCTCGACGCCGATATTCTTCGCAGCTGCGACAGCTTCTGCGTCGTCGGTGATCGCGCCAAAGTCCACGCCCGCGTATTCCCTGACGGCATCGACCATGGTGAGACGGCGCCAGCCGGGCGCGAGGGAGATCTGCTCGCCCATCCACGTCACGTCATAGCTGCCGAGGATCTGCTGGGCTGCGCCGGAAAGAACGCCCTCGGCGATGTCCATCATGTCGTGGAAATCGGCGTAGGCCTGGTAGAGCTCGACGGTGGTGAACTCGGGGTTGTGCTTGGGGTCCATACCCTCGTTGCGGAAGATACGGCCGACCTCATACACGCGGTCCATGCCGCCGACGATCAGGCGCTTGAGGGGCAGCTCCGTCGCGATGCGCATATACATGTCGATATCGAGCGTATTGTGGTGGGTGATAAAGGGTCTTGCGGCCGCGCCGCCTGCGATGGTGTTGAGGACGGGCGTCTCGACCTCGATATAGCCCATATCGTCCAGGAAGTTCCGCAGGAATTTGATGAACTGCGAGCGGATCTGGAAGTTGCGCTTGACCTCGGGGTTCACGATCAGGTCGACATAACGCTGGCGGTAGCGGGTCTCCTTATCGGTCAGGCCGTGGAATTTCTCGGGCAGCGGCAGCAGGGATTTGGACAGGAGCGTGATCGTCTTCGCGCGCACGGACATTTCGCCGCGCTGGGTGCGGAAGATCTCGCCCTCGACGCCGACGATATCGCCGATGTCGTACTTCTTGAAGCGATTATACTCCGTCTCGTCCATCTCGTCCTTGCGGGCGTAGAGCTGGATGCGGCCGGTCTTGTCCTGCAGATCGCAGAAGGAGACCTTGCCCATGCCGCGCTTGGACATGAGACGGCCCGCGATAGAGACGGGTTTGCCCTCCATCTCGTCAAAATGGTCCTTGATCTCCTGTGCGGTCGTGGTGCTGACGAAGCGGGTGATGGTAAACGGATCCATCCCCTCGGCCTGCAGCTGCGCGAGCTTTTCGCGGCGGACCTTGATCTGGTCGCCGAGGCTGACCTGCGGAGCCGCGTTCTGCTGATTCCTGTTTTCCTGTTCCATATCGTCCCTCTTATCTGTTTCTGTGATCCATTACTTTTCGATCGTCAGGATCTTGTACTTGAGCACGCCGATGGGCGCTTCGACTTCGACAATATCGCCGACCTTGTGGCCGAGCAGCGCCTTGCCGAACGGAGAATCGTCGGAGATGCGGCACTCCATGGGGTTGGCCTCCTGCGAGCCGACGATGGCGTAGAGCTCCTCGTCGCCGGTCTCCATATCCTCGACCTTGATGGTGCAGCCAAGGCTGATCTTGCCTTCGGAGTCCTCGGTCTCGTCGATGATGACGGCGTGGGCGAGGATGTTTTCGACCTCGGCGATGCGGCCGTAGAGCTTGGCCTGCTCGTTCTTGGCCTCGTCGTATTCGCTGTTTTCGGAGAGGTCGCCGAAGGAGCGCGCCTCCTTGATCTGCTCGGCTACTTCCTTCTCACGCGTCGTCTTCAGATAAAAAAGTTCCTGCTCCAGCTCTTTGAGGCGGAGCGCACTGATCTTGAATTCTTTTGCCATGATTGATCGTTCCTTCCATATTCGGTCGGGCTGGAAACGCCCGGTAGTTACAGGGATTCAGCAGACATTATATCGGTCAAAGATATGGATGTCAAGAGATTTTCTGGCGGATGGCGCGGATCGCGGCCTGTAATTGTGCGTCATCCGCGTGTGCCAGCTGACCGTAGAGCAATTTCGCCGCATCCTCGTCGGAAAGCTCGACAAGCTCATCCGGCGTGACGCCGATATCGGTCAGGCTGCGGCCGTTCGGGGTGAAGTACTTGCCGATGGAGAGATTGAGCATGGAGCCGTCGGAGAGCGTGAAGGCGGTCTGGAAATTGCCCTTGCCGCAGGTCTTCGTGCCGACGACGGTGGCCCAATCGTATTCCTGCAGGGCAGCGGCGAAGAACTCCGCGGCGGAGTAGCTGTCCTGATTGACGAGGACGGCCATGGGCAGCTCGATGCAGGCCGCGTCGGAGCGGTCGGTCTGCTTCGTCCCGTTATAATCCTCGCTCTGGAACAGGATCCCCTCCGGCAGGAGCTTGTCAAGGACCTTGACGAGCTCGTCTTTATAGCCGCCGCCGTTGTTGCGCACGTCGAAGATCAGGGCCTGCGCGCCGTCGGAGAGCAAAGCGTCGATGGCGGCGGAGGTCTCGTCAAAGCAGCGGGTATCGAAGTTGGCGATCTTCACGTATCCGATCTGATCGTCCAGCATTTCATAGGTGGCCACAGCAGTCTCGATGCTGCGGCGCTCGACGGTCAGGTTCAGGCGCTCGCCGCCGCGAAGGATGGTCAGAGCCACGGAGGTCCCCTCCTCCCCTCTGACCTTTGCGCGGGTGTCGGCCATGCCGAGCGCGAGCGTGGACTCGCCCTCGACCTCAGTGATGATATCGCCGACCTGCATACCGGCCTCCTCAGCCGGGCCGCCGGCGGTCACCTGCTCGACGCGCATGCCGCCGTCCTGCTCCTGCAGGGTGATGGTAACGCCGATGCCGACGTAGGCGTTCTGCATCTGTTCGTCGTAGCTGCTTTTTTCCTCGGCGGTGAGGTAATAGCTCCAGCGGTCGCCGGTCGCCTCGACCATGGCGGCAGCCGCCGCGTCGGCGAGTGCGTCCTCGTCATAGTCGTCGATGAAAAAGCGGTCAAGGTAGGCGCTGACCTCCGCGGCCTTGTCCTCCGCGGGGGTGCGGCCGCGGGAGAGCAGCTGCATCGTCACGATGGACGAGCCGAGGATGGCGACGGCGAAAGCGAGCACGAGGAGAAGGATCTTCTGCCATTTTTTCACGATGGATACCAGCCTTTCTGGAATGGGATGTTTCTTTTTTTGCCTCCGGCGGCCCCATCTTTTCTCTCGCAAGAGAAAAGATGGGGGAGAAAAGAGTGCGTGGGGATGCGTTTGGTGCGTCCTGCCTCTGAATTCAAGCATGTCTCCATGTTTCAGGCGTCGTTCCACTCGATACGCACTTTACTTACGTCTTAGTGCGCGCCGCCTGATACGGGAGTATCAAATTTGCAGCTAGCTGCATTAGAATATTTGCGGAAAAACGGCTTGCGGGTGATATTTGCGGCGTTGTACGGATTCGCCGGGAGATTATAGCAGATAAAAGCTTTCCCACAGCCTGGATTCAGGCTGTGGGAGAGGAGTTTGGATTGGGTCAGCCGATGTAGTTGAAGGGGTTGACATCAGAGCCGTTGTAGTAGATGGTGAAGTGCAGGTGGGGGCCGGTGGAATAGCCGGTGGAGCCGACGTAGCCGATGGTCTGGCCCTGCGTGACGTAATCGCCGACGGACACGGACAGGGACGGCTGGTGCGCATAGAGGCTGGAATAGCCGTCGCCGTGGTTGATGACGACGTAATAGCCCCAAGCGCTGGAATAGGCCGCGGTCGTGACCGTGCCGGACTTCGCGGCGAGGATGGCCGTACCGGCATTTGCAGCAAAGTCCACGCCGTTATGCCAGCTGTATTTGCCGGTCAGCGGGTGGATGCGGTAGCCGTAGGAATCGGTGACCTGGCACTGATACGGCAGCGGATACAGCCAGCCGCCGGTATTGGTCGCGCCGGAGGAATTGCTGCTGGAGCCTTTGTTGTTATTCTGGCGGTTCATCGCAGCGATGCGCTCGGCCTCTTCCTTGGACAGGGCCGCATAGTAGGCAGACTCGGACTTGGCGATCTCCTCGGAGAGCGCGGCCTCATCCGCCATGTTCTGCATGTAGTCGGCGTTCATTTCTTCATACGCCGCCAGCATCTCGGTCAGAAGCGTATCCTGCTCCGCGCGCTGGGCCTCGAGGTCCTGCTCCTGCTGGTCGAGCTCCTGGCGCGTCGCGTCGAGCTCCGCCATCTGCTGTTCGAGCTCGGTGCGCTCCGCCGCGATCTGCTCGGAGACGGCCTTCATTTTATCCATCATCAGCTGATCGGCCTTGGCGATCTCCTGGATGACGTCGATCTTGTCGAGCAGGTCGGAGAAGCTGTTGGCGCCGAAGAGGATGGCCCAGTAGGAGATGGTGCCCGTCTCCTCCATGGAGCGGATGCGGGTCTTGTACTGCTCGTTCAGGCGCTGTTCCTCAGCCTGTGCGGCTTCGAGGTCTGCCTGCTTGTTGGCGATGAGCAGGCTGTACTGCTGGACCTGCTCGTTGAGATTGTCGATGGAAGCCTGCGTCATGCTGATCTGCTGGTCGATATCGGATTTCTTTTCGACGAGCGTCTGGGTCTTGGACTGGTTTTCCTTGATCTTTGCCTGCAGGGCTTCGCTTTCTTTTTTCAGCTCTGTCTGCTGGCTGCGAAGGCTGTTGAGCTCTTTTTTGATCTCGGCGCTCGAAGCGGCGTTGACCATGATGATGAGGGCGCTCGAAATGAGGCCCAGGAGCATCACGGCGACCAGCACCAGGCAGACGATCCGGCGGCCGGAGCCGCTGTTTTTGGGTTTCATAAGTGCGGATACCTCCCGGTTTACACCTTCAGGAACTTGCGGATGGAAAGTAAGCTGCCGAACACACCGACGAGGAAGCCGGTGAGCGCGTAGGCGATGGCCACGATCTCGATGACGTCCGTAAAGGGCGTGAGGACGAACAGCTTTAGCGTATCGAGCTGCTGGATCTTCGTCAGGACGAAGTCATACAGGCCCCATTCGAGGAAGAAGGCCGCTGCCGCCGCGATGATACCAATGATAAAGCCTTCGACGACAAAAGGCAGTCGGATAAAGGCGTTCGTCGCGCCGACCATCTTCATGATGGCGATCTCTTCGCTGCGGGAGTACATGGCGAGCTTGACCGTATTGGAGATGATGAAAAGCGACACGACGAACAGGACCGTCACGATGACGAGCGAGGCGATGTTCAGCACGTTCTGCACCGTCTGGAAGCCCTGGGCGATCTCAAAATGGGCGACGACCTCGGCGACGCCCTCGATCTGCGTGAGCTTGTCGTAGGTCTGCTGCAGAAGCGAGTTGTCCTCGACGGTGACGACGTATCGGTCGCGCAGCGTGTCGGGATCCAGGCCCGCGAACGCGTCCGGATCGTTCAGGGTCTCGACAAAGTCGTCGAGCGCCTGATCGCGCGAGACGAAGGTCGCGGAGCGGACATTGGTGATGAGGTTGATCTGCGAGCCGACGGACTTGGCCCTGGCCTCGGAATAGTTCTCGTCGATGTAGACGAGCATCTCGTTCTCACTCTCGAGTTCCTTGACCATGGCGCTGGTATTGTAGAGAATGAGGCAGAACGAGCCCATGATGATGAGGCACGCCACCGTGACGCAGATGGCCGCGAAGGACATGAAGCCGTGCAGGAACACGCCGCGGAAGCCTTCGCGCAGTAAGTAACCGATGTTATTCTTCTTCATTGAGATAGTACCCGTCCATTCCGTCGCTGATGATTCTGCCCTCGCTGATGGCGACGACACGCTTCGTGAAGCGGTTGACAAGCTCGCGCTCGTGCGTGACGACCAGGACCGTGGTGCCGAGGGCATTGATCTGCTCCAGCAGCATCATGATCTCGAGCGAGCGCGCCGGGTCAAGGTTGCCCGTCGGCTCGTCGGCAATGATGACGCTGGGGTTATTGACAAGGGCTCTTGCGATGGCGACACGCTGCTGCTCGCCGCCGGACAGCTCGTTGGGCAGACGCCGGCCCTTGGTCTCGAGCCCGACGAGCTCGAGCACGTACGGTACCCGCTTCTGGATCTCCTTCTCCGGCGCGCCGATGACGCGCATGGCGAACGCGACGTTCTCATAGACGGACTTGTCGCTGATGAGGCGGAAATCCTGAAAGATGACGCCGAGCGT
>DHKK01000054.1:6320-8644 GCA_002404795.1 Clostridiales bacterium UBA4696
GCGCTGCCGGAGGTCGGGCGGAGCTCGGCCGTGAGGATCTTGATGATGGTGGATTTGCCGGAGCCGGACGGGCCGACCAGGAAGACAAATTCCCCATCGTCGATCTTCATGGAGATGCCGTTGAGCGCCTTGGTGCCGGTATCGTAGGTTTTATGCACATCCTGTAATTCGATCATTGTTTATCTCCGATTTTCAAGGCTTGCGCCCGGACTCAAATGAGCCGGTTCTCGCGCGAAACAAGGTACTTCTTGACCATGAGCGCGACCTTGAAGATGATCGCGTCGTCAAATTCGCGCAGGTCAAGGCCGGTGAGCTTCTTGATCTTCTCAAGACGGTACACCAGCGTATTTCTGTGGACGAAGAGCTTGCGGGAGGTCTCAGAGACGTTCAGGTTGTTCTCAAAGAACTTGTTGATGGTGAACAGCGTCTCCTGATCGAGCGTATCGATGGAATTCTTCTTGAACACCTCGGACAGGAAGATCTCACAGAGTGTCGTCGGCAGCTGGTAGATGAGGCGGCCGATGCCGAGGTTTTCATAGTTGATGATCGTCTTTTCCGTCTCGAAGACCTTGCCGACCTCGATGGCGACCTGCGCCTCTTTATAGGCGTCGGCCAGCTCGCGCAGGTGACCGGCGACGGTGGAGATGCCGATCACGGTCTTGACGAACAGCTCGGACCGGAGCGTCTGCTCGATGGTCTGGGCCGTCTGCAGAAGCTCTGCCTTCTCCGTGCCGGGGGCGAGCTGCTTGACGACGGCGATGTCCGTTTCGTTGATGGAGAGGACAAAGTCCTGCTGCTTGTCGGGGAACATGCCGGACAGCACGTCGACGGAGGCCACGTCGGCCCGGCCGACCTGCCGGACGAGAAAGACGGCGCGGGGCGCGTCGGTGACGAAATGCAGCTCCTTGGCACGGATATAGATGTCGCCGGGGAGGATATTGTCGGTGATGATGTTCTTGACGAAGGTGCCCTTGTCGTGCTTTTCCTCGTAGTAGGTCTTCGCACCGTTGAGCGCGACGTAGGCCATGACGCAGAGGCTTCTGGCGGTCTCATCGTCGCCCTCGGCGAACACGGCATAGTCAAAGTAGGCGCTCCAGGAAACGAGCGGCTTGAAGGTCTTTTTGTCGACGACAACGATGGAGTCCGGGGCGCTGTTGAGCCTGATGACTGCCTCGGGCCATTTTTCGCCGATCAGCGAGGTGTCGCTGCAGGAGATCACGTTGCTGTCAGCGTCAATGACGCCGATGACGCGGTCGGTGGCCTCCTTCATCTGGACGATCACACTCTGAAAAACGCGACTGGACATGGTACGCCCTCCCTAATTTTCAGGCAGCGCCGCGCCACATGCCTGCGGCCCGCCCTTGCTTTTTACACAAACAACCATTGACATAATACTACGTTTTCGGCAAGAGCGCAAGGTCTTTTTGACATTTTATTTGAAAACGGCCATCTTTTTTTGTGGCATTTTCATAGTTTTTCGTCATTTGCCCCAAATTCAGGGGCCTACACTCTCAAATTATGCAAGTTTTTTCTTCCGTCAAAATCACAAGATATTCAGAAGCAGCCGCTCCGCTTCCACAATATTCAGTTCTTTTGTCTGCCCGAGCGGCAGATCACCGAGGGTCAGTTTGCCCTCGGCCTCGCGGCGCAGATACGTGACCGGCAGACCGCGGCTGGCGAGCATCCGCCGCACCTGGTGGTATTTCCCCTCCTGTACCTCGACGACGGAGCGGCCGGGGCCGAGCGGCGTGAGCTTTGCGGGCAGACAGTGCAGGCCGTCAGCGAGGACGAGGCCTTCTTCGAAGGCGCGGACGTCCGCGGGACCGGCTGTGCCCGCATGCTCGGCATAGTAGCGCTTCCAGACGCCGTGGCGGGGCGAGAGGATGCGGTGGGCAAGGTCGCCGTCGTTCGTCAGCAGGAGCAGGCCCTCGGTATCCTTGTCGAGCCTGCCGGCCGGCATGACGCCGAGCTTCCGGTATGCCTCCGGGACAAGGTCCATGACGGTCTTCGCCTTCGGGTCGTCCGCGGCGGTGAGATAGCCCGCGGGCTTATGGAGCAGGATGAGGACCGGCCCGCGCAGACGCACGGGCTCACCGTCGACGGTGACGCGGACGGCGGTCTCGTCAAATTTCCGGCTCTCGTCGGTCACGGCTGCGCCGTCGACCGTCACACGTCCGGCGCGGATCATCGCGCGCAGCTCCTTCCGGCTGGCGACGCCGGCTTCACTTAACATTCTGTCGAGTCTCTGCATCGGATCGGCTCCTGTCATAAACAAATTTGATCTGCATAGGTTGTACCATCTCTAAGGCAACACCGCACAATTC
>DHKK01000054.1:8748-9658 GCA_002404795.1 Clostridiales bacterium UBA4696
AAAAGATCCGCCGAAGCGCGCAGGCGCAATTGTGCGGGGTTGCCCTAAAAAAGAAGATCGGAGGAATCGTACCATGGTGATCATGACTGCGAAGGTCCCCAAGCGGAGGATTTTGCTCGTGGTGCTGCTGCTTCTGGCGGCGGCGGTGGTATTGGCGCTGTGTCTCGGCGGCGCGAAGCATGGCGGAAAGCAGCCGCAGAGCACGGACGCGAAGGGCGGTACGAATGAGGCGCGCATCGCTTTTCTGGCGGAATACGGCTGGGAGGTCAGCGCCGAGCCTGTGCAGACCCAGCAGGTCCGCGTACCGGAGGAGCCCGGCGAGGTCTTCCTGCGCTACAATGAGCTGCAGGTCTCGCAGGGGTACGACCTGCTGCAGTACAGCGGGCAGGAGCTGACGCGCTACGTCTACCAGATCACGAACTATCCGGACAGCAGCGGCACGTACTACGCGACCCTGCTGGTCAAGGACGGGCAGATCGTCGGCGCGGATATCGCTTCGAGCGCGAAAAACGGGGTGATGCACGGGCTGAAAATGCCGGAGTAAGGGCTGAACGGCTCCCCTTCCAGGGGAGCTGGCTCGGCGCAGCCGAGACTGAGAGGTTATTGCAGGTTTGCAACTGCCGGTTGCCTCCGGCGGCCATATCTTTTCTCTCGCAAGAGAAAAGATATGGAAGAAAAGAGTGCTTGGGGACGCGGGCTGCATGCTGCATCTGAATTCAGGTAAGCACCAATGTTTCAGATGTCGTTCCACTCGAGAGTCACCTTACGTATGTCTTGGTACGCGCCGCCTGATACGGTGGTATCAGATTTGTAACTGGTTGCCTTAGAACGACTGCCATCAATAGAAGGTGCGGTGAAAATTTTGATGTGTGTTACCTTCTTGCGAGGGTGTAACCTCTCCGCCTCGCTT
>DHKK01000052.1:0-3623 GCA_002404795.1 Clostridiales bacterium UBA4696
AAAAGGGGCGCTTGGTTACGGTTGGGTGCTTCCTGCCTCTGATTTTAGGTAAGAACCAATGTTTTCGTCTGGCGTTCCACACGAGAGTCACTCTACGGGCATCGTACTACGCGCCGCCTGATACGTTGGCCCCAGATTTGTGAGCAGTTGCTTTGGAATAGTTGCCATCAATAGAAGGTGCAGACCGGATTTGTCGGTCTGCACCTTTTTGCGGGATGGTTTGTGTTACGCGTTGTAGGGGCGGGGCTCTGCTCCACCCGTTCTTCCGATGAAAACAGCACCTCCCCGGGCACTTCTGCGTATGCTGACGCAGAGGGGGATCGATATGTGTGTGAAGACGGAGCAGCTGGGGCTGGTGCTGCTGGGGGCGGGGATCGGGCTGCTGGTGTCGTTTGCGCTGTGCGGGTGGTTCCTGCGGGTGCTGGCGGCGATCATTCTGATCGTGCTCGGACTTTTGCTGCTGAAATGAACATATCCTTGTCCGGCTCCGCGTATAGATATCCCAGAACATACAAGGAGTTGAGACTATGGAGCTTGCATTCGAACAAAAACAGCGTTCCTGCCTGAAGCGCACGGCGCATCTGTCCCTCGCGCAGGAGCAGACGCAGGAGCTCATCATACCCGACGCCATGCCAGACGCCGCCCGCACGCTCATCTGCTACGCCGAACCGGAGCTGCAGAGCAAGACCAGCCGCACCGGAAGTCTGCTCGTGACGGGCAACCTGCGCGCCTCCTGCCTCTATGCCGACGAGGCGGGCGGACTGCAGCTGCTCACCACCGACGTCCCGTTCACCCTGAAGCTGGAAAGCAGCGACCTGCAGGAGCTGACGCAGTCCGTCGTCCGCTGCTCTGTCCGCAGCGCCGACAGCCGACTCATCAACTCCCGCAAGGTCCTGCTGCGCATCAGCGTGCTGGTCCAGGCGGACGGATATGAGCCGTGGACGGAGGAGATGCGCGTGCTGACCGACGCGCCCGCCTGCCTGCAGCAGAAGACGCAGACCTATTCCAACGCCGTCCCGGTCGAGACGGCCGAGCGCGCCTTCCAGGTCAGCGAGGAGCTGAACGTGCCGGAAGGGCGGGCGAAGATCGTCCGGCTGGCCGACTGCATGCTGCAGCCGGTCGTGACGGAGCAGAATCTGGTCGGCAGCAAGGCCGTGATGAAGGGCACGGCCAATTTGCAGCTGACCTATCTCGACGAGCAGAACGAGCTGCGCACGCTGAGCCTCGCCGTGCCCTTCTCCCAGTACTGCCAGCTGCAGGGGGACTATGAACAGAACGAGGACGTGGAGACCGTCCTGCTCGTGACCGGCGTGCAGCTCGAACCCGTCGACACCGAGACCGGCCAGAAGCTGCTCTTCGGCGCGGGGATCCTCGCGCAGTGCACCGTCATCCAGCCGCAGACGCTCACGCTCTGCGAGGACGCCTATTCCACCCGCGGCGACTTCCAGCCCCAGTGGCAGGAGCAGGAATACAGCATGCGCCTCGACGCGCAGACCCTGCGCGAGCCCATCCGTCCGTCCTTCCCGGCACAGGCGTCCGCCGTGCTCGACTGCCGCGTCTATCCCGACGCGATGGCCCTCGAGCGCACGGCAGACGGCGTGATCGTCCACGTGCCCCTGCGTGCGGACACGGTCTACACGGACGCGGACGGCGCGGTGCAGGCCGAATCCTTCCGCACCGAGGTCAGCTGCAGGACCGCGCTGGACGAGGACTGCGCCTGCGAGGCTGTCTTCCAGCTCCAGCCGGAGGGCTATGCCGCGGCCGGCAGCGGCGCGGTCGAGCTGCGGTACGACGCGGTGTTCCAGCTGCAGTCGTTTGCCAAGCAGAAGCTGCAGAACCTGGTGGGCGGCACGCTCGACCTGACGCGGCAGCCGCGCGCGGAGCGCGCGTCGGTCGTTATCCGCCGCACGGGCGCGCAGCAGCCGCTGTGGGACCTTGCCAAGCGGTATAAGACCACGGCGCAGGCCATCCAGACGGCCAATCATCTGACACAGCCGGAGGTGGAGGCCGGAAGGCTTCTCCTCATTCCCATGTAAGGCAGAGGAGGCGGACTATGGAACACAGATCGATCTATGAGCAGATCGCCGGGCGCACGGACGGCACGGTCTATATCGGCGTCGTCGGCCCGGTGCGGACGGGAAAATCCACATTCATCAAGCGCTTCATGGAGCAGCTCGTGCTGCCGAACATCGAAAACGTCTACGAGCGCGAACGCGCCACCGACGAGCTGCCGCAGTCCGGCTCCGGCCGGACCATCATGACCGCGGAGCCGAAATTCGTCCCGAACGAGGCTGCGCGCATCAGTCCCGACGGCAAGACGACGCTGCGCGTGCGCCTGATCGACTCCGTGGGCTACATGATCCCCGGCGCGGTCGGCGACACTGAGGACGGCAAGCCCCGCATGGTCACCACGCCCTGGGCCCCGGAGGAGCTGCCCATGGCGCAGGCGGCGGAGCTCGGCACCAAAAAGGTCATGGAGGACCACAGCTCCCTCGGCGTTGTTGTCACGACCGACGGGACCGTTACCGATATCCCGCGCGAGGACTACCGCGAGGCCGAGGCCCGCGCCATCACCGACATGCAGAAAACGGGCAAGCCCTTCGTCGTCCTTGTCAACACGCAGAGCCCCGGCGCGGCCCCGGCGGAGACCCTGTGCGCGCAGCTGCGCAGCGAATACGGTGTGCAGGCCCTCGCCATGGACTGCATGCACATGCAGACGCAGGACATCGGCCGTCTGCTCGAGGCCGTCATGTACGCCTTCCCGGTGGAGGAGCTGCGCTTCTTCCTGCCGAGCTGGGTCCGCGCCCTGCCGGACGGCCATCCGGTCAAGGCCGCGCTCTACGACGCCATGCTCGAGCGCGCGGGCGCGCTCACCAGCCTCAGCGAGGCCGAAAGCGTTCTCGGGACACTGCAGGAGCTCGAGCCGGTCGACGAATTCCGCGTGCGCGAGGTCGACCTCGGCACCGGCACGGTCAGCTGCGAGCTGCATCTGCCGCAGACGCTGTTTTACGAGGAGCTGTCCCGGCAGGCCGGGGTGGAGATCGCCGACGACGAAGCCCTTCTGCAGATGCTGCAGGAGCTGGCGCAGACGAAAAAGCTCTACGACAAGGTCCAGACCGCGCTCGAGCAGGTCAAGGCCACGGGCTACGGCATCGTCATGCCCGGCGCGGAGGAGCTGAAGCTCGAAAAGCCGGAGATCGTCAAAAAGAACGGCAACTACGCCGTCAAGCTCCGCGCCAGTGCCCCGTCGATCCACATGCTACGCGCGCAGATCGAGACGGAGATCAGCCCCATGGTCGGCGGCGAGCAGGAGTCCCAGCAGCTGATCGACTATCTGCTCGGCGAATACGAGGAGGACACCGACAAGCTCTGGCAGAGCAACATCTTCGGCAAGTCCCTCTACGAGCTCGTCTCCGAGGGCGTCACCGCCAAGATCATGCGCATGCCGGACGACGCCCGGCAGAAGCTCACCAAGACCCTCGGCCGCATGATCAACGAAAACACCGGCGGCATGATCTGCATCCTGCTGTAAAAGCCTCCCCTCCCAGGGGAGGTGGCTCGGCGCAGCCGAGACTGAGAGGTTGCTGCAAATTTGCCATGAAACCCAAACCGCAAATTCAGTT
>DHKK01000052.1:3779-4037 GCA_002404795.1 Clostridiales bacterium UBA4696
ATAGGGGAGAAAAGAGTGCTTGGTTACGAATTGGTGCTTCCTGCATCTGAATTCAGGCAAGCACCAGTGTTTTAGTCTGGCGTTCCACACGATCCTCACCTTACGGGCGTTTGACTACGCGCCGCCTGATACGGGACACCAAATTTGTGAGCAGTTGCCCTTGAATATTTGCAGCCAATAGAAGGTGCAGTCTGAATCTGTCAGACTGCACCTTTTTGCGGGTAATCGTTGTGTTACGCGTTGTAGGGGCGGGGCTCT
>DHKK01000052.1:4118-14327 GCA_002404795.1 Clostridiales bacterium UBA4696
AGCCCCGCCCCTACAGGGTGCACTACAAAGGCTTCCCTATGAGGCGAAGGCATAGACAAAACCCCCGGACTTTCGTCCGGGGGAGCTTGATTTTATGAATCCGCCTTTTTATATACCCATGCGTTCGGCAGGGGGCGGCCGCCAGTGTAGCGCAGGGGGGAGGAGGACGACTGCGTGACGTACTCGCCGTCGAACCACAGCATGGCGCTCGAGCCGCCGTCGAGGTTGATGGCCTGCATGCACTTGTGCTGCAGCAGGATCTCGGAGCAGTTGTTGACGCTCGTGCCGAGAATGCCCTCGAGCGGATACCGGCCCTCGATGACGAGCATCAGGATCTCGTATTTCTCGCTCTGGCCGATGCACGCGCGCGGCTGCTCGCCGGTCCAGTAATCGTCCATGATCTTCTTGCCGTCGACGATCAGCGCGGGGGTGAACTCCGCCGCGTCGGTGCAGTCTTCACTGACGGGGGACAGCGCGTCCTTGATGTAGAACAGATCGTCCTCATGCAGCTCGATGCGCTTGTAGGCGTAGGCGGAGAAATGGTCGCCGTAGGCCTTGCCGTTGGACATGCTGTAGCCCGCGAGCAGACCGCCGTTGCCCGCGCCGTTCGGGTCGAGGAAGCCATTGGCGTTCATCGCCAGCACGCCGTTGTGCGCCTCGGCGATCGTGCCGGAGAGCTGACCGGCGGTGCCGAGCGTCGTGGCCATCTCGATAGACAGCCTCGACGGGTCCTTGCCCACGGCCAGCACGCCGCGGTAGCCCTTGCCGGAGATGCGCAGCAGCAGCACGCCGTTATACGCGTCGATGGCCAACACCTGCTCGCCGAAGGTCGACTGGATGGACGTACCCTCGTCGTCGAACCCGGCTTCATTGATGTAAATATGATCCCAGCCGTTGGCCAGCGTGTCGGGATGCTCAGCAAGATAGGTCTCCATCGAGGTCCGGTCAAGCTCCCAGAAGACGGAATAGAAATTTTCCTCCGCCTGCTTTTCGAGTTCTTCCTGCGTCAGCTCCTCGGAGTCCGGCTGGTCGGTCTCGTGTGTGACGTTGGGGTCGATGAGGGTGACGTTGTCATTGGACGTCGACGGCGTCTGGTCTGCAGGCGTCGTGTCGGTCCGGCCCCAGGTCGATTCCTTGCCGACGGTCCCGGCCTTGACCAGACCGTATTCGTACCGGACCTCGTCGATCACGTCCTTGGGGATGAAATACGTCGCCAGCCACTGGTGCCGCATGGTATCCATGGCGGTGTTGATGTAGATCGTGCGCCATTTCTTGACGAACGAATTGTTGGTATAGATACAGAAGAAGTACAGCCCTTCCAGACAGAGGATGACGAGCAGCCAGATGGCCAGCGTCTTCAGAGGCTTTTTGACCTTCTGCTTTTTCTGCCGGCCGGAGCGCTTGGCGACCCGTGCGCCGCCGGACGAGCTGAATAATTTGACCTGTGACATCGAATCTCTCCAGTTATCGTGTTATCATAAAATTCACATACGAGTGCATTCTATCACAGATCGCGGCAGGAATCAAACCATTTGAAGAAAAGTTAAGAAATATTTACATTTTCCTGCGGAATTGATACTTATTTTGCGCCGGTCTGCGTGCTGCGGCTGACGGTGCCGGGCTCGGCCTCCAGATTTTCGCCGTATTCGACCGTCCCGATGCGGCAGCCGTGCCCGATGCGGACGTATTTGCCGCGAACGATCTCGGCTTCGACATTCTCCAGCTCGATGTCGTCGCCCTCGATCGAGCTGATGCGCGCGCGGCCGGGCGTCGTGCGGAACAGGCCGAGGATCACCGCCGTATCCTTCTGCAAAACGCGGATGGTTCCGCCGCCGATGGCGTGGATGCGCACCGCGCGGTTGGCCGAGATCTCGACCGTCTCCGCGTTCAGAAGTCCGCCGATCTGTACCGCGCCGCTCAAAGTTGCCGTCTCTGCCTCGATATCTCCGCTGACCCGGCACGAGCCGGAGGCGCGGAGCACCCGGCAGTGGATGCTGCCCGCTTCCAGAGAACCGGACGCGCTGAGCTCGTCTGCCGTAAGCGCCCGCTCCGTCCGCAGGGAACCGGAGACGGACGCAAGCCCCTCTAACCTGCACCGACTGCGCGGAAAAGTCGCCCGAGGCCGACAGGCTGCCGCAGCGGGCGCTCCCGGCCACCTTGCCCGCGCCGCTCGTGTGCAGCTCGCCCGCGCAGTCCACGTCGCCCTGCACCTTTGCCGCGCCGGAGCAGTGCAGCTCCTCGCATTTGAGGCTGCCGTTGACTTTGCCCGCGCCGCTGATCGAGACTCTGCCGTATTCGCCGCCCGGCATCGTGCTCGAGCCGGAAATTTTCATATCGATGTGTTCGTTCATAAGGTTTCCTCCTTCAGATGCTCCAGAATATCGGTTTTGTGTTCGCCCTCGGCCAGATACAGGTGTATAAGCGCATTGAGGGGATAGGTTTTCAGTCCATATTTCGTCTCCAGTATCAGCGTCCGCTCGGCGGCGGCCGCCTGCTTCTGCCCCTGCAGCTCGGCGGCCAGCGCCTCGAGCGAGACGCGGTCTTTGCTCTGCAGGATCAGCTCGATGCGCGGGCAGATCTGCGCGCGCCGGAAATAGGTCTCCTGCCCGGTCGGTGCGGACCGCCGCAGGAACCACCCCTCCGGGATCAGTCCCATCCGCTTCCAGCGGTACAGCGCTCCGTAGGAGATCCCATACCGCTCCAGCAGCTCCTTTTTGGAGATCAGCTCCTCTTCCAATTCCGTGCCTCCTTCCGTAACAATGTTACGGCTGTATATTAGCATAACATTGTTACGCTGTCAAGACAAAAATTTCCCCCGGAGCCCGAAGGCCCCGGGGGAAACGGGAAATGCGGGGGAGAAGGCGCTTATGCAGCTTCCTTCGTCATGTTCATGAGCACCTTGGCGCCCATGGCGCGGGTCGCGGTGCCCTTCGGGCTGAACGCGCCGTTGGAACCGGCCAGATACTTCTCCGCCGTGCAGTAGGTAACGGCTTCGAGCGCCCAGTCGGCGATGGCGTCGAGATCGGTGTAGGTGAGCTTTTCGGTGATGCCCTCAGCCGTCTTGCCGCCGATCTTGTCGTAGCCGTAGAGGACCTTGGCCATCTCCTGACGGGTGATGGACTTGGTGGGCTTGAACGTGCCGTCCTCATAGCCGTCGACGACCTTGTTCGCGCTGGCCCACAGAACGGCGTCGGCATACCAGCTGCCGTCCGTGCAGTCGGAGAACTTCTCGCTGACCTTGCCCTCGACCTTGGGGGAGCCCGCCATGCGGTACAGGACCGTCACAAGCATCCCGCGCGTCAGCGCGCCGTTCGGGCCGAACGTGGTCTCGCTCAGACCCTTCATGTAATCCTTCTCGGTGACATAGTTGACAGCCTCAACGGCCCAGTTGCCGTCAACAACATCGGTGTACGGGGTGGCGATGATGCTGATGCGGCCCTGCGGCGCAGCGTAGGAGGCGGGGACGGTGCCGCCCAGATCGTCCTTGATGTAGTTGATGAGGACCTGGTTGTCCAGCATGACGGAATCCTGCAGCAGCTTGTTGTCCGCGAACATGTTGATGCCGTCGCCGGAATCCTTGAGCATGTAGTTGTTGGAAGCGACCGTGTAGGTAGCCTTCGGGTCGATGTCAACGTACTTGCCGTTCTTCAGGACCTTGACGTTCTTGACGCGGTAAGCGCCGTCAACGGAGACGAACATGGACTTGTCGTCGCCCTTGGCCGAGGACTTGACCGTGGTGTCGATGGTGTACTTCAGGCCCGAGACCTGCAGGAAGCCGCCCATTTCGCCGACGGAGTTCTCGCCGTCAGAGTAGGTGGACATGGTGTTGCGGGCCGTCCATTCCAGCGCGTCGATGATCTCCTGGCCGGTCGCTTCGACGACGCACAGGGCGTTGCCGTACGGATGGACCTTGATGATCTGGCCGTAGGTGATGTCGCCGGCCGGGATGTCGGCACGGATGCCGCCGCCGTTGACGAGCGCGATGTCAGCGCCGGAAACGGCACGGTAGGCGTCGGCACAGAGGTCGCCGAGGTTGGTCTCACGGTTGCGGATGGCGCGGGTGCCGTCGGCATGCTTCGTGGTCAGGTCCACGGAGCTCTTTGCGACGACAGTGTTGACCAGCGCTTCGTTCTTTTCCTGAATGGACTTGACGAATGCGTCGGTGGCGTCGTCCTTGGCTGCATAGTCGGTGACCAGCTCTGTGGTGAACTTGCCGTCCGAGATGGTCAGCTTGCCGATGTTGACAAGCTTTGTGCCGGTGGAGGACAGGGGGATCTCCTTGCCGTCCTTGTTCTTGACCATCTCCATCTCAATGGTGGAGTGGGAATGGCCGTCGAGCACGACGTCGATGCCGGTGGTGTTGGCGATCAGATCGGTCGAACGCCACGGCTCGGAGGATTCGTCAACGCCCAGATGCGCGATGGCGACGACATAAGTCGCGCCGTCCTTTTTGGCGGCATTGACGGTCTCCTGCACCTTGTTGTAAAGGTCAGCGCCGTTGTTGCCCTCGGCGAAGGAATAGACGAAGTTGCCGTTTGCATCCTGGAAATAGGTCGGCGTGGACTTGGTGAACGATTCCGGCGTGTCGATGCCGACGAACGCGACCTTGGTGTCGCCGTAGGTCTTGATCTCATATGCCTTGTAGCCGGTCAGGCCCTTGCCGTCCTTGGCCGTGTAGGTCAGGTTGCAGCACAGGTACTGATATTTGGCCTTGTCGATGAGCTTCTGCAGCTGAGGCAGCGTGTAGTCGAATTCATGGTTGCCGAAGGCAGCGAAGTCATAGCCGAGCTCGTTCATGATATCGACCAGATATTCGCCCTTGGACAGCGTGCCGATGACGTCGCCCTGCACGGAGTCGCCGCAGTCGACGAGCGCGACGTAGTTGTACGCCGCCTGCATCTCCTTCTTATACGCGGCAAGACCGGCGTAGCCGATGTTGTCATCGACGGCGCAGTGCACGTCGTTGGTGTACAGGATCACAATGTCGTTGGATTTCTCATCTGCTGCGAATACCGTGGTCATCAGACCCAGTACCATGCATACTGCCAGCAGAAGCGCGATCAGTTTCTTCATAGTATCCTCCCTTAATTTTTGCCCCGCGTCAAACACCCGGAGCAGTATATTTTCATTATACAAATCATTATACAAATGTCAAGCCTCCGCCATTTGCAGATGCTTGCGATCCACCCACCCATTTTCGTCACCCTGCACAAAATATGCACCCCATCCACGCCTACACTCCAACACCATGCCATTTTTCGGAAAAACCCGCCGGCCCAAAAGAAGTTTGATTCCCTTTCAAATCCCACTGTTTTCAGCGCAGCCCGGACGGCAGGGGATAAGCGCCCACGTATTTGACAAGCCCGCCATCCCGCGCTACAATAGCGCCGAAAAGCTGCACTCAGGGGGCGTATGAATGAACATCTACATCATCCGGCATGCGGAGCCGGACTACGAGCATGACTCGCTGACCGAAAAGGGCTGGCGTGAGGCGGAGCTCTTAAGCCATCGTCTGGCCAAGATCCAGAACGCATTTTATTACACGTCGCCGCTCGGAAGGGCCAGAGACACCGCGTCCCTGACGCTCAGAGCCGTCGGTCAGGAGGCGGAGGCCCTGCCGTGGCTGCGCGAATTCGACACGGGCTATACGGTCCCGCCGGTCTACAATCCCAAGGGCTTCGGCTGGGACTTTCCGCCGAAGACCTGGACGCACGAGCCGCTGTATTACGACCCCGAGCGTTGGCTGCAGGCTCCGGCTTACCGGGATTCCGGCGTCGAGCCGGTCTACCGCGCCGTGACGGACGGTCTCGACGCGCTGCTGGCGAAGCACGGCTACGAGCGCGGCGACCATCTCTACCGCGCCGTCCGGCCAAACACGGAAAACCTGCTGCTTTTCTGCCACTTCGGCGTCGAGTGCGTGCTGCTCTCGCGCCTGTTCGACTGCTCGCCCGTCACGCTCTGGCACCACACGGTGGCCCTGCCGAGCAGCGTCACTATCGTCACCACCGAAGAACGCGAAAAGGGCGCCGCTATCTTCCGCATGTCCCGCTTCGCCGACCTCTCCCACCTCGACGCAGCCGGCGAAGCCCCGTCCTTCTTCGCCCGCTTCTGCGAACAACACGGCGACGGAACACGGGAAAACTGAGCGGCATTCCGAAAACCGCATATCCACGCTCATAAAAACGAAGGCCCTGCGCTGTGCGCAGGGCCTTTTGCAAGTTCAGCTTTTTTCAGATCACGCAAAGATCGCAGTGGGTGAGGGGAGGGTGGGGGCGGTCGGGGTGGAAGAAATCCAGGAGGAGGTCGGACATTTCGGTGCCGATCTCCCGCAGGACCGGGCAGCCGGTGTAGCAGTCGTATCCGCCGGTGCCACTGGCGCGGTAACTGCTGAGGCAGGCGGTAAACACGTCGTCGTCCGCGACGGGTCGGCCGTCTATGCAGAGCTCCGTGACGCGCTGGCCGGCCGGGCGGGAGCAGTCAAAGACGTAATGTACGCCGGCATAATAGTCGTAATTGTAATGCTCGACCTTCGGCTTCAAAAACGCGTCCGAAATGCGGAGCGTCCCGTCTTCGTTCCGGGTGAAATACTCCGCGCTGCGCTCCATTGCCCGACGCAGGACCGCGCCGGTGATCTGCAGCACCGTCAGCGTATTCGTATAAGGATAGGCGTTCAGGATATCCCTGCGCCGTACAGTCTGCGGCAGACCCGCCGCGTCGTTGGCCAGGCTCGTGACGGAGATCTGCGCGCCGCTCGCGGCCAGCTGCACAGTGTTGAACAGGTCCGCGAGCGCGGTCCCGTTCGCGGCCATGTGCAGCGGCGTATCCAGCGTCAGCGGCGCGTCCAGATGCCCGACGACCTGATCGAGCCAGTTCTGCGCGCCGCGCTCCATGCCGGAAAACTCCGCGAGCCACTCCGCGCGGCACGGGCCGCCCGCGTGGATCGTCCGGCTGGAAAACCGCGTACCGCTGTCCGATACGGCGGCCTCCACGCGCAGAAATTCCTGCCCCTTGTCCGCGGGCTGCACGACGAAGGTATTGCGGACCATCTGGCCGGGCACGGACATGTGCTGGTGGCCGGTCAGGAGAATGTCAAAGTCCAGCTCCTGGCAGATGCGGTAGGCGACGTTTTCATGCGTCGCGGACAGCGTCCGGCCGCTGGCAAGATCGCGCTCAAACCCGCCGTGATAGACGCAGACGGTCAGATCGACCTTGCCCTTCAGCCCGATAAGCGCGGCGGCTGCCGCCGGGATCGGATCCTTGATCCGGATCCCGGACAGATGCTCCGGGCGCTCCCAGATATTCACGTAGTCGGTGACGATGCCGACGATGCCGATGCGCAGCCCGTTTTCCAGCACATGCACACGCGCGGGGAAGCGGACGCCGCCGCCAGCCCAGCGGACATTTTCGCAGACGCAGCGGGCCCGGAGCGCATCGAGATAGCTGTCCAGATACGGCATGCCGTAGTTGAAGTCATGGTTGCCGAGCGTCACATAGTCGTATCCGCAGCGGTTCATGATCTGGGCGAACTGTGCCGCGCTGCCGACCGTATCGTGGCAGAAGGCCCCGAGCGGCGAGCCCTGCAGAAGATCGCCGCCGTCGATGACGAGCGTGTTGCCGTCCTTCCGGAACTGGCTGGCGCATTTGAACAGACCGAGGTCCTTTTCCGCCTGACTGCGGTAATCCGTGGGGTAGATATAGCTGTGCAGATCGGAGGTAAAGTAGATCGTCAGGTTTCGTTCCCGCATAGCCTTACCCCCGCGCCAGCTTGACGCGGATCCTGGCCGAGATCCACTCGATGATGAGCACCAGCACGATCAGCCCCAGCAAGATCGCGCCGACCTCGTTCCAGCGGTAGGAACTCATGGCGAAGATCAGCGGTGCGCCGATGCCGCCCGCGCCGACCAGGCCGAGGACGGTCGCGTCGCGCAGGTTCATGTCAAAGCGGTAGATGATGGTGGATGTGAAATCCGCGGTCAGCTGCGGCAGAATGCCGTAGCGGATCTTCTGGAAGGTCGTGCAGCCCGCGGCGTCCAGCGATTCGAGGATCCGCTTGTCCAGATCCTCGATGCTCTCGATGAACATCTTCGACACCATGCCGATCGAGCACAGCGACATCGTGAGCAGACCGGCAAACGGCCCCGGCCCGGTCACGCGGATGAACATCAGGCCGTAGACAAAGGCCGGGATGGTGCGGATCGCCGCGATGAGCACGCGCCCGACGAGCGCCACGCCCTTCGGCACCAGATTGCTCGCGGACAAAAACGACAGCGGCAGCGAGATGACCGCGCCGACGATCGTCCCGAGGAATGCGATGCAGAACGTCTCCAGCAGCAGATACGGCACGCCGTCCGTGCCGAGCGTGAACAGAAGCTTCGCCGACGGATGGAAGATGCCGGAGAGGATGTTCCCCGCGACCTCCAGCCCGTTGCCGGTGGGGTTGCTGACCCGGACGGCCGAGCCGGACCAGGCCAGCAGGCACGCGACGCCAAAGGCCGCCAGCAGCTTCCAGATCCACGTTTTCGGCGCGGAGGCGTAGGCTTTGAGAATTTTTTCGTTCATGGCCGTCTCCTCCTTATGTCAGGCGCTTGCGCAGCGCGTGGCTGACGCCTTCGATGATCATGACGGTGATAAACAGCACGATCAGGATCATGCCCAGACTGTCATATTCGCGCCAGCCGATCTTTTCGTTCATGATAAGCCCAAGGCCGCCCGCGCCGACATAGCCGAGGATCGACGCATAGCGCACGTTGCCCTCCAGACAGAACAAAGACACGGACAGATACGTCGGCAGCACCTGCGGGAAGATGGCGGTGACGAACGCACGCAGCCGTGTCGCGCCGAGGGCTTCCATCGCCTCATACGGGCCCATGTCGACGGTCTCGATGATCTCAAACAGCTGCTTGCCGACGTAGGCAAACGTAAAGACCGCGATGGCGCAGGTACCGGCCATGGTGCCGAGACCAAAGATATACGTTGCAATCAGCGCACAGACCAGCGTCGGCAGTGTCCGCACCAGACTCAGAAACAGGCGCACGAGAAACACCACCACGCGGTTCGTCACGATATTGCTGGCCGCCGCAATGGCAAACGGGATGGCCAGCACCGCGCCGATAAACGAGCCGAGGAACGACATTTTGATCGTATCCCACAGCGGCTGCCAGATCTTGCCCAGATACGCGGTGTTGGGCGGGAACATGGCCTTGAGAATGTCGAAGAATTTGCTGCCCTTCTTCACCAGCACGGAGAAGTTGAAGCCCGTGATGCGGACGGAAACGGCCGTCAGCACCACCAGGATCAAGATCACCAGCGGCGCGCGGCTGCGCTTTTCCTCGACCACGGTGCCGTCGGAAAGCGTATAGCGGCGGGGCCGGAAGATGCGGTCATACAGGCTCATACGGCAGCCTCCGAAACGGCGTCCTCTCCGTAGATCGCATCCAGCACCGCCTGATCGACCTGCTTCGACGGGCCGTCGTAGACGATCTTACCGGCGCGGATGCCGATCACGCGGTCGGCGTATTCCAGCGCCAGCTCCACATGGTGGATGTTCAGCAGGATCGAGATGCCGAGCTCCTGATTGATGTGCACGAAGTCCTCCATGACCTGCTTGGCCGTCACCGGGTCGAGCGCGGCGACCGGCTCGTCCGCGAGAATGATATGCGGGTCCTGCGTCAGCGTGCGCGCCAGCGCGACGCGCTGCTGCTGGCCGCCGGAGAGCTGGTCCGCGCGCATATAGGCCTTGTCCAGAATGCCGACCTTGTCCAGCGATTCCAGCGCCTTGATCTTGTCCTCCCTGCGGAACGCGCCCAGCAGCACCCGCCAGAACGGCATGTCCGGCACGCAGGCGGCGAGCACGTTTTTGATCACGCTCGTGCGCGTGACGAGGTTGAACGACTGGAATACCATGCCGATCCCGCGCCGGAACTGCCGCAGCCGCTTGCCGGAAAGGCCCGTGACGTCGGTGCCGTTCACGGTCAGTGTGCCGGAGGTGATCTGGTGCATGCGGTTGACGGCGCGCAGCAGCGTGGACTTGCCCGCGCCGGAGCGGCCGATGATGGCGACGAATTCGCCGCTCTCGATGCGCAGACAGACGTCGTCCAGGCCGACCGTGCCGTTGGGATATACTTTGGATACGTGGTCAAATACGATCATAAAGTGTCCTCATTTCTGAAATCAAGCGCGGGGAGGGCCCGCACAGCGGAAGGTATCTGC
>DHKK01000064.1:0-4045 GCA_002404795.1 Clostridiales bacterium UBA4696
GTCAAAGCCATGCTGCACCGGACAAGAAACCGGCTCAGAACCTTTCTCACGCAGAAAGGAGTTTTCATATGAATCCCAGAAAACTTGCATACGCAATGAACGATATTGACGAAGATCTGATTTTTGACGCAATTGCCTACCGGCCAGAGAAACGTGCGTTCAAGCCTGCGCGGAGGAACGCGGCGCTGGCCGCCTGTCTGCTGCTTGCCGCGGCGATTTTCGGTGCGGTACAGCGCTTTTCGGGACGGTCAGCGACCGGCTTCGTTCTCACAGTCTACGCGCTGGAAAACGGGGCTGCCGCGGAACAGCAGACGCTGAACGAAACCGATGCGATCCCGGTCGGCCTGTTTTATACGGATGACGGAGCGCCTGTCTTTGCGTTTTCGTATGAAGCGGCCGATCCGGATGCTCCAGTACGCTCAAGCTGTGTGTACGGAAAGAGGAATCATGCCGGTTCTGTCCGCACTGTCATCGGCATCCGGGAGCAGCGAGGACACGTCTATGTCTATTTTCTTCCGGATATGCAGGCCGAATCGCCCTATGCGTTTACGTTCCAGACAGCAAGCGGCGCGCTCGATACAAATTACGCCGTTTCCGTCTCCATCACGGAAGAAGACGGCGCATATTACGCAAGACTTCTTTCCGTGGAGGAAGTTGAGAACGGTTCTTACGGAGAAACCGCAGCGCAGGAAACGGACGCCGCCGCGGCTGAACATCTGGACGAGCTTTTGAAGCCCTATCAGGATGTCATCGACAAACTGAACGCGGAAGGCGACTATGGGCTTTACATCCCGGATGATCAAAAAGAAACCTTCTATAATACGTACAAGGACCTGACACCCGAGGCGTTTGAAGCGGAAGTCCGACGGCAGCTGGAAGAAGCGGAAACCGGCGATTACAGCGAAGCGCCGGCGGGGCAAACGGTCACGATTGAGGGAACGCTGGAGGAAAAAAGCGAGGACCAATTATTCCAGCAGTCGGCCCTGATCATCCGCGGAACGGTGAACGAAGGCGCAGAAATGTTTCAGATTCAAAGCGTTTCCGGAACGACAGGCAATTTCACAGACTATCAGATCACCGTACAGGACGTTCTGCGCGGCAGCACCGACGACGAGATCGTAACCGTTCGCGTGCGCGGCGGCACGGCTGGCGGCGTGACGGAAATCTGTTCCCCCGTCCCAGAACTGAACGCCGGGGAAGAATATCTGCTGTTTCTCTACCGGCCCGCACGCGGCGGCGCGTGCAACACCGAAGGCAAGTATTACTATGTTCTCGGTCTTCCGCAGGGCACGTTCCAGAGAACCACCACGACGGCAGAGCCGCAGGCGGCTGATGTTTTTGTCTCGCAGGCGGGAATGCAGATGACCTATGGACACATTCTGTCGCGGGCAGACGAATATCCGGTCGACGAGGATTATTTCAGGATGGAGTACCTCGAAAACCAGAAATTGAGCCTTGAGAACGGTTTCATCACGCAGAATGAGTATCAGAAGCGCATGGAAGAGATCGATGTGTATGCAAACGTCGTTTCGGACGAGCCGCGATGAAGAGGGCTTCGTCACACCGATGCAGCGGCTGCGCGTAAAACGTATGAGAACCGACAGGCTGTTTTCAGCCTGTCGGGATCAAGGATAAAACGGAGCTGGTCGCAACCGGCATCTACTTCATCGACTGGGATCACGTCCGCGCCCGTCACCGCCAGCTGAACGTCACCGTCATGGGCACGACGGAAGATGTCAACGACCGCAAGTTCCACGGCGGCCAGACCATCAACACCCTCCGCAAATACACCGACGAAGAAAAAGCCCACGACGTTCACTACACCCTCCAGCTCGACGCGAGAGAGTTCTGAGAAGCCCTTTCATCGCCCGAACCCGGCCAGCCGGGTCCGGGCGATTTTTTTATGGTTTCCCTCTTGACATCAGTTGTCTACTCGTGTAGAATATCATCACATTCTACACGAGTAGACAGGAGGTTTTCCACATGGGCATTCCAAAGATCCATGAGGGCGAATACCGTTTTTGCCTGATCCTATGGAAGCACGAGCCGGTCACCGCAGCGCAGCTGGCGAAGCTTTGTCAGGAGCAGCTGGGATGGAAGCGGACGACGACCTACACCATCATCAAGCGGCTGGTCGAGCGCGGGATCCTGAAAAACGAGAACGGGCTCGTCACCGCGTTGGTCTCCCGGGATGAAGCGCAGGCCTGCGAGATCGACGAGCTGGTCGAGAAAAAGTTTGAGGGGTCTCTGCCGACCTTTATTGCCGCGTTTACCAGGCGGCAGGATCTGTCAGACCGGGAGCTGGATGAGGTCCAGCAGATGATCGACCGCATCCGGAGAGGAGAAACACGATGAATACAGCCTTGTTCAGCGGCTCCGATCTGGACGTCGTCTTTTCCCTCGTCCTTACCATGAGCCTCTCGGCCAGCTGGATCGCGGCAGCGGTGCTGGTGCTGCGGCTGTGCCTGAAGCGCGCGCCGAAGTGGGTAAACGTGCTGCTCTGGGGCATCGTCGCGGTGCGGCTGATGCTGCCGGTCTCGGTTGAAAGCCCGCTGAGTCTGCTGCCGCGCACGGAGGCCATCCTCCCGGCCGTCACGGCGCAGCCGATCCAGGCTGGGACGGCCCCGGTGGTCGGCGGCGCAGCGGCAGCCGTCTCCGGCGCGGCGGTAAATTCGCAGCCCAGCTGGCTTTCCATTTTGGCGTGGGTCTGGCTTGCGGGGATTGCCGTGCTGCTTCTGTACACGTGGATCAGCACGCAGCGGCTGCGGCGGAAGGTCCGCGAGGCCGTCCGTCTGCAGGGCAATATCTACGAGACCGAGCATATCGCCTCGCCGTTCGTGCTCGGCGTGCTCCGGCCGAAGATCTATCTCCCCTACCACATGGACAGCCGTGACCGGCAGCATGTCATCGCCCACGAGCAGGCGCATCTGCGCCGCGGGGATCATGTGTGGAAGCCGCTGGGCTTTGTGCTGCTGACGATCCACTGGTTCAATCCCCTGCTGTGGCTCAGCTATGTGCTGCTGTGCCGGGATATCGAGCTGGCGTGCGACGAAAAAGTGATCAAACATCTAAGCTGCGGGCAGCGGGCCGACTATATGCAGGCCCTTGTCACGTGCAGTGTGAACCGCCGCAGAATTGCGGCCTGCCCGCTCGCCTTCGGCGAGATTGGGGTAAAGGAGCGTGTAAGATCTGTGATGAACTACAAAAAACCGACCTTCTGGATCATCCTGCTGGCCGTCGCCGTCTGCGTCGTCCTGGCCGTCTGCTTCCTGACGAATCCGATCGGCTTCCGATATGACGCGGCAGCCGACCCGATCGTCTCCGCAAAGTATTTTGACGCGCGGAATCACACCAATCCGGTCGCTGTGGATCTGTCCGCGGACCAGATCGAAGAGCTGAGCTCCCGGCTGGACGGACTGAAAAACGCGAAAACGAGCGATACCCTCGCCGGTTGGACGCCGATGTATCAGATCAGCGCACAGCTGCAGGATGGGTCCTATATCCGGGCCAACGGATATTCCAGCGCGGATGACACGCAGGTGGATATCGAATGGAACGGTGTGCACTATCTGGTGACCGACCGGGAATTTCAGGACTACCTGAGCCGGATCTGCGCCGGCGCGGACGTTGCGGCGGCGACGGATGCCTCTGCCGGGGAAATGCCCGCCCAGAGCGCGGATACGAACGCGGCAGAGCCGGAGCCGCCCACCGAGAGCGATGCACTGGGCGAGAAGCTGGCCGAAACGGAAGCCGAAGCTGAAGCCCTCGACCACGATCCGGTGCTGGACGATGCGATCAGCAAAGCGGTCCTCGATCATTACGCGGACGCCGTGCAGCCCGGGCAGATCCATGTGGAGAGCCACGTCCTTCTCGCGCAGGAGGGCAGCAGCGCCGACACGATCACCGTATATCTGCTCGTCCTGCAGGAGACATACAGCGCAGACGGCGAGACGCTGACGATGGAAAACGGCAGCTACGTCCCCACGGCCATCACATTCTCTCTCAGCACCTCCAGCGGCCCCACCCCGCTCGAATACTGGGAGCC
>DHKK01000064.1:4078-4559 GCA_002404795.1 Clostridiales bacterium UBA4696
GGCAGCTATTCCGACGACATCCGCGCAAAATTCCCCGCCGCCGCAGCCGAAGAAGCCCTGAACGACCAGGCCTACATCGACGCCCTCCGCTCCGCCTGCGAAGAGCAAGCCCAAAAAGCACGGACAAGCACGCAGGGGTAAAGCATAACAAAACACGGTTCCAAAGCGGCCCGCAGGTCTTCCCGCCTGCGGGCTGTTTCTGCCGGTCGCGGATAAGCGGTGGTATATTGAGTGGGAGATTTTTGAAAATTTGTGCTGATCTGCAAAAATGCCCGGCATCCTGGTCGGATGCCGGGTGTTTGGTATCATCTCAGACTCTGCAGGTCCAGCCGAAGGGGTCGGGTTTGGTGCCCCACTGGATGCCGGTGAGTTCGTCGTAGAGTTTCTGGGAAAGGGCGCCGATCTGGTTGTGATTGACCTCATATTTCTCGTCGCCCCAGGCCAGCTCGCCGATGGGCGAGATGACGGCCGCCGTGCCGAC
>DHKK01000062.1 GCA_002404795.1 Clostridiales bacterium UBA4696
CGGCGGCATCCAGATGACAGATGAGAGGGGCTTTTTGCTGCCGGAGCTGCGCGAGATCTGCAAGCTCATAAAGGAGTATGACGCGGTGCTGGCCACGGGGCACATCTCGCCGGAGGAAAGCCGCAGCATCGTGGACGCCGCGCGGATCGCCGGTGTCCGCAAGATCGTCATTACACACCCGGAATACTGGGTCGTGGACATGAGCATCGCACAGCAGAAGGAGCTTGTCACGGACTATCATGTGGTGCTGGAGCGCTGCTTCCGTCAGCCGCTGCCGAACGGGCAGTGGGTCAGCAATGTGGAGCAGAATGCAGAGGCCATCCGCCAATTAGGGGCAGACAGCACGATTCTGTCCACCGACTGCGGCGACACGGCGAATCCGCCGTGGGAATATGCAATGGCGCAATACCTTCACGACATGGAGGCGCACGGCGTGAGGCGCGACGCGCTGCGCCGCATGACGCAGACCCTGCCCGCGCAGCTGTTGGGACTTGAGGACGCGGCGGAATAGCGTGGCCGTTCACTGAGGATGCCGCGATCTTCCAAATAGAAGATGCCGCATCGGTTTGCATATTCAGCCCAATATCCTGCACATCGAGCCGAAAACGATTTCTGCCATCTCAAACGGAAAGTTTAACGAAACCTGCACAGACACAAAACAAAAACCGTGCTATACTGTGTGGGAAAATCGGGTAGATCATCGTTTCGAGGAGGTGCATACCGTGACGGAGACCGTTTTCCGTCTGAAGCGCCGTTTGACGTCCTTTCAGATCATGATCCTCGGCTTTGCGGGCGTCATCCTGCTGGGCGCACTAATGCTGATGTTGCCCATCGCCGCCGCAAGCCGCACATGGACGCCGTTTCACGAGGCGCTGTTTACCTCCACCTCTGCGGTCTGTGTGACGGGGCTGGTGGTGCAGGACACCGGCAGCTACTGGTCCGCGTTCGGTCAGACGGTGATCCTGCTGCTGGTCCAGGTCGGCGGGCTGGGCGTGATCACCGCCGCCGTAACGTTTCTGATGCTCTCCGGCAGGAACATCTCGCTGAAGGAGCGCAGCGCCATGCAGGACGCCATCTCCGCGCCGGCGGTGGGCGGCATCGTGCGGCTGACGCGGTTTATCCTCAAGGGAACGTTCCTTGTGGAGTTGGTCGGCGCTCTTGCGCTGCTGCCGGCGTTCTGCCGGGACTATGGCCTGCGGGGTGTGTGGATGGCGGTATTCCACTCCGTTTCCGCCTTCTGCAACGCGGGGTTTGACATTCTGGGGCGGGCGGATGCGCTCTACCCTTCGCTGACGGCGTACATGGCCGACCCGCTGGTCAACATCGTCATCATGCTGCTGATCATCGTGGGCGGCATCGGCTTTCTGACGTGGGATGACGTCTGCACCCACCGGCTGCACCTGCGGCGGTATCGGATGCAGAGCAAGGTCATTCTGAGCGCGACGGCGCTGCTGATCGCGCTTCCGGCGCTCCTGTTCTTCCTGACGGATTTTGCCGCCCTGCCCACAGGCGAGAGGGTGCTGGCGTCTCTCTTTCAGGCGGTCACGCCGCGAACGGCGGGCTACAACACCGCAGACCTGACGAAGATGAGCGATACCTCCCAGGCGGTCACCATCCTGCTGATGCTGACCGGCGGCGCACCCGGCTCCACGGCGGGCGGCATGAAGGTCACGACGCTGGCTGTACTGGCGGCCAATGCCGCCGCCGTATTTCATCGCCGGGAGGAGCCGCAGCTTTTCGGGCGTCGGCTGGAGAATTCCGCCGTCAAAAACGCCGCCGCCATCCTGCTGCTGTATCTGGGGCTGACCTTCGCGGGCGCGGCGGTCATCAGCGCTGCGGAGGGCCTGCCGCTGGGCGTCTGCCTCTATGAAACGGCTTCCGCCACCGGAACGGTAGGGCTGACACTGGGTCTGACGCCGCGGTTGGGCACGTTGTCACAGGCGGTGCTTATTCTGCTGATGTTTTTCGGACGCGTGGGTGGACTGACGCTGATCTACGCCGCGTTTTCCGGGCACGATCTTACCTGTGCCCGGTGCCCGAAAGAAAAGATCACCGTAGGCTGAAAGGAGCGGACGATGAAAACAGTATTATTGATCGGACTTGGCCGCTTCGGGCGGCATCTCGCCATGCAGCTGGGCGAACTGGGGCATCAGGTCATGGCGGTGGACAGAGACGAGGAGCGCGTCAACGAGTGTATGCCCTTCGTCACCAACGCGCAGATCGGCGACAGTACCCGTGTGGATTTCCTGCGTTCGCTGGGCGTCAGCAACTATGATGTCTGCTACGTCACCATCAGCGGAGATTTCCAGAACTCGCTGGAAACGACGTCTCTGCTCAAGGAGCTGGGGGCGAAGTATGTGGTGTCCCGCGCGGAGCGTGACGTGCAGGCGAAGTTCCTGCTGCGCAACGGCGCAGACGCGGTGACATACCCGGAAAAGCAGCTGGCGAAGTGGGCGGCCATCCGCTACACCGCCAACCACATCTTCGGCTACATCGAGCTGGACGAGAAGCACGCCATCATTGAGGTCGCTGTACCGGAAAGCTGGCAGGGTCACAGCGTCGGAGAGCTGGACGTCCGCAAAAAGTACGGCGTGAACATCCTCGGTGTAAAGCGGGATGGCAAAACCGACGTGACCATCTCACCGGAAACGGTGCTGGACGGCAGTCTGACGCTGCTGGTGCTGGGCGAGTATACGGCGCTGAAAAAGTGCTTCCGGCTGTAAGGCTGCATCTGCCGCCGCTTGTGCGGTTGCAAGCGGCTCGCCGGGGTGATATAATTTATAAAGCTGATAAATATGTGTTTGCCCAATAGAAGCAAGGAGGTTCATTATGGAGTTCTTTGATGTCATTAAAAATCGCGGCAGCTATCGCGGTGAGTTTGAAAAGGCCGGCGTACCGCAGGAAGATCTGCGGCGCATCCTGGACGCGGGCATTCGCGCCCCGTCCGGCTACAATCTACAGACGACCACGTTCTATACCGTCAAAGATGAGACGCTGCGCCATGCGCTGGCGGAGATCTTCCCGACGAAAGCGGTAAAGACCGCGCCTGTCATTGTTGTGGTTACCTCGAAATGCGTTCATGGCGGCGACCATGATCTTCAGTTTGAGACTGAGGACTACGCTGCCGCCACAGAGAATGTCATGCTGGCGATCACCGCGTCCGGATATGCCGGCGTATGGATGGACGGCATGATGAAGTTTGAGGGCAATGCCGAAAGGGTGCGGCAGCTCCTGCACATTCCGGAGGATGAACGCCCGCGTACCATTATTCCCTTCGGCAAACCGGTGGATAAAGTCACGCAGAAGCCCAAAAAGCCCTTTGACGAGCGTGTACATATCCTTTGAGTTTACTTTACGCTGCCAGGCTCTCCACTAAAAACTTTAGGTTTGAGGACAACAGAAAGATTGTCTCTCTATACCGCGTTTTGTATCTGAGAGGTTATTTTCGAAAGGTGGTACGACATGAAAACAATCGGATTGCTTGGTGGAATGAGCTGGGAAAGCACCTCTCATTACTACCAAATCATCAACGAGGAAGTGCAGAAAAAGCTGGGCGGACTGCATTCGGCCAAAATCGTTCTGTATAGTGTCGAGTTTTCTGAAATCGAGCAATATCAATCCAGCGGCCAATGGGAGAAGTGCGGCGAGATACTGGGAAAAGCCGCTAAGAACCTTGAGACTGCCGGAGCGGATTTCATCCTGATTTGCACGAATACGATACACAAGGTCGCTCCACAAATTGCGTCCATGGTACAGATACCGATCATACACATCGCGGACGCGACCGCCGATGAACTTGAAAAATGCGGCATCAGGCGCGTGGGACTTCTGGGAACGAAGTACACGATGACGCAGGACTTTTATAAGAACCGTTTGACCGACAGGGGAATCGAGGTGCTGATTCCGAATGCCGCTGATGTGGAAGCAATAAATACTATCATCTTCGAGGAACTGTGTGTCGGCAAAGTCAACGAAGCGTCCCGAAAGAAATTTCAAAGAATTATTGAAAAGCTGAAAGAAGCTGGAGCAGAGGGAGTTATCTTGGGCTGCACCGAGCTGGGTCTGCTGATTCGGCAGTCTGACGTTTCTGTCCCCCTATTTGATACGACCGTCATTCACGCGAAAAAGGCAGTTCAAATTGCACTGGCGGATTGACCGGCATTCCCCTCAGGCGCGGAAACGCTGCTGCATAGGGAAAGCGCTCCTGCGAGGATTGACCTCGCAGGAGCGCTTTTTCGTTTCAGGTGTCGGGAGAACCGCGCTTATTCGCCGATACCATCCAGCGTCAGCACCTGCTCGTACGAGTCCGCGCCGGCGATAGAACCAATGGGCAGCACCACATGGAGCTTTCCGGCACCGTCAGCGTATGTGCGAACGTCCATGTTGATGTTCTCGTCGGACAGTGTCCAGTCGCGGCGCTCCGTCAGGAACTCATCCATATCGCCGCCCGCGATAGCTCCCCACTGTGTGTCGAACGTTGCAGCGGCAGCGCGGCGTGCCGCCTCCAAGAAGGCCGCTTCATCCACATCCAGTACCTTCAGCAAGTCCGCTGTGGTAAGCTGCTGGCCGCTGGCGATGTCATACAGATATACATTGTACTCGCTCACATCGGATTCCCAGCCGCAGGAGACGACCAGCGACAGGATATTTTCATACTGATATGACTCCCATGCCACATAGAAGCAGGACAGACTTACCTTATCTGCGACAGTTTCCAATACGCTGTCCACAATAGGACTGTACTCATCGGCGATAGCCTTGTTGATGGCTTCCGCGCCCTGCGTATCAGCCTCGATTTGAGGCACACGGTAGGTGTAGTGGCCGCTGTTGCCCACGCCGTCGGTATAGTCAAAGTCCTCGTTATACAGTTCCGTGATTTGAGGCGCTTCATAGGACGTGTCAGTCGTTTCATCCTGATGGTCGTCCTGTGTGTTGTTGTCTGCCTCGTTGGGTGTAGTACCGCAGGCAGCCAGCGTAAAAATCATTGCTGTGGTCAGCATCATGGTCAAAAACTTTTTCATGCGAATACCCTCCTTACTTCCACGAGAACCGTCCCACAACGGCCTCTGTGTATTGGTCGTCCGTGATAGATGTATACCTCTCTCCGTCATACCAATCGGTGAAGCCGTTATCCGTCTGATAAATCTCGCCGGTTTCTGTGTCCATCACCCGTTCAAAGCCCATGGTGGCGTCGCTCTGCTTTTGGCTGATGATGTCCTGACTGGTGTTCCGGTTCTCCCAAGAGGACATGATAGCGTCCTGCATCTCACTGGCGGACTGGCTCAACTGCTGGGACTGCTGCACCGCCGCGTCGCTCTGCGCCATGGCGGAGGAGGTGTAGCTGCCGGAATAGTCCAGGCTGCCCAAGCTCCGCGTCAGGATGTCCTCCCAGTTTTGGAGCATCCCCTTTTCAGCGGAGACGATGGTGGTGCTGTACGCCATGTAATACCCGCCAAGGCCGGGGATGGGGAAGGGGACAAGCTCTGCGGAGCACATACCCTCCGCCTCGATGCCGTCCTGCGTGAACTCCACACGCAGCACGCCGGCTGTTCCACCCAAAGAGCCCGTCGCGTCAAAGGTCTCCATCACTGTGAAATTCTCGTACTGCGGGAAGTGGAGGTCGCTATAAAAGGATTCGGAGGCTGCCAGTGCTGCCAAATGCTGCGGCAGTACCGTGAAATACCCCGCTACAGACTCCTCCGGCATCACTGGGCAGGATGCATAGATTCTGTCGTAGTAGGAAAAGCTGTCCCGCAAAAAATCATCCACAAACAACGGCTCCGTCTTCAGGACATACAGAATCTGATTTACGCTACACGTAGGGTCATAAGCCCGCAAAGCGTGGAACATCCCCGCATTGGACGCAGCCGCCTCCACCGTCCAGCCCTCCGGGATGCTCATAGAGAAATCCGCGCAGCTATACGGCACCAGTTCCAGCCCGGAGGCCATGGGTGTAATGACAAACTCCTCCGTCTGCTGCGTGCTTCCGCTGCCCTGCGCGTCATCTCCGCCGCTTTTGCTGCCGCAGCCGCACAGCAGCGTCAGTGCCA
>DHKK01000053.1:0-6875 GCA_002404795.1 Clostridiales bacterium UBA4696
ACCTCTCAGTCAGCTTCGCTGCCAGCTCCCCTGGAAGGGGTGCCTTTGGGTCATGCTTGACAACTTCGGTATAATAATAACAAAAGAACCGAAAGGGATCATAGATCATATATGATGAAAAAACGAATTTTTGCCAGGGTGCTGGCGCTGCTGATGGTTTGCGGGATGCTCTCCGGCTGCGCGGCGCGGCAGGCGGAGCGGTGGGACGTGCTGGCCACGACCGGACCGGTCCGGTCCATGACAGAGGCGCTGCTGGAGGGGACCGGCCTGACCTGCGGCCGGGTCATCACGGAAAGCGTCTCCTGCCTGCATGATTATACGCTGACCGTCGCACAGATGGAGAAGATCGGCCGGGCCGATGTCGTCGTTCTGAACGGCCTCGGGCTGGAGGATTTCATGGAGGACGCGCTGCAGACCGCGAAACAGACCGTCACCGCCTCGACCGGCGTCGAGACGCTTCCCGGTGAGGACGGAGACGACCCGCACATCTGGCTGGATCCCGCGAACGCCATCCGCATGTGCCGGAATATCGCAGACGGCCTTTCTGCCGTCTATCCGGACAAGCAGGCGCAGATCGCGCAGAACCTGCAGTCTGTCACCGCAGAATACCAGGCCGCCCAGGCCTACGGCGACGAGACGCTGCAGGCGCTCGCCTGCCGCGAGCTTGTGACCTTCCACGACGGGTTTTCCTACTTCGCCCGCGCGTTCGGCCTGACGATCGCCGCGGCCATGGAAATTGAAGAGGGCAGCGAGCCCTCCGCCCGCGAGATCGAAAGCATCATCCATCTGGTCGAGGACCGGCAGATCCCCGCCGTCTTCTGCGAGGAAAACGGCGAGACGCTGACCGCGCAGACCGTCGCCAACGAGACGGGCGCGGCGCTCTATGCCCTCACGATGGGCATGGGTGAGGGCGAGATGGGCTGCACAGACGCCATTTACAAAAACATCGACACGATCCGGGAGGCGCTTTCATGATCCCACATCTGCATCCGCACGCGGGCGACTGCGAACACGCCTGCTGTCTGAAGATCGAGCATCTATCCGTCCGCATCGGCGGCGAGGCGATCCTCGACGATATCAACCTGCACATGCACTGCGGCCAGATGGTCGCGCTGATCGGGCCGAACGGCGCGGGCAAATCCACGCTCATCCGCGCCATTCTCGGCCAGCGCGACTACGAGGGGAAGATCACCTTCCATGAGGCCTCCGGCAAGCAGACGAAGCTGCGCATCGGCTACGTGCCGCAGAGCCCGGCCTTTGACCGCGGCGACCCGGTGAGCGTGATGGATCTGTTCACCTGCTGCATTTTCCGCCGGCCCGCCTTCCTGCGGCCGACGAAGGCCATGCGGGAAAAGGTCCTCGCGTGTCTGGAAAACGTTCACGGTGAGACGCTCATCGACAAGCGCATCGGCGCGCTGTCGGGCGGCGAGCTGCAGCGGGTCCTGCTCGCGCTGGCGCTCGAGCCGATGCCGAATATCCTGATCCTCGACGAACCGCTCTCGGGTGTGGACGTGGAGGGCATGAGCCTGCTCATGGACATGCTCGACGAGATCCGGAAAAAATTTGACCTTTCGATCCTCATGACGACGCACGATTTTTCCATGCTCGAGCGGTACTGCGACCAGGTCGTGCTGCTGCAGGGAAAGATCCTCCGGCGCGGGACGCCGCTGGACGTGCTCTCGTCCGACGAGTTCGCAAAGGCATTCCACATGGGAGGAGGCGCACAGGCATGAGCGTCTGGTATGCGGTCTTGAACGCACTCGGGCTGCCGATGTTCGAGATGGATTTCATGAAAAACACTTTGCTGGCGGTGCTGCTGATGGCCCCGCTGTTCGGGCTGCTGTCGACCATGATCGTGACGGGGCGGATGAGCTTCTTCTCTGACGCGCTGGGCCATTCCGGCTTTACCGGCATCGCCATCGGCGCGCTGTGCGGCGCGGTGCAGCCGATCTATTTTGCGGTCGGGCTGTCAGTTTTGTTCGCGCTGCTGTTTTCCTTCGTGCGCAGCCGGACGAGCCAGTCGGCCGATACGATCATCGGCGTGTTCTCCTCCACGGCAGTCGCGCTCGGCATTTTTATCGTCACACTCGGCGGCCGGAGCTTTACGAAGTTCAACCGCTATCTGATCGGCGATATCCTCTCGGTCACGCCGGGGGAGATCGGGCTGCTGGCGCTGGTCTTGCTGGCGGTCGTGCTGCTGTGGGTGTTCGGGTCGAACCAGCTGGTGCTCACGGCGGTGCATCCGCAGCTGGCCTCCTCCCGCGGCATTGCGACGAAGCGCAACGAAACGCTCTTTACCGTCGCCATCGCCATCGTCGTGACGCTGGCAATGAGCTGGGTGGGCCTGATGGTCATCAATTCCCTGCTCGTGCTGCCCGCGGCGGCCTCGCGCAATCTGGCGCGGAATCTGCGGCAGTATCACCTGTTTTCCATCCTGTCGGCGCTGGGGTGCAGTCTGCTTGGGCTGATGACGGCGTATCTGCTCGGCTGCTCGGCGGGCGCGACGATCGCGCTGTATCTGGCGGCCTATTTTGCCGTGTCGTTCGCCCTGCGCGGGCGCACAAGCTGAGGCCTGCGATAGAATACAAAATTCTGCCGGGATCCCCTGTGGATTCCGGCTTTTCTGCCACTTGTATGCAGAAAAAAAGTGTGATAAACTTTGAAGCAAAGGAGATGCGGACGTGAACTGGGAAGAGCTGAAGGACGTGAAGCTGCCCATTGTCCTCTACGGCATGGGCGACGGTGCCGACCGGATCCTCGCCGCGCTCGCGGCGCACGGGCTGCAGGCCGCGGGCGTGTTCGCCAGCGACGAATTTGTCCGCGGGCAGAGCTTCCGCGGCTTCCCCGTCCTACGGTACGATGAGGCAAGGCGGCGGTTCGGGCAGATGCTCGTGCTGCTGGCATTCGGGACAGGGCTGCCCGCCGTTCTCGCACGCATCGACCAGGTCGCGCAGGAGCAGACGCTCCTGGCCCCGGATTTCCCCGTGGTGGGCGATACCCCCTTTGACCGGGCGTTTTGCGAGGCCCATCGGGCCGAATTGGAAACGGTTCATTCGCGTCTGGCGGACGCGCAGTCCCGCCGGGTATTCGAGGATCTGCTCGCGTACAAGATGAGCTGGCAGATCCGCTATCTTCGCCGCTGCGAGACAAGCCCGGATGAGGCCTATGCCTCGATCCTGCGCCTTGCGCCGGGCGAGACGCTTGTCGATCTCGGCGCGTACAAGGGCGATACCGTGCAGGAATTCGTGCGCTGGTGCCCGGACTACCGGGCGATCTGGGCCGTGGAGCCGGACGCGTATTCCTTCCGGCGGCTGGCAGCTTCCACAGCGGAGCTTCCCCGCTGCACCTGCGTGCAGGCGCTGGCAGGAAGCAGCTCCGGCATGGCACAGCTTGCCGCCAGAGGCGGCCGCGGCTCCCGCAAAGCTGCCAGCGGCGTGCCGACGCCGGTCGTCAGCGCGGACCAGCTGCTCTGCGGGCAGCGCGCGAGCTTTTTCAATATCGACGTGGAGGGCGCCGAACGTGAGGCCATCCTCGGCGCGGCGGAGACCATCCGGCGCTGCCGGCCGAAGCTGCTGCTCGCCGCCTATCACCGCAGCGAAGACCTGTTCGCCCTGCCGCAGCTCGTGTTTTCCATCCGCAGCGACTACCGGCTGTACCTGCGCCGCCACCGGCAGCTGCCGGCGTGGGACGTCAATTTCTATTTTGTCTGATTTTTTGCATAAGCTATATACAGAGGTCATTCCATGAAGATCGCAGATATCCACGCACACATTTTCCCTGACAAGCTGGCCGAGAAGGCATCGCACTCCATCGGCGGTTTCTACGGCGTCAGCATCGAACGCGAGGCCAACATGCACTGCCTGACGGCCGAGGACCGGCTGGCAGGCGTCACCTGCTGCGTTGTCTCCAACTCCGCGACCAGCGCGAAGCAGGTCTTCAACGCCAACACCTTCCTGGCCGAGGCCGTCCGCGGCCACGAGGGCTATCTTGCCTTCGGCACGATCTACCCGGGCATGAACGGCTATGAGGAGGAGCTTGACCGGATGCTGGAGCTCGGCCTGCGCGGCATCAAGATCCACCCGGATTTCCAGAAGCTCGCCATCGACGACGAGCGCGCCATCGACACCTACAAGGCCATCGCCAGGCGGGAGCTGCCGGTGCTGTTCCACATGGGCGATGACCGGTATGATTTCTCCTCGCCCGAGCGGCTGACGAATCTGCTGCGGCGCGTGCCGGATCTGCAGGTCGTGGCCGCGCATTTCGGCGGCTGGAACATCTGGCCGCAGTCGCTGGCCCATCCGCAGCCGGAAAGCGTGCTGTACGACACGTCCTCCACGCTCGGCATGATCGACCGGGATCTTGTCATGCGCTTCATCGACAAGTTTGGCCCCGACCGCCTGATCTTCGGCACGGATTTCCCGATGTGGAGTCCGAGGGAGGAGCTTGCGCGCTTTCTCGCCCTCGATCTGGACGAAAGCTCCCGGCAGAAGATCCTGTATGAGAATTTCATGGAGCTGCTCAAGCTACATGATGAAGATGAAGAATCAACGAAAAGAGGAGACGCACATGTATCAGATCGGCATTGATATCGGCGGGACCAACGTCAAGATCGGCCTGCTGAACGAGGCGCTGGAGCTCTGCGCAGAGATCTCCATCCCCTTCCCCCACACGACAGCAGAGGATATGGCGGCGCAGATCCGCGCAGCCGTCGGCCCGATGCTGCAGGCGCGCGGCGCAGCGCTTTCGGACGTGGAATCGCTCGGCGCGGTCGTCCCCGGCAGCATCGACGCGGCGGGCGAGACGGTCGTCGACGCGCACAACCTGAACTTCCACAATGTGCCCCTGCGCAAGATCCTGTCGGACACCTTCCCCGGCATCCCCGTCTATATCGCCAACGACGCCAACGGCGCGGCGCTGGCCGAGCTCTACACCGGCGCGTTCGTCGGCTGCAAGACGGGCGTGCTGCTGACGCTCGGCACGGGGCTTGGCGGCGGCATCATCCTGAACGGCAAAATGTTCAACGGCGGCATGAACCACGGCGTGGAGCTGGGGCATGCATATCTGGTCGACGGCGGCGAGCCGTGCACCTGTGGTAATCGCGGCTGCATGGAGGCCTACTGCGCCGCCTCCGCCCTCACAAGAGACGGCCGCCGCGCCATGCAGGCGCACCCCGAGAGCATGCTGGCCGAGCAGACCGGCGGCGACCCCGGCAAGATCACCCCGAAGCTCGTCACCGACTGCGCAAAGGCGGGCGACACGGCGGCGAAGGCCGTATTCGACACGTATATCGAGCATCTGAGCTCCGCGTGCGCGTCGGTCTACAACATTCTGGACCCCGAGGTCCTCGCCATCGGCGGCGGACTGAGCGCGGCGGGCCCGTTCCTGTTTGACCCGCTGCAGGAGAAGGTCAGTGAAAAGTGCTTCTACGCGACCCGCGGCAAGCTGGTCCCGGCGGTGCTCGGCAACGAGGCCGGCATGGTCGGCGCAGCCCTGCTCGCGCGCGACGCGAAGGTATAAGCGGCCATTTCCGACGCGCCTCCGCCGGCGCGAACCCCTTGGCTCCCCTTCCAGGGGAGCTGGCTCGGCGCAGCCGAGACTGAGAGGTCATTGCAGATTTTTGCCGCACCTCTGGCAGCACGCTTCCAAGGCTCCCTTGTGTAAAGGGAGCTGGCGCGAAGCGCCTGAGGGGTTGTTGCCGCAAATTTGCGACTGCCATCGCCTCCGGCGGCCCTATCTTTTCCCTTGCGCGGGAAAAGATAGGGGAGAAAAGGGCGCATGGGGACGGTCGGGTGCATCCTGCCTCTGATTTTAAGCTGGAACCGATGTTTTCGTCTGGCGTTCCACTCGATACTCACCCTACGGGCGTCATACTGCGCGCCGCCTGATACGCAGGGATCAGATTTGTGAGCAGCTGCGTTTGAATCGCTGCGGCAAAACGCCCTGCGGTTGAAAATTTTTGCGTGGTACGCATTCGCCGGACGTTGGGACGGTTTTTTATAAAAACAAGTGATATTGCATCAATTTCTAAAAGGAGCGATCAATATGGTAAGCATCAATTTTGAAGGCGCAAAGCAGTTTTATGCCGTGCAGCCGGACGCGGCTGCGGCGCAGGCCGCGTTTGACACGCTGGTGAACGGCACCGGCGCGGGCAGCGATTTCATCGGCTGGGTCGACCTGCCGGTGAACTACGACAAGGATGAATTCGCCCGCATCCAGAAGGCCGCGGCGAAGATCCAGGCCGATTCCAGGGCGCTGGTCGTCATCGGCATCGGCGGCAGCTATCTCGGCGCACGCGCCGTCGTGGAGCTTCTGAAGAGCCCCAACTACAACGCCCTGCCCAAGTCCACCCCGGACATCTATTTTGCCGGCAACGGCATCTCCTCCGACGCGGTGACGGAAATCCTCACCATGATCGGTGACCGCGATTTCTCCGTGAACGTCATCTCCAAGTCCGGCACCACGACCGAGCCTGCCATCGCCTTCCGCATCTTCAAGGCCGCGCTCGAAAAGAAATACGGCGTTGAGGGCGCGAAGGGCCGCATCTACGCCACGACCGACAAGGCCAGAGGCGCGCTCAAGACCCTTGCCGACCGCGAGGGCTACGAGAGCTTCGTCGTGCCCGACAACGTCGGCGGCCGCTATTCCGTGCTGACGGCTGTGGGCCTGCTGCCCATCGCCTGCTGCGGCATCGACATCGAGGCGCTCATGCACGGCGCGCAGGCCGAGCGTGAGGATACGCTCCGCACCGGCGTGAACAGCGCTGCAGTACAGTACGCCATGAGCCGTCAGGCCCTGTACGCGGACGGCAAGAATATTGAAATTCTGGCCGCCTACGAGCCAGCGTTCCGCTTCATGGCGGAGTGGTGGAAGCAGCT
>DHKK01000053.1:6908-11033 GCA_002404795.1 Clostridiales bacterium UBA4696
GGTGGAAGCAGCTCTACGGCGAGTCTGAGGGCAAGGACGGCAAGGGCATCTTCCCCGCCTCCGTCGACCTGACGCCGGACCTGCACTCCATGGGCCAGTATATCCAGGACGGCATCCGCATGCTGCAGGAGACCGTCGTCTTCTTCGACAACTCCAGAACGTCCATCGCCGTCCCGTCCGACGACGAGAATCTCGACGGACTCAACTACCTGGCCGGCCGCGAGATGAGCTACATCAACGAGAAGGCCATGCAGGCCACCAAGGCCGCGCACATCTCCGGCGGCGTGCCCGTCACCGAGATCCGCCTGCCTGAGATCGGCGAGGAAGCGCTCGGCGCGCTCATCTACTTCTTTGAGTTCGCCTGCGGCGTGTCCGGCTACATGGAGGGCGTCAACCCCTTCAACCAGCCCGGCGTCGAGGCCTACAAGAAGAACATGTTCCATCTGCTGGGCAAGCCCGGCTATTGATCCGCGATCCATGTTTTTAAGCAGCCGGAGGCAGGGTCCCCTGCCTCCGGCTTTCTGCGCCCGCCGCGGTTTTTCTTGACGCTGCGCGGCGGCATCGGCTATACTAGGGTTACCCGGTACAAACGCCGGATCCGGACAAAACGGGAGGAACCTGACATGCTTTGTATCAAAAACGGCCGCATCCATGACGCGGTACACCGCGAGCCGTACACGGCCAATATCCTGATCGAAAACGGGAAGCTCGTGCAGATCGGCACCGGCCTGCACGCGGAGCAGACGATCGACGCGGCGGGGCTGGAGGTCTATCCCGGCTTTGTGGACGCGCACAGCCACATCGGCCTCGACGGCTACGGCGAGCCGGGCGTGGATATCAACGAGCGCAACGACATCTGCTGCCCGCAGCTGCGCGCCATCGACGGCGTGAACCCGATGGACGAGAGCTTTGTCTACGCGCGCAGCGCCGGCATCACCTGCGTATGCACCGGCCCGGGCAGCGCGAACGTGCTCGGCGGCACCTTCACCGCCATCAAGACCGCCGGGACGCGCATCGACGATATGATCGTCAAAAAGGAAGCCGCGATGAAGTGCGCGTTCGGCGAGAACCCGAAGCGCTGCTACGCCTCCAAATGCGACTCGTCGCGGATGACGACGGCTGCGATCTTGCGCGAGGCGCTGATGAAGGCACGGCTGTATCTGCAGAAAAAAGAGGCCGCCGGGGACGATGTGTTCCGGCAGCCCGCATTCGATATGAAGCTTGAGGCGCTCATCCCGGTCCTGCGCGGGCAGATCCCGCTCAAGGCGCACGCGCACCGCGCGGACGACATCTTCACCGCCATCCGCATCGCCGACGAATTCGGCGTCCGCCTGACGCTCGAGCATACGACCGAGGGGCATCTGATCGCGGACGAGCTGGCAAAGACCGGGCTGTGCATGGCGGTCGGCCCGTCGCTCAACTTTGCGACCAAGGTGGAGGTCCGCAACAAGTCGTGGAAAACGCCCGGCATTCTCAGCCGCGCGGGCTGCCACGTGTCGATCATCACCGACTGCACCGTCATCCCGCAGCAGTATCTGCCGCTCTGCGCCGGCATGGCCGTAAAGGCGGGTATGGACCCGTTTGACGCGCTCCGGGCCATCACCATCCACCCGGCGGAGCACATCGGCATCGCCGACCGCGTCGGCTCGCTGGAGGCGGGCAAGGACGCCGATCTTGTGATCACCGACGGCTCGCCGTTCGAGGTCTCCACCACCGTCCGCCGCGTGCTGATCGGCGGCAAGACGGTCCATGCCGTCTGAGACGCTTCCTGCCGCAAAAGGAGTTTTTATGCTGAAAGAATTATCTTCCGCCCGCCCGTATCTGCCATTCGTCTGTGCGGTACTGGGTAAGCTGGACTACTGCGACCCCATGCTCACCACGGTGGTGCAGACGCGCCAGAACCTGATAGACGCGCACGAGGACCCGGCCAAGCACATCTTCGGCACGTTTGCCGGTGAGACGCTCACCGGGCTGTTCTCCGTGCTGGTCCTGCCGGAGGAGCGGTATCTGCAGCTGCTGGCCGGGCTTTCCCTGCAGGCCGCCGCGTATGACGAGCTGCTCTCGCACCTGCAGGCAGCGTATCCGGAGTATCATGCAGACTTCGTCTATTCCCCGCGCAACGGTCTGCTTCACGCGGTGCTGGAGGCCCGTCATGCCGCCTTTGACCCCGAACAGCCGAAGATGGTCCTCAACTCCCGACCGCCATACGTGCCGGACAGCCGCGTGCAGCTCTATACGCCCGCCTTCCGCGCGCAATATCTGGCGCTGCACGACGACGACCGGTACTGGACGGGCGAAAAGGTACTGGCTGCGCCGGAGACCTTCCGCGTGCTGCTGGCGATCGAGGACGGCGAGGTCGCGGGCTATCTCGACCTGACGTACCGGAATGCGGAAAACGAGCCGTATGATCTGTTCGTCCGCGAAAAAAGCCGCCGCCGGGGGCTTGCCCGCGCGCTGCTCTCCTGCGCGATCGAGAAAAACCAACCGAACGCCATGTCGCTGCTCGTGGACAGCGACAACGAAGCCGCACGCCGCCTCTACGCGTCGCTCGGCTTCGTGGAAAGGCCCGAGGCGAGCAGTATCACCGCGCATCTGCCGTTATAAAAACAAAGTAAGAGATAAAAGTGAAAAGTGAAGATGTGACGTGTGCCGCAGCGCGGCACGATCTTAATTCGCTGGCGAAGCCAGCACCTCACATCTTCACTCTTCACGATTCCTTCTTCCCTCGCCACGCTGAAACGAGGCCGCTGCTTGCCGCAGCGGCCTCGTTCGTTTTTTTATTTTGCCGTACCGAGATACGCGGCCTTGACCTTCTCGTTGGCGGCCAGCTCTTCGCCGGGGCCCTGCATGAGGATGGAGCCGGTCTGCATGACGTAGGCCCAGTCGGCGACCTTCAGCGCCATGTTCGCGTTCTGCTCGATGAGCAGGACCGTGATGCCCTGGCGGTTGATCTCGCGGATGATCTCAAAGATCCCGCGCACGACGATCGGCGCGAGGCCCAGCGACGGTTCGTCCATCATGATGAGCTTCGGCTTTGCCATCAGCGCCCGGCCGACGGCCAGCATCTGCTGCTCGCCGCCCGAGAGCGTCCCGGCCTGCTGCCATTCGCGCTCCTTGAGGCGCGGGAACAGGTCGTACACGCGGGCAAGGTCGTCCGCGAGCGAGTCCTTGCGCAGGTATGCGCCGATGCGCAGATTCTCCGCCACGGTCAGGTTCGAAAAGACCCGGCGGCCCTCCGGCACGAGCGTGACGCCGCTCGAGACGATCTGGTCGGTCGATTTTCCGACCAGATTCGCGCCGTCCAGCAGAATTTCGCCGGACTTCGGCCGGACCAGACCGGCGACGGCCTTCAGCGTCGTGGACTTGCCCGCGCCGTTCGAGCCGATGAGGGTGACGATCTTGCCTTCTTCGACGGTCAGGTCGATGCCCTTGACGGCCTCGATGCCGCCGTAGGAGACGACCAGATTCTTGATCTCCAGAATGTTATTCATCCTCATCCACCCCCAGATACGCGTCGATGACGCGCTGATCGTTCTGAATTTCCGCCGGGACGCCCGCCGCGATCTGCTTGCCGAAGTCGATGACGTAGATCCGGTCGGAGATGTCCATGACGAGGTTCATGTGGTGCTCGATGAGGAAGATGGTCAGGCCGAATTCGTCGCGCACGCTGCGGATGAAGTTGGTCAGCTCGATCGTCTCCTGCGGGTTCATGCCGGCGGCAGGCTCGTCGAGCAGAAGGAGCTTCGGGTCGGTCGCCAGCGCGCGGGCGATCTCCAGCCGCCGTTGCTTGCCGTAAGGCAGAGCCGTGGCCAGCTCGTCCTTGACATCATCCAGGCCCACAGCCTTCAGCAGCTCCAGCGCCTTTGCGCGCTGCGCGGCCTCCTCCTTCCGGTTGCCGCGGAAGGTGGCGGAGAAGACGTTGGACGTGCGGCGCACGTGCATGGCGGTCAGCACGTTTTCAAAGACCGTCATGGACTTGAACAGGCGGATATTCTGGAACGTGCGCGCGATGCCGCGCTTCGTGATGACGTCCGGGGTGTAGGAGACGACGCGCTGGTCAAGATAGCGCTCCGCGCCCTCACCGGCGTAGATCTTTTTCATTTTGCCGTGCGGGTGGTTGCAGAC
>DHKK01000099.1 GCA_002404795.1 Clostridiales bacterium UBA4696
CTCATCACCTACATGCGTACCGACTCGCTGCGCATCTCTGAGGAGGCGCTGGCCGCTGCCGGCAGCGTCATCCGCAGCCGCTACGGCGACGCCTACGCCAGCGGCGAGCCGCGCCGCTACAAGCCGAAATCCGGCGCGCAGGACGCGCACGAGGCCATCCGCCCGTCGAACGTCGCACTGTACCCGGAGATGGTCGAGCACGACCTGACCAAGGAGCAGTTCCGGCTCTACAAGCTCATCTGGAGCCGCTTCATCGCCTCCCAGATGGCAAACGCCCTGTACGACGTGACGGCCATCGAGGCCGCCTGCGGCAGGCACGTTTTCCGCGCCACGCACCAGAGCATGAAATTCTCCGGCTTTACCGCCATCTATGAGGAAGGCCGCGACGATGAGCAGGAAAAGCTCGACTCCCCGCTGCCGGACCTGACCCCCGGCGAAGCGCTCACGGCCGCAGGCTTCGACAAGCAGCAGCACTTTACCCAGCCGCCTGCCCGCTATACCGAAGCTTCGCTCGTGCGTGCGATGGAGGAGAAGGGCGTCGGCCGCCCGTCGACCTACGCCGCCATCATCGCCACCATCCAGGACCGCGAATACGTCGTCAAGACCGATAAAAAGCTTTCGCCGACCAAGCTCGGCGAGGTCGTCAACGGCCTGATGATGGACCGGTTCCCCAATATCATCAGCGTGGAATTCACCGCCGACATGGAAAAGCAGCTCGACCAGGTCGAGGCCGGTCAGCGCCGCTGGAAGAGCGTGCTGGAGGAGTTTTATACCGGTTTCCATCAGGAGATGCTCGACGCCGAGGAGGCGCTCAAGGACACCCGGCTCAAGGTGCCCGATGAGGTCTCCGAGGAGAAGTGCGAGATCTGCGGCCGCAATCTGGTCGTGAAGACGAGCCGGTTCGGCAAATTCCTCGCCTGTCCCGGCTATCCGGAGTGCAAGTTCACGAAGGCCATCACGGAAAAAATGCCGGGCCGCTGCCCGAAGTGCGGCAGCGCCATCCTCAAGCGCAAGAGCAAGCGCGGCTATGCCTACTACGCCTGTGAGCGCGGCGCGGCCTGCGGCTTCATGACCTGGGATGTGCCGACGGATCAGGACTGCCCGGTCTGCGGCCAGACGATGTTCAAGCGCTCCGGCAAGGGCGCGATGAAGCCGTTCTGCGCCAATCCCGAATGCTCCAATTTCCTGCCGGAGGATAAGCGCGGCTACCGCCGCCGCTCCACCGCCTCCGGCGAGGCTGCGACCGCGGAATCCAACGCCGAGGCTGCGGCAGAAGCCGCCCAGAAGCAGGCCGAGGAAAAGAAGGCCGCGAAGAAGCCCGCCGCAAAAAAGGCAGCCGAAAAACCGGCGGCCAAAAAGACTGCGGCGAAGAAACCGGCCGCCAAGAAAACGACCGCAAAGAGATCGACAGCGAAGAAGACCACCAAAAAGGAGGAACCGGAAGACGATCTTCCGTTCTGAGCAGAGATAGAGAGGAAGCTTGCATGCTGGAAGTAAACGTGATCGGCGCAGGTCTCGCGGGCTGTGAGGCTGCATGGCAGCTGGCGCAGCGCGGCATCCATGTGACGCTGACGGAGATGAAGCCGAAGAAGATGACCCCTGCGCACCACTGCGCGGATTTTGCCGAGCTCGTATGCTCCAACTCCCTGCGCGGCGACCGGCTGGAAAACGCGGTCGGCCTGCTCAAGGAGGAGCTGCGCCGCCTCGGCAGTCTGATCCTCGCCTGCGCGGAGGCCAACCGCGTGGAGGCGGGCGGCGCGCTGGCGGTCGACCGCTACGGGTTTTCCGGCATGGTGACGGAAAAGATCCGCTCGCATCCCAATATCACCGTTGTGGAAGCCGAGGCGGCACAGGTGCCCGCCGGCCCGGTCATCGTTGCGACCGGCCCTCTGACCTCCGACGCGATGAGCGCCGCCATCCAGCGCTACTTCGGCGGCCAGGAATACATGAGCTTTTTTGATGCGGCCGCGCCGCTTGTCACCTTTTCCTCCATCGACATGGAAAAGGCCTGGTTCGCCTCCCGCTATGACCGCGGGGATGCGGATTATGTCAACTGCTCGATGGACAAGGACGAATACCTCGCCTTTGTTGAGGCCCTCCGGACGGCGGAGGAAGCCCCGGTCCATGGCTTTGAGGACAAGCACGTCTTTGAAGGCTGCATGCCCGTGGAGGTCATGGCCCGCCGCGGCGTGGATACGCTGCGCTACGGCCCGCTGAAGCCCGTCGGCCTGAAGGACCCGAAGATGGGCCGCGAGCCCTATGCCGTCGTCCAGCTGCGAAAGGACAACGCGGCAGGCTCGGTCTATAACATCGTCGGCTTCCAGACCCACCTGAAATTCCCGGAGCAGAAGCGGGTGTTTTCCATGATCCCCGCGCTGCACGACGCGGAGTTTGTCCGCTACGGCGTGATGCACCGTAATACCTTCCTCGATTCCCCGCGCCTGCTCGACCGCTATTATGCCGACCGGCGCGACCCGCTGGTCGCCTTTGCCGGGCAGATGACGGGCGTCGAGGGCTATGTCGAGTCGACGGCCTCCGGCTTCCTGGCCGGCTGCAGCATGGCGGCGAAGCTCAGGGGCGAGCCGCTCCCGGATTTCCCGCGCGAGACGGCCATCGGCGCGCTGGCGGCCTATATTTCGGATGAAAGCGTGACCGTGTTCCAGCCGATGAACGTCAACTTCGGCATCCTGACGCCGCTGGACCGCCGCGTCAAGGGCAAGGCCAACAAGAATCTCGCCATCGCACAGCGTTCGCTTGCGATCATCGATCAAATGACAGGGCAGGAGGGAACCGAATGAGAATACTCGTAGACGCCATGGGCGGCGACAACGCCCCGGATCAGATCGCGCTCGGTGCGATCCAGGCCGCAAAGGACTTTGGCTGCGAGGTCGTGCTGGTCGGCCGCGGCGAGGCCATTTTGCAGGCGCTCAAGGACCAGGGGATCGAGACGCTTCCCAAGGGCGTGGAGATCGCCAACGCCGACGACGTCGTCGATATGCACGACGACCCGGCGACGGTCGTGAAAAAGAAAAAGGATTCCTCCATGGTCGTCGGCCTGACCATGCTTAAAGAGGGCGGCGGCGACGCGTTCGTCTCCGCCGGCTCGACGGGCGCACTGCTCTCTGCGGCGACGCTGATCGTCCGGCGCGTCAAGGGCATCCGCCGCGCGGCCATGGGCCCGCAGATCCCGACGAAGACCGGCCGGGAGTGTGTCCTCATCGACTGCGGCGCAACGGCGGACTGCACGCCGGAGTTTCTGCTGCAGTTTGCCTTCATGGGCTCGTATTACGCGGAAAAGGTCCTCGGGATCGAAAACCCACGCGTGGCGCTTCTCAACATCGGCGCAGAGGACTCCAAGGGCGGCGAGCTGCAGAAGGCTGTTTACCCTCTGCTGAAGCAGGCGGGCGAGGCTGGGAAGATCAACTTCACCGGCAACATCGAAGCGCGCGACGTGCCGCTGGGCGGCGCGGACGTGGTCGTCTCCGACGGCTTCTCCGGCAATATCCTGCTCAAGGGGATCGAGGGCACGGCGCTTTTCATGGCCTCCATGATGAAGGACATGTTCAAGAAAAATCTGCTGACCAAGCTGGCCGCACTTTTGTGCATGGACGGCGTCAAGGCCTTCAAGAAGAAAATGGACTACCGTGAGACCGGCGGCACCGCGCTGATCGGCCTCAACAAGCCCGTCATCAAGGCGCACGGCTCGTCCGACGCGCTGGCCATCCGCAATGCCATCCGGCAGGCCATCGGCGCTGTCGAGGCGGACGTCGCCGGGACGCTGGCGGCAAATATCGACCATATGGTCGTTCCAAAGGAGTATCAACATGCTGAGTGAACTGGAAGCCAGGCTGGGCTACACGTTCCGGGACAAGAGCATTCTCGAAAACGCGCTGACGCACAGCTCCTATGCCAATGAAAACCGGGAGCGCGGTCTGCACGACAACGAACGTCTGGAGTTTCTGGGCGATTCGATCCTGGGCTTCGTTGTGGCAGACTATCTGTACCGCAGCTTCCCGGACAAGCCCGAGGGCGAGCTGACCCGCATCCGCGCGGATCTGGTCTGCGAAAAGAATCTGGCCCGCGCGGCTGCGACCATCCGTCTGGGCAGCTTCCTGCTGCTCGGCCACGGCGAGGAGCACGGCGGCGGCCGCAAGCGAGACTCCATTGTCTCCGACGCTATGGAGTCTGTGATCGCGGCAAGCTATATGGACGGTGGCTTTTCCGCAGCCAAGGAGATCATCGACCGCCTGATCCTCTGCGATGTCCCAGCCGGAAAGCCGCATAATTTTGACTATAAGACCGCCCTGCAGGAGCTGGTGCAGCGCAAGAAGGATCAGGTCCTGCGCTACGAGCTCATCGGCGAGTCCGGCCCTGACCACGACAAGAAATTTGATGTCGAGGTCCTGCTCAACGGCAAGCCCTGCGGCAAGGGCACCGGCAGCAGCAAAAAACGCGCCGAGCAGGCCGCTGCCGCGGCCGCCATCGACGCGCTGTTCCCGGGAGAACTGTAAAAAAACGAAACAAAACGGGCTGCCTGCCGGCAGCCCGTTCTTTTATGCGGTAATGCTCTTTTTCAGCTCCGCGATCTGCTCGCTGTGCATGCGGATGACGGACTTCAAAAAAGAGACCTCATCCTCCAGCTCTTCCACGCGGTTTTTGGGAGCCAGCGTCTCGAGCAAAAGCTGCTGGCCTTCTGCGAGGCGATTGATCTTCGGCCCGATATCGCTCTCGAGAATGACCTTGAAAATATGGGCGATCTCCTGATAATCCTGATCTTCAAGCATAATAATTACCTCGGCTTCATCCGTATGTGAACCATCTGTCTGACTTCTATTATAGCGGACCTTGGCGGGCTGTCAAGCGTTTACACGATCGAGATCTTGCACATCCGCATGGCCTGCAGGGCGGTCTCGTGGCTCTGCGGGGTGACGCCGGCGCAGCAGTCCGCGCGCACGGACAGCGGGACCTCCGGCAGCGCGCCCTTGGTCATCATCGCGTTTGTGATGACGCAGATGTCGGTGCACAGGCCGATGAATTCCACGCCATCGAGTGCCGGAAGCGATCGCAGATACTCGATCAGGGCAGGGGAGCCGAAGCCGGGCTTATCAAAGATCGGAGCGTCCTCAACGGCGAGCGCCGCGTCGATCTGCCAGCCGTCCGTGCCCTCCAGACAGTGCGGCACAGGCAGCTTCTGCCCTTCCTGCGTCAATAGATAGTCTGCGTGATGCGTGTCGCGCGTAAAGACGACCGTTTCGCCGTCCACCCGCGCCTGCGCGAGCCGCGCCGCGACCTTCGGGACGATGGCGACGGCCTCTTTCGTGCCCAGCGCGCCGTCGATAAAATCCTTCTGCATGTCGATAATGGCAAGTACCTTCATATCCGTGCCTCCTTTTTTCTGAGTATAGCACAGATGCGCGCCGATTGCACAAAAAAATCTTGACAAAGAAAACAGGCTGCACTATACTCAAAATACTTCAAAAAATTTAATTAAAAATCTTTATGTAACCAAAGGAGGCCATGCATGCTTGGCAAGACGTTTGCGCAGCTGTTCCGGAAATACCGCCTGTTCTGCTACCGGAAGCTGTTTGCCGCCGTGCGGGAAAAGCCCGGCAGTCTCAGCGCGACAGAGGCGTTTTCCGCGGACATCATCCACCTGCTTGGCAGCCCGACCGTGTCCCAGTTTGCCGAGACCATCGGCATTTCCCAGCCGAACGCGACCTATAAGGTCAACCAGCTGACGGCGAAGGGCTATCTGGAAAAGCACGTGCAGGCCCGCGACCGGCGGGAGGTCGTGCTGACGACGTCGGAAAAATTCACCGGTTATTTTGACGAGGACAAGGAAGATGCGCTGCAGCAGAAGATCCGTACGGCCGCCGCACAGTTCACCCCCGCGGAGCTTGACAGCGCGGAGCGTGTGCTGCTGGCGCTGGAAGCGCTTCTGTAACGAAGGAGGAAGCTATGGATATTTTCGAAAAATGTTATCAGCGGTATATTCAGGACGAGGTGCGGGAGCAGGGCCTGTATCCCTATTTCCGCGCGCTGGAATCGCGGCAGGACACCGAGGTCATCATGGAGGGCAAGCGCCGCATCATGCTAGGCTCAAACAACTATCTGGGCCTCACAACGGACCCGGCCGTGATCGAGGCGGGCGTGCAGGCGTACCGGACGCTCGGCTCCGGCTGCTCCGGCTCCCGCTTTCTCAACGGGACGCTGAAGCTCCATCTGGAGCTGGAGGACGAGCTGGCAAAGTTCCTGCGCAAGGACGCCGTCGTGACCTTCTCGACGGGCTTCCAGTCGAACCTCGGCATCATCAGCTCGATCGTCGGTCTGCATGACTACGTCATCATGGACCGCGAGAACCACGCCAGCCTCTACGACGGCTGCAAGCTCTCCTACGGCAAGATGCTCCGCTACCAGCATAACGACATGGCGGACCTGGAAAAGAAGCTGCAGAAGGTGCCCGACACTGCCGGCTGCCTCATCGTGACCGACGGCGTGTTCTCCATGGGCGGCGATATTGCCAACCTGCCGGAGATCTGCGCGCTGGCGCAGAAATACGGCGCGCGCGTCATGGTGGACGACGCCCACGGCCTCGGCGTCATCGGCGAGGGCGGCCGCGGCACGGCAAGCTATTACGGCCTGGAGGATCAGGTCGATATCTACATGGGCACGTTCTCCAAGTCTCTCGCCTCGCTCGGCGGCTATATGGCGGCCAGCAGCCGCGTGGCAGACTTCGTGCGTCACAGCTCGCGTCCGTTCATTTTCTCCGCCTCCATCCCGCCCGCCAATACGGCGGCCGCCCTCGCGGCCCTGCGCGAGCTCGAGGCACATCCCGAGCTCGTCACGACGCTGCAGGAGAACGCAACGTACATGCGCGGTCTTCTGAATGAGCGGAACATCAAGATGCGCCCGTCCAACGGCGACTGCATCCCCATCATTCCCATCTACACCTATGAGCCGCTGCCGACGCTCACGATCGCAAAGGAGCTCTACGAGGGCGGCGTGTATGTCAATTCGTCCCTGCCGCCCGCGGCGGCGCCCCATGAGTGCCTGCTCCGCACGAGCCTGATGGCCACGCACACGCATGCGCTCATCGACGAGGCCGTCGGCGTGATCGCGGAGGTGTTGAGGAGGTACGAACTGTGAGCAAGGTATGTGTGATCACCGGAGGGACCTCCGGCATCGGCCGCTGCACGGCGCAGGCGATGCTCGCCAGGGGCTATACGGTCTATGAGCTTTCCCGCCGGGCCGAGGGCGTGGCTGGGATGCAGCACATCGTGGCCGACGTCACGAAGGAGGAGACGCTTGCCGCCGCAGTCGCGCAGATCCTGCAGCGGGAGGATCATATCGACGTGCTGATCAATAACGCCGGCTTCGGCATCTCCGGCGCGGTGGAATTTACCGGCACCGAAGAGGCGCAGCGCCAGCTGGACGTGAACTTCTTCGGCATGGTCCGCATGAACCGGCAGGTGCTGCCCGTCATGCGGAAGCAGGGCTATGGCCGGATTGTGAACCTTAGCTCCGTCGCGGGCGCGATCCCGATCCCGTTCCAGACCTACTACTCGGCCAGCAAGGCCGCCATCAACTCCTATACGATGGCGCTCGCCAACGAAGTAAAGCCCTTCGGCATCCAGGTCTGCTGCGTGCAGCCGGGCGATATCCGCACAGGCTTCACCGCCGCGCGGGAAAAGAACCAGCTGGGCGACGATATCTACGGCGGTCGCATCGCGCGGTCCGTGTCCGGGATGGAGCGCGACGAGCAGACCGGCATGGCGCCGGAGCAGGCAGGCGCGTTCATCGCGCGCGTCGCCACCCGCAAGGGCGTGCGCCCCATCAATACCATCGGCCTGCAGTACAAATTCTTCTGCTTCCTTGCAAAGATTCTCCCCGCCAAATGGCTCAACGCCCTGGTTGGCCTCATCTATGCAAAATAAAAAACCGCCGGACGCGTTTTCGCGTCCGGCGATAGTTTTTTACGATCAATCGAGACCGAAATTCTTTTTGAAGACCTTCCGCAGCAGCCAGCTGTTTGCGAAGGCGACCAGCGCGCCGCCAATCAGGACCCAAAAGATCGCCGTCCGGAAGAAGAAGCTGGTGGCGTACAGAAAAAGCGCCACGGGCAGGAGATTGAGGGCCGCCATCACCAGCGAGTAGGGGAGCGAGCCGATGGCGAGCAGACAGGCATTTTTCAGCGTGTTTTTGATGCTGTTGTCAAACTGTGCGAGCAGGGGATAGACGTAGGCGAGCACCAGCGACAAAATGAGCGCCGGGCAGCAGAACACCAGCCCCAGCCACATCGACTGTCCGACCGCGCCGGAAAGATACATCCAGAGCTCATAGACGACGAGCAAAACCGGGATCAGCAGGATCAGGAAGATCAGCACCGCCTGCTTGAGGTTCAGGCGGAACGCGTCCCAGAACATGCGCACGACGCCGCTGCCTTCGCCGCGTACCATATTGAGCGTGACGCGGTACATGGCGGTCGTCGACGCGCCAATGGTCACGACGGGGATGCAGAACACGATCCAGAGCAGATTCAGGATGATCAGATCCGCGAGCCGCGACATAAATGACCAGAATGGGGAATCATAATTGAACAGTTTCATCGGTGGACCTCGGTTTCGGAAGAAATTTCTGTATTATTATACCGGCTGCACAGGCAAAACGCAAGCATGGCTTCAGAAGGAAGCAAAATAGACAAAAACGCAGAATAAAAATAGGGCAAAACGCTGAAAATCATTTCAGGCCATTTTTTGATTGCCCAAAGCGGCAAAATGTAGTATAATATGGTCAAAGGAAATGGAAACGTTTCCAAAATTCAAAACATTACTATAGGAGGAATATCATGAAAAAGATCATCGCAATGCTTCTCGCTCTCGTGATGGTTCTGGGTCTGGCTGCCTGCGCTTCCAAGACCGAGCCCGCACAGACCGAAGAGCCCGCTGCGACCGAGACCACCCCGGCTGCAGAAGAAACCACCGAAGAACCCGCTGAGACGACGGAAGAGCCCGCCACGACCGAAGCGACCGGCTCCGTCTACTACCTGAACTTCAAGCCAGAATTTGACGAGGCTCTGCAGAAGCTCGCTGCTGATTACACTGCCAAGACCGGCGTCGCCGTCAAGGTCGTCACCGCTGCTTCCGGCACCTACTCTGACACGCTGACCGCCGAGATGGGCAAGAGCGAAGCTCCCACCATCTTCAACATCGGCAACATGTCCGGCCTGAACGACTGGGATGATTACGCAATGGATCTGACTGGCACCGCTATCGCCGACGAGCTGAACACCGACGCGTTCAACCTCTACAACGAGGCTGGCGAGCTGAAGGCGATCGGCAACTGCTACGAGTCCTTCGGCATTATCGTCAACACCAAGCTTCTGGAAGAGGCTGGCCACTCCCTCGACGAGATCACCAACTTCGATTCCCTGAAGGCTGTCGCTGACGACATCCACGCCCGCGCTTCCGAGCTCGGCTTCGACGCGTTCTCCGCTGCAGGCCTTGACAGCTCCTCCAGCTGGCGTTTCTCCGGCCATCTGGCCAACATGCCGCTGTACTACGAGTTCCGTGATGACAATATCACCGCGCAGCCTGCTACCATCACCGGCAAGTATATGGACAACTTCAAGAACATCTGGGATCTTTACATCACCGATTCGGCTGCCGATCCCGCTACGCTGAGCTCCTCCACCAAGGATGAGTCCTGCGCTGAGTTCTCCAGCGGCAAGGCTGTTTTCTATCAGAACGGCACCTGGGAATACTCCGGCCTGATCGAAGCCGGTATGACCGATGACGAGCTTGCCATGATCCCCATCTACTGCGGTGTGGAAGGCGAAGAGAATGCTGCTCTGTGCTCCGGCACCGAGAACTGCTGGGCGATCAACTCCAAGGCATCCGAGGAAGACATCCAGGCATCCATCGACTTCCTCGTCTGGCTGGTCACTGACCCCGATGCTTCCGCGACCTATGTTGAGCAGCTCGGCGCTGTCCCGTTTAAGAACTGCCCCGACTCCTCGAACAAGTTCATCGTTGACGGCAACAAGCTTCTTGCCGATGGCAAGTACGCTGTGACTTGGGCCTTCAACTACACCCCGAACGTTGACTCCTGGCGTGATACCGTTGTCACCGCTCTGGCTGCTTACTCTGCAGATCAGTCCGATGCCAACTGGCAGCAGGTCGTCTCCGCGTTCGTCGATGGCTGGGCCATTGAGTATAACGTTGTAAACGGCTGATCGGTAATACGATCGAATATCTGAATGCCAAGGAGGGCGGGCAGACGCCCGCCCTCCTATTCTGTTATTCCATACCATTGCGGGCAGGGCAAAGGCTTCCAAGCGTAAGGGCTTTTGCCATGCTCGAAATGCCCGCCGCAGCTCTAGCAAACTTTGAAAGAGAGGGAAATATTTTGCGCAAGCATAAAACAATCGCCGGAGTGAACAGCAGCATGATCCGCCGCCCGATCAGGCGATGGGCGCCGCTTTTCATCCTGCCGACCTTTCTGGCCTTCTGCATTGGCTTCATCTGGCCCTTCCTTCAGGGCATATATCTGTCCTTCTGCAACTTCAACACGCCGAAGGACGCGTCCTTTGTGGGCTTTGGCAACTACACGAAGGCCTTTCAGGATGCAGGCTTTCTGAACGCCTTCAAAAATACTGCGGCCTTCGCTGTGGTATCCATCATCCTGATCAACGTGTTTGCTTTCGCCATTGCGTACGCTCTGACGCAGCGGATGCGCGGCGCAAACATTTTCCGCACCGTTTTCTTCATGCCGAACCTCATCGGCGGCGTCGTGCTCGGCTATATCTGGAGCCTCATCTTCGACGGCATTCTGAAGAACTACAGCACGTACCTGACTGCCAACGGAACCTACGGCTTCTGGGGCCTCGTGATCCTCGTTGCGTGGCAGCAGATCGGCTATATGATGATCATCTATATCGCGGGCCTGCAGGCCATCCCGGAGGATATGCTCGAGGCTGCGAAGATCGACGGCGCGACCGGCTGGCAGACACTCACGCAGGTCATTCTGCCGAACGTCATGCCATCCATCACGACCTGCACGTTTCTTACGCTGACCAACTCCTTTAAACTCTTTGACCAGAACCTTGCGCTCACCGGCGGCCTGCCCAGCGTGATCCAGAATGGCGCCAAGGTCAACATCACCGAGCTGCTCGCACTGAACATTTACTCCACATATAACATCAACAAGAAATATCATGGCGTTGCACAGTCCAAGGCTGTGATCTTCTTCCTGCTCGTTGCCGCTCTGGCGCTGATCCAGCAGGCCGCGACCCGCAGAAAGGAGGTCGAGCAATGATGAAGAAGCGTCAAAAGCAGCGTTATACGACTGGAAGCAAGATCCTGACGGCCTTTTTCGTTGTGCTTTGCCTTGTCTGGGTCATGCCTGTTGTCGAGGTATTCATCAACTCCTTTAAGTCCAATAATTATGTCAACCTAGAACCGTTTGCACTGCCAACCAAAGAATCCTTTGTCGGACTTGCAAACTATATCAAGGGCGTTAACTTCGGCAACTACCCCTTTGTCAAGGCGCTCAGTTTCAGCCTGTTCATCACGGTTGTTTCCGTTGTCCTGATCCTGCTGCTCTGCTCGATGTCTGCATGGTATATCGTCCGGGTCAAGAGCGTTGTTGCCAAGACCTTCTATTATCTCTGCCTGTTCTCCATGATCGTCCCATTCCAGATGGTCATGTTTACGCTGACCTTTACGGCGGATACCCTGAAGCTCAACACCCCGTGGACGATCCCCATTGTCTACTTGGGCTTTGGTGCCGGACTTGCGATCTTCATGTTTACCGGCTTTGTGAAGTCGCTTCCTCTGGAGATCGAAGAGGCCGCTGCGATCGACGGCTGCGGCCCGGTGCGGACGTTCTTCTCCGTTGTCTTCCCGATGCTTAAGCCGACGCTCATTTCTGTCGGCATCCTTGAGCTGATGTGGGTGTGGAATGACTACCTGCTGCCGTATCTGGTGCTTGACCGCACAAAGTATATGACGATCCCCATCCTTGTGCAGTACCTTAAGGGCAGCTATGGCACCGTTGATCTCGGCGCGACAATGGCCGTTATCATGCTCAGCATCCTTCCCATCATCATCGTCTACCTGTTCTGCCAGCAGTATATCATCAAGGGCGTCGCCGCAGGCGCCGTCAAGGGATAAAAACAAAAAAATGTTTGCTTTCTGTGGATTTTTGTGAAAACCTGTATTATAGTGATACAGACATGGAATCATCCAAGAGGGAGTAAACAGCTATGACGATCAAAGATCTGGCAAGACTGAGCGGCTATTCGCTCGGGACCGTTTCGCGCGTGCTCAACAACCAGCCGAACGTCTCCGACAAGGCGCGCGCCGCGATCCTTGCCATTGCCGAAGAAAGCGGATTCGAGCTCAACGAAAGCGCGCAGCTGCTCAAGCAGCAGCGCTCCAATGCCGTGCTGATCATCGTCAAGGGCACGGCAAACGAGATGTTTGCGAGCATGGTCGAGCAGCTGCAGTCCCTGTTTTCCCGCACGACGCATCCGCTGATCGTGGATTTCATCGATGAGGATGAAAACGAGGTGCTGCGCGCCGTCAAGCTCTGCCGCGAGCGTAAGCCCGTGGGCGTGATGTTCCTGGGCGGCACGAACTGTAATTTCTGCGGCGGCTTTGAGAAGATCCACGTGCCCGCCGTCGTCGTGACCAACGACGCGAGCGCACTGCCGTTTGAAAATCTCTCCAGCGTCACGACGAACGACCGTCAGGGCGCAGCCAGCGCGGTGGATTATCTGATCCGCTGCGGTCACCGCCAGATCGCGGTGCTCGGCGGCGACCGGTCCTTGTCCGATACGTCGGCCCAGCGCTATGAGGGCTGCGTGGAGGCGTTTGAGAAAAACGGCATGCACTTCGACGAGCAGACCTTCTACCATACCGGCCGCTACAGCTACGAAGACGGCTATGCCGGCATGCAGGCGGTCCTGCGGCAGACACCGCAGGTCACGGCCGTGTTCGCCATGGCGGACGTCATCGCCATCGGCGCGATCCGCGCGCTCGTGGACGCGGGCAAGCGCGTGCCGGACGATATCTCCGTCATCGGCTACGATGGACTGAAGATCGGCAGCTTCTACACGCCGAAGCTTTCGACGGTCTGCCAGTCCGTGGAGCTTCTGGCCCGGCGCAGCTTCATGGTCTTGATGGACTGCACCGAGCATGACGGCCCTGCCCGCCACCTGACCGTACCGTTTACGCTCTCCAACCGGGAGAGCGTCAGAAAACTGGAAAGCGACTGAGCAGCCGCATCGCCGCTGCTTCTGCGCGTTCCAAAGAGAGCGAATAAAGAGTGAGACTATGAAACGAAGCAGTGGTATCCTGATGCACATCACCTCGCTGCCGTCGCCCTACGGCATCGGCAGCATGGGGAAAAGTGCCTGTGACTTTATTGATTTTCTCAAAAAAGCCGGGCAGACCTATTGGCAGATCCTGCCGATCAATCCGCCCGGCTACGGAGACTCGCCCTATCAGGCCTTCTCCACCTTTGCTGGCAATCCGTACCTCATCGACCTCGACCAGCTCGTCGAGAACGGCTGGCTGAAGCAGGAGGAGCTGGACCGCGTCAGCTGGGGCAGCAGGGAAGACCAGGTGGATTTCTCCACCATGTATGACCAGCGCCTGCGCGTGCTGCATCTGGCCTGGAGCCGCTTCCACAAGGCCCCGGCGGACGGCTATGCCGAATACCTCGAGCAGCAGAAGTCCTGGCTCGATGAGTATGTGCTCTTTATGGCCGTCAAGGCATATTATAACGACGGCCCGTGGACACAGTGGCCGCTCGATATCCGGATGCACCAGCCGGAGGCCATGGCGCGCTGCCGCGAGCAGCTGCGCGACGAGATCGACTTCCAGAGTTTCCTGCAGTTCTGCTTCCACACCCAGTGGCAGCTTCTGCGCGCCTATGCGCACGAAAACGGCATCCAGATCATCGGCGATATCCCCATCTACGTCCCGCTGGACTCCGCCGACGTCTGGTCGCACCCCGAGAACTTCCAGCTGACCCGTACGCGCCGTCCGCGTGTCGTCGCGGGCTGCCCGCCCGATGGGTTCAACGCCAACGGCCAGTACTGGGGCAACCCCATCTATGACTGGGAGCGCATGGAGCAGGACGGCTTCTCCTGGTGGATGCGCCGTCTGCGCGCGGCAGGGGAGAACTTCGATGTCGTCCGCATCGACCATTTCCGCGGCATCGAGAGCTATTGGGCCATCCCGGCCGTCAACCGCACCGCCCGCAAGGGCGAGTGGATCCAGGGCCCCGGCATGAAGCTCGTCCGCGCGATCCGCGAAAACTGCCCGGATACCGACTTTATCGCGGAGGATCTCGGCTTCCTGACGCCCGAGGTGCAGAAGCTGGTCAAGGAATCCGGCTTCCCCGGCATGAAGGTGCTCGAATTTGCCTTCGACCCGCGCGAGCCCAGCAATTACCTGCCGGACCGCTATCCGGAAAACTGCATCTGCTACACCGGCACGCACGACAATGAGACGCTCATCCAGTGGTGCGAGGGCCTGGACGCCGAATGCGACGCCTATGCGCGCGAGTATCTCGGCATTGGCAAGGCGGACGATCTGGCGGACGCCATCATCGAGGCCGGCATGCAGTCCAAGGCGCAGCTGTTCATCATGCAGATGCAGGACTACCTGCGCCTTGGCAAAGAGGCCCGCATGAACGAGCCCGGCAGGCTCCTGCCCTCTAACTGGCGCTGGCGGATGCTGCCCGGCGCAGCCAACGACGCGCTGGCCGCAAAAATTGCAGGTTTGACAGCGCGCGCAAATCGTGTATAATACCTACGAACATTCTGGCGCCCACCCGTCCTTGCCGGAAGGGTGGGCGCGCTTTTGTGAAACCGCCGGACGCTTTGTCCGGCCGCAGCCCAGGAAGGAGTTATCCTATGAGTGATTTTTCGGAACGAATCGTAAAGCAGACTGAGGCGCTGCTGCATTTCCAGCACGACGAGACGCTGCAGGAGACCACGCCGGAGCGCCTGCATGAGGCGCTGGGCCAGGTCATCATGATGGAGATCAGCGACAACTGGACCAAGACCAAGCGCCGTCAGGCGCCGGGGCGCCGCGCATTCTATTTCTCTGCGGAGTATCTGGTCGGCCGTCTGGTCTACAGCAACCTCTTTAACCTCGGCATCCTGCGTGAGATGAAGGCCGCCTTCGCCGAAAAGGGCGTCGATCTGGCCTGTCTGGAGCATATCGAGGACGCAGCGCTCGGCAACGGCGGTCTTGGCCGTCTCGCCGCCTGCTTCCTGGACAGCGCCGCCACGCTCGACCTGCCGCTGACCGGCTATGGCCTGCGCTACCGCTTCGGCCTGTTCAAGCAGTCGTTCGTCAACGGCTGCCAGCGTGAGGACGCCGACGACTGGACCAAATACGGCGACCCCTGGAGCCACCGCCGCGACAAGCTGGCTGTCAAGGTCCGTTTTGCCGACCAGACCGTCAACTGCGTGCCCTACGACATGCCGGTCATCGGCTATGAGACCTCGACCGTCGATACGCTTCGCCTGTGGCAGTGCGAGGCAGAGGAGGAGCTGAATTTCGACGCCTTCAACGCCCAGGACTATGTCAAGGCGCTGGAAAAGAAGAACAAGGCCGAGGATATCACCCGCGTGCTCTACCCGAACGACTCGACCTGGGAGGGCAAGCGCCTGCGCGTCAAGCAGCAGTATGTCCTCTCCAGCGCCTCGCTGCAGGATATCCTGCGCGACTACCGCGCGCAGCACGGCGCGGACTATTACCGTCTGCCGGAGTTCGTCGCCGTTCAGCTGAACGACACCCACCCCGCCATGTCCATCCCCGAGCTCATGCGTCTTCTGATGAACGAGGGCCTTGATTTTGACGCCGCATTTGAGCTCACGCGTCGCGTCTTTGCCTATACGAACCACACCGTCATGGGCGAGGCGCTGGAAAAGTGGGATCTGGAGCTGCTGCGGTCCGTCGTGCCCGAGGTCTGCGAGATCATCGAGCGCATCGACGCCCGGCTCAAGCAGGAGCATCCGCATTCGAACCTTTTCATCGTCAAGGACGGCCAGGCACACATGGCGAATCTGTCCGTCTACATGTCCACCGCGGTCAACGGCGTGGCCGAGATCCACTCCCAGATCCTCAAGGACGATCTGTTCAAGGACTGGTACGCCGTCTATCCCGAGCGCTTCCAGAATAAGACCAACGGCATCACGCCCCGCCGCTGGCTGGGCCTTTCGAACCCGGAGCTGTGCGGCCTGATCGACAGCCGGATCGGCACGGGCTATCTCAAGGACCTCGACAAGCTGTCCGAGCTGAAAAACAGCATCGATGAGATGACCATCAAGCAGTTCAACGCCATCAAGCTCGAGAAAAAGCGCCAGCTGTGCCGCGTGATCGAGGAACATGAGGGCGTCGCGCTCGACCCGTCCTTCCTCTTTGACGTGCAGGTCAAGCGTCTGCATGAGTATAAGCGCCAGCTGCTCAACGCGCTGGGCATCATGGACCTCTACCTGTCCATCAAGGACGGCACGCTCACTGATTTCACGCCTACCGCCTTCATCTTCGGCGCCAAGGCCGCGCCGGGCTACCGCCGCGCGAAAGCGATCATTCATTATGTCAACCGCGTTGCCGAGCTCATCAACAATGATCCGGCCATGGAAGGCGTCATGAAGGTCGTCTTCGTCCAGAACTACAACTGCTCCTACGCCGAGCATATCATCCCCGCGGCGGACATCTCCGAGCAGATCTCGCCGGCCGGCACCGAGGCTTCCGGCACGGGCAACATGAAGCTCATGCTCAACGGCGCGGTCACCATCGGCACGCTCGACGGCGCGAACGTGGAGATCGCCGAGCAGGCGGGCCTTGAAAACGAGTACATCTTCGGTGCCACCGTCGAGGAGATCAACATGGTGAAGCCCAACTACAACGCCCGCAGCTTCTATGAGGCTGACCCGGCCCTGCGCCGCGCGGTCGATACGCTGATCGACGGCACGGTCCCGACCGACGAGGAGCAGCACGAGCTCTATACCTCCCTGCTCGAGGGCGCAAGCTGGCACAAGCCGGACCAGTACTTCCTGTTCTACGACTTTGACAGCTACAAAAAGGCCCGTCTGCAGGCCAACCGCGACTACCGTGACCGGCTGTCCTTCGGCCGCAAGTGCCTCGAGAACGTCGCCTCCGCAGGCAAGTTCTCTTCGGACCGCACCATCCGTCAGTACGCGGATGAGATCTGGCACATCAAACCCGTAAAATAAAAAAACGCAGCGCAGGGCCGGGCGACCGGTCTTGCGCTCTGCGTCTATGTAAAGGAATGGGACTATGTTCGACTATCTGATCAAAAACGGACAACTCATCGACGGCACCGGCAGCTCCGCCCGCCGGGCGGACGTCGGCATCACAGACGGGAAGATCGCCGCCGTCGGCGATCTGTCGGCCGCACAGGCCGGGACCGTCATCGATGCGGCAGGGAAGACCGTCACTCCCGGCTTTATCGACATCCATCGCCACGCCGACGCGGCGCTTTTCCGCCCGCATTTCGGCGAGCTGGAGCTCAAGCAGGGCCTGACCACGATCGTAAACGGCAACTGCGGCCTGTCCGTCACGCCCTGCAGCGGGCCGTACCGCGCAGAGATCGAGGCCTATCTGACCCCGGTCACGGGCGAGCTGCCCGCGGACGCGGACTGCAGCTCGATGCAGGCCTATCTGGATGCCGCCCGCAGACAGCTCAGCCCCATCCATACCGCCATGCTGGCCGGCAGCGGCACCATCCGTGCCTGCGCCGCAGGCTTCTCCGCTCCGACGCTGGACGCGGCACAGCTGCGCACGGTCCAGGGCCTGATCGAACGGGAGCTTGCTGCGGGTGCGCTCGGCGTCTCCCTTGGCCTCGGCTACGCGCCGGACTGCTTCTATTCGACCGAAACGCTGATCGAGGCCCTGCAGCCCCTGCAGGACTCCGGCATTCCCATCACCGTCCACATGCGGCAGGAGGGCAGCGGCGTGGTGGGCGCGCTCCGGGAGATGATCGCGGTCGCGCGCGCGCTGCGCACGCCCGTCGAGATCAGCCACCTCAAATCCATCGGCAAGGCCAACTGGCGCAGGTGCACGCCCGAGATGCTCCGCCTGATGGCCGAGGCCCGGCAGGAGGGCGTCCGGATCGCCTGTGACGTCTATCCCTATACCGCTGGCTCGACCCAGCTCGTCCATGTCCTGCCGCCGGAGACGCAGCAGGGCGGCATGGAGGCGCTGACCGCGCATCTGGCTGACCCCGCCTTCCGCGAGACCCTCAAGGCCCGGATGCTCACGGGCAGCGACTTTGAAAATATCTCACTGCTGGCCGGATTTGAAAACATCGTCGTTTCCAGCGTCCGGCTGGACGAGCTGCGGCAGTACGAGGGCCAGAGCATCGCGCAGATCGCCGAACAGCAGGGGAAGGATCCCTTTACCTGCCTGTTTGACCTCCTGCAGGCCGCGCACTGCGACGTGACCATGATCGATTTCATCGCCGCCGAGGACGATATCTGCGATATCCTGCGCGACACGCACAGCTGCGTCATCTCCGACAGCACCTATCCCACTACCGGCATGCTCCACCCGCGCGTTTACGGGACCTATACCACGCTGCTGGAGCATTTTGTCCGCGAAAAGCAGGTCCTCTCGCTCGAAGCAGCCGTGCATAAGGTGACCGGCCGCCCGGCCGCAGTCATGGGCCTTCGGACCAAGGGCGTGCTCGCACAGGGGATGGACGCCGACATCAACGTCTTCGACCCCGCGCAGATCCACACCCGCGCGACCTATCAGGACCCCGCGCAGTTCTCCGACGGCCTCGACACTGTCTTCGTGAGCGGACGTCCCGCGATCCTGCACGGCGCGCTGACCGGCCGCAAGGACGGCACGGTCCTGACCCGGTAAACGCGCCGGCGGACATGTCCGGTGGGAGGAATTTCCGCACCATTGGCGGCCCGGTTTCCGGATTTGGGAAACTGTAAAAACTTTTTTAGGCACGCTCATAATTTATTTGGACAAACGGGCGAAATTGTAGATATTTTTTCGGTAAAAACGTTGGTTTTTGGGCAAAATAATACTGGACAGCCCACGAATGTTGCGGTATAATTTAACAGAATGTTGTGGGAAACACAGTACATTGGCCGGCCCCGTGCCGGCAGGTAATAAGGAGGAAATTCATTATGTCTGTTAAAGTTGCGATCAATGGTTTTGGCCGTATCGGCCGTCTGGCTTTCCGTCAGATGTTCGGCGCTGAGGGCTACGAAGTCGTCGCCATCAACGACCTGACTTCCGCCAAGATGCTTGCGCACCTGCTGAAGTACGACTCCACGCAGGGCAACTACGTTGCGCAGGGCCACACCGTTGATTTCCATGAGGGCGAAGGCGAAGACAACTACATCGTTGTCGACGGCAAGAAGATCGTCATCTACAAGATGCCGAACGCTGCTGATCTGCCCTGGGGCAAGCTGGGTGTCGACGTTGTCCTCGAGTGCACCGGCTTCTACACCAGCAAGGCCAAGGCTCAGGCCCATATCGACGCTGGCGCCCGCAAGGTCGTCATCTCCGCTCCGGCCGGCAATGACCTGCCCACTATCGTCTTCAACGTCAACCACAAGACCCTGACCAAGGAAGACAACATCATCTCCGCCGCTTCCTGCACCACCAACTGCCTCGCTCCGATGGCCAAGGCTCTGAACGACCTGGCT
>DHKK01000186.1:0-457 GCA_002404795.1 Clostridiales bacterium UBA4696
CTCATCCACAAGCCGTCCGGCATCGTCGTGTCGTGTCAGGAGGAACGCTCGCAGGTGCAGAACCGCGCGCGGTGTATGCAGATGCTGGCGTCCAAGCTCTATGAGATTGAGCAGAGCCGCATCGAAAACGAGGTCTCCTCGGAGCGCCGCAATCAGGTCGGCACCGGAATGCGCAACGAGCGCATCCGCACCTACAATTTCCCACAGGGCCGTGTGACGGATCACCGCATCGGCCTGACGCTTTATAAGATCGACGCCATCATGGACGGCGACCTCGACGAGCTGATCGACGCGCTGGTTACGGCGGATCAGGCAAAGAAGCTGCAAACGCAGCAGGAATGAACACAAAAGGAAGCATTCTTGTGAATACGATTCTGTTTACGGAAAATACAAAGGAAAACATCGAAAAGGCGGCGGAGATCATCCGGCGGGGCGGTCTGCTCGGGATTCCGACCGA
>DHKK01000186.1:481-4610 GCA_002404795.1 Clostridiales bacterium UBA4696
CTGGCCATCCCGACGGAGACGGTCTACGGCCTCGGCGCGAACGCGCTGAACGCCGATGCCTGCCGCCGGATCTACGAGGCCAAGGGCCGCCCGCAGGACAATCCGCTCATTATCCATGTGCCGGACGCCTCGTGGCTGGCGCGCTACTGCGAGAAGGTACCTGAGAGCGCCTACCGCCTCGCGGAGGCGTTCTGGCCGGGGCCGCTGACCATGATCCTGCCAAAGAAGGAGATCGTGCCCTACCGCACGACGGGCGGGCTGGAGACGGTCGGCGTCCGCTGCCCGAACCATCCGGTGACGCTGGCGGTGATCGCGGCGGCGGACGTGCCCATCGCCGCGCCGTCCGGCAACACCTCCGGCAGACCAAGCCCCACCTCGGCGGCGGACATGCTGGAGGATATGGACGGGAAGATCGACGGCATTTTTGACGGCGGGCCGTGCGGCGTCGGCGTGGAGTCCACGATCATTGACCTGACCTGCCAGCCGCCGCGCCTTCTGCGCGCCGGAGGACTGCCGCTCGAGGAGCTGGAGCGCGTGCTCGGCACCGTCCTTGTGGACAAATGTATCACGCAGCTGATGACCGACGGCGAGCGTCCGCGCGCACCGGGTATGAAATACCGGCACTATGCGCCGAAGGCACCCGTCACCGTCGTGACCGGCGACGGCAAAAACAGCGCGGCCTACATCGCAGCCCATGCGCCGGAAGGCGCAGGCGTGATCTGCTTCTCGGAGTTCTGCGCGCAGTTTCCCGGCTGCGTCGTCCACGAGCTTGGCCCGGAGGGCGACAAATCCGAGCAGGCGCGGCGCGTATTTGACGCGCTGCGCGAGTTTGATGCAACGGACGTGGCCGAGATCTTTGCACAGTGCCCGGACGACGCGGGCCTTGGCCTTGCAATCGGAAACCGGCTGAAAAAGGCGGCGGGCTTCCATGTGGTGGAGGTGTAGCGCGTGCTGACCATCGGCATTACCGGCGGCACCGGCTGCGGCAAGACGGCGCTTTTGCGCTGCATCGAGGCGCGCGGCGGCGTCGGGATCGACTGCGACGCGCTGTATTATGACCTTCTGCGCACGGACGGAGCGCTCCGCGCAGCGCTGACGGAGAGCTTCGGCGCGGTTTTCCTCCCGGACGGGAGCCTCGACCGGAAGCGCCTCGGCACGGCGGTCTTTTCCGACCCCGCGCAGATGGAGACGCTCAACCGGATCGTGTTTACGCATGTCCGCCGCGCGGTCGAGACGATTCAGGCGCGTGAGAAAAGCGCCGGGACGGCGCTTCTGGCGATCGATGCGATCAACCTGTTCCAGAGCGGGCTGGCAGAGCTTTGCGGCACGACGGTCGGCGTACTGGCCCCGGAGGAGGTGCGCCTTCGGCGCATCATGCAGCGCGACGGCATCGAGCGGCAGTACGCTCTGCTGCGCATCCGCGCGCAGGAGCCGGACAGCTTCTATACGGCGCGCTGCACGCACATACTTCAAAACGGTGAAATTTCCCCGGAGGAATTTCAGATACAGGCAAATGCACTATTGGAAATTTTGATAAAGGAGAACGCAACATGACAAAAGAAGAAAAAGCTAAGCTGTTCTACAAGCCCATCAACGGTCATGACGAACTGAGCGCCGCCGAAGAGGCGGAAATGAACGCCTACTGCGAGGACTATAAGAAGTTCCTCGACGCCTCCAAGACGGAGCGTGAGTGCGTTTTCAGCGCCATCCGCCTGGCGGAAGAGCGCGGCTTTGTGGAATACCGTCCCGGCATGGCGATCCAGCCCGGCGATAAGGTCTATTACAACAACCGCGGCAAGGCCATCATGCTGGCCGTGATCGGCTCTGAGCCGCTCTCCAAGGGCGCGAACATCGGCGCTGCCCATACCGACGCGCCGCGTCTCGACCTCAAGCCGCGTCCCCTGTATCAGGCCTCCGGCGTGGAGATGGCCTACCTCAAGACGCACCATTACGGCGGCATCCGCAAGTATCAGTGGGTGACAGTTCCTCTGGAGCTGCACGGCAAGGTCGTCCGCCGCGACGGCAGCGAGGTCTTTGTGACCATCGGCAGCGACCCCGGCGACCCGCAGCTCGTCATCAACGATCTGCTGCCGCATCTGGGCCGCGAGCAGGGCAAAAAGCCCCTCAACGAGGCCATTCCGTCTGAAAGCCTGAACATTTTGCTGGGCAGCCGCCCGGAAGCGGACGATGACGGCAAGGACCGCGTGAAGCTGTCCGTCCTGCGCATTCTGAATGAAAAGTACGGCATCGTCGAAGAGGACTTCATTTCCGCGGAATTAGAGGCCGTCCCCGCCGCGAACGCCAGAGACATCGGTCTGGACCGCAGCATGATCGGCGCATATGGCCACGACGACCGTGTCTGCGCGTACGCAGAGCTCGCCGCGATCTTTGACGCGAAGGCCCCGAAGAAGACCGCCGTGTGCATCTTCGCCGACAAGGAAGAGATCGGATCCGAGGGCGTGTCCGGTATGCAGGGCGAGGCGTTCGAGTACTTTATGGAATGCCTGTGCAAGGCCCAGAACGTCGATCTTCGCACGTGCCTGGCCAACTCCTTCTGCCTGTCCGCTGATGTGTGCGCGGCCTTCGATCCGGGCTTCTCCGAGGTTTTCGAGCGCAAAAACAGCGCGTACCTCAACTACGGCGTCGGCCTTTGCAAATACACCGGCTCCGGCGGCAAATACGGCGCGTCGGACGCTTCGAGCGAATTGGTCGGCAGGATCCGCAAGCTCCTGAACGACGAATCCGTCGCCTGGCAGATGTGCGAGCTCGGCAAGACCGACGCAGGCGGCGGCGGAACGGTCGCGAAATTCATGGCCAAGCGGAATATTGACACGCTCGACGCTGGCGTTCCGGTGCTTTCGATGCACGCGCCGTTTGAGGTCGTGGCAAAATACGACTGCTACATGACCTATCGCGCCGTCAAGGCCATCTTTGAGAAAAATTGAGGTTCTAAACGAATCGCCTCCGCCATACAATATGGTGGAGGCGATTTTCTTGGTTTGTATGGAGCATCCTGCCTATCTCACGAGCCGTGTGCAGGAGCGGTATCTGAAAATTCTGCGGCGGACCGCGCCGTTTGTCTATATCAAAACGCTCACAAGGACTGCGGGCGGCCGGCCCATTGTAGCTGTCCAGCTCGGCTGCGGCTGCACAAAGGTGCTCGTGACCGGCACGCACCACGCGAACGAGTCGATCACAGGAACGCTTTTGTGGGAGCTGCTGCTTGCCTACTGCGAAGCCGTCCGCACCGGCGGCACGTTTGGCGGAAAGGACGCGCAGGCGCTGTTCCGCAATTCAATGCTCTACTGTGTGCCGCTCGTGAACCCCGACGGGGCCGATCTCGTCGCGGGAGAAATTCCGGAAACCGTACCGGAGTACATACAGGCGGCGGAACTTGCGGCACAGTTTCCGGGCCTTCCGTTCCCGTCCGGCTGGAAGGCGAACCTGCGCGGCGTCGATCTGAACCTCAACTATCCGGCCTCGTGGGAAGAAGCGAAAAAGATCAAGGCCGCGCTTGGCTTTGACCGGCCTGCCCCCAGAGACTATCCCGGGGAAAAGCCACTTGACCAGCGCGAAACGGCGGCGCTTGCCGCTTACACCGCCTGCATCCGGCCCGACATCCTTCTTGCCTGGCACACGCAGGGACGCGTCATCTATCCCGGCGGGCCCGGCATCGATCCGCCCGGTGCGCAGGAGCTTGCACGGCGGTTTTCCGAAGCGTCCGGTTATGCGGTCGAAAATGTCCCGGCGGAAGCGTCGAACGCAGGCTTCAAGGACTGGTTCCTTGCGCGATTCCACCGCCCGGGCTTTACCATCGAAGCGGGCCTCGGCGAAAATCCGCTTCCCATGACGCAGCTGCCGCAGCTGTTAGAAGAAAACGAGCCCCTGCTCGCCGCCGCGCTTTCCGGTTAAAACGCTTTCCCAAGCAGCCTGACGTTTCAGTGCGTCAAAAGCGCCCGGCCGGAGGCCGGGCGCTTGAACCGTTTGCGATCGTTTACTGGACAATGAAGTTGACGGACTCGTCGCCCTGCTTGTCTTCGCCGTAGACATAGTCCTTGCCGGGCATGATGGCGTTGAGGACGATGCCGACGATGGAGCCGACGGCCAGACCCGACAGGCTGATGGGGCC
>DHKK01000163.1 GCA_002404795.1 Clostridiales bacterium UBA4696
ATGCAGCAGCTCATCGGCACGTTCAACCCCATGTCGTTCGCCGAATTCCACGGACGCGTGCAGGCGTTCCAGTGCGAGCCCTGCGATCCCCCGCACGAGCCGAACTTTGAGTACGACCTGCTCGCCAACCACCTGATCGGCGGCGGTGAAGCGCTCGGCATCGCCGCAGTCGCCAACAACGACGGCTACAACAGCTATGTCATCCCCCAGCGCGATTACCTGTCCTACACCGGAAACGGTACCGAGACCTACTGGGAAGACCCGTGGGACGACATGTCCACGAGCTATACCCCGCAGTTCGCCATGCTGCACGGCACCGTGTCCTACACCGTTGAGCTGCCCGCCTACTGCGACGAGACCGCGCAGGCCGTGCAGTACGGCATCCTCGGCAACGCCGCCTATGTCGCCGCCGAAAAGCTCTCCTACCTTGAATCCCAGGTCACGATCTTCCAGCGCGGCGTGAAGAACCTCAACTCCGACGCCTATGAGCTCGTCGGCCAGTGGCTGTGCGACCAGAACGACGTCGAGGGTGCGGAGATGGACGTCTTCCGTCCCGAGTACACCGGCGCGGGCCAGAACGGCAACTTCTATCCCGAGTGCTACATCATCCCGCTCGACGGCAAGAACCAGACCAACCTTCAGGCCGCGGCCGACATGATGGAGTGGCTCACGAGAAACGACGTCAAGGTCAACGTGACCGAAAAGGAATTCACCTATGACGGCGTCACCTACCCCGCAGGGACGATGATCGTCCCGATGTATCAGGCCAAGCGCTCTGTCGCCAACGGCGCGCTGTATGACGGCACGCTCATCAACGGCTGGACGATCCTCTACTCCGAGGGCATCACGTCCTTCAACGAGACGCGCGGCTTCGACATGGTCACCGTGGCCGAGCCCGCCGCCTACAAGACCATCTCCGCCGTCTGCGGCGACGCGATGGACCACGACGACGCCCTTGCCTACACCAAGGCGCTGACCTCTTACTTCACCGGCGACAAGAATAAGGATGTCATCCTCTCCAACGCCTCCGAAGATTCCACCGCCGCCGTCAACGAACTGCTCAAGGCCGGTAAGACCGTCGGCATGGTCACGAGCGGCGACTACATGGGCGACTTCATCTGCTCCTACGCCGACTACCAGACCGTTGCGGGCAAGTACCTGCTCACCGCCACGGGCGTCGACAAGACGAGCGTGAAGGCGAAGATCATCACCAAGTCCCCGACCGTCTATGTCTCCGGCACACCCGCCGAGAGCGGCAAGGGCTTTGTCTACACCCCGCAGATCAGCCAGAGCTCGGGCTGGAACTATGATACCGCCGCGATGAACCTCATGGGCTTTGCCACGACCTCGGACGTGACGAAGGCGGACGCCGCCATCGGCGCGACGAAGCTCGACGCCGCCGCGAAGACCGCCGTGAAAAACGGCCTGCCGTACATCGGCTACAGCTATTCTGCGGCGTCCTCCGCCTCCGACCTCATCGCCGGTGTGGAATACACCGAGCTGGACGGCGCGATGGACTGCCTGACCCCCGTTGTCTACCCGAACAAGACCCTTGTGAACGCGAGCTATATTGCTGACGGCGACGATATCCTCTACGCCTACGGTCTCGGCTACTTCTCCAAGGTCCCATCCGGTGCGACGGTCCTCGTCAAGGCAGACAAGACCAGGACGCCCACCGAGGGCTTCATCCCCACGAACACCGCCGAGCGCGCCACAGGCTTCAAGGCCTACATGAACGGCGGCGTGCAGGGCTTTGCCTATCAGGAAAACGGCATGAACGTCGTCCTTTTTGCCAACTCCCTGACCAATAAGGTCCACCAGAGAGACGAGTATGCCTATATCAGCAACTTCCTCTTCTCCTCTGTCCTGAGCGACAAGAACTATGACGGCTCCGCGTCGCTTCCCTTCACCGATGTCGCCGACGACGCTTACTATGCCGACTCCGTCGCCTGGGCCGTCGCGAACAACGTCACCTCCGGCGTGACCGCCACGAGCTTTGCCCCGGGTGCGAGCTGCACGCGCGGCCAGATGGTCACTTTCCTGTGGAGAGCCGCCGGTTCTCCGGAGCCCAAGTCCACGGCCACCGCGTTTACCGACGTCAAGAGCGGCGCGTACTATGAAAAGGCCGTCGCCTGGGCCGTCGAGAACAACGTGACTACCGGCACGAGCGCGACCGCCTTCTCTCCGAACGAAAGCTGCACGCGTGCCCAGTGCGCAGCGTTCCTGTACCGCTATGAGCAGTCGCAGGGCAAGGGCTTCACGGGCGATTGGACGTTCCAGCTCCCCTTCACCGATGTGCCCGAGTGGTGCTATGAGTCCGTGGCCTGGTGTTGCATGAATGATGTGACCACCGGCACTTCTGCCACGACGTTCTCCCCGAACGCCGACTGCACGCGCGCCCAGATCGTCACGTTCCTCTATCGCGCGATGGCGAAGTAAACCTTCTCCCAAAACGAAAAATACGCTGCGGATGCTCCCGCAGCGTATTTTTTGCTGCTTGCTGTCAGCTCCCGCGCCGCTTCCCCGTTGCAATATCGGGGGAAAATAGTATAATAGCGGCAGGAAACAGCCGGCACGGTCGGCAGTATGAGGAGGACGAGACCATGTTCAGACCTGTTCGCAAAAAGGCAAACGAGATCAGCGTGGAGGAGGCAAAAAAGCTCCTGCGCGAGTCCCGCCGCGGCGTGCTGGCCGTCAGCGGCGACGACGGCTACCCCTACGCGGTGCCCATCAACTACCTGTACGACGAGAGCGAGCAGGAGATCATTTTCCACGGCTCCAGGGCCGGCCACAAGGTGGACGCGCTCAAGAGAAGCGATAAGGTCTGCTTCACCGTGTACGGCGACGAGACCGTCGAAACGGACGAGGCCTGGGCCCCGTTTTTGAAGAGCGCCGTCGTCTTCGGCCGCTGCCATCTCGTCGCGGACCGCGGCGAGAGCGACGCGTTGTGCAAAAAGTTCGCGATGAAGTACTACCCCACCGAGAAAATGGTCGACGACGAAGTCGCCGCCTCTGGCAAAGCCGTCCAGATGTTTCGCCTCAGCATCGACCACATCAGCGGCAAAAAGGTGCAGGAGAGGTAATGGAAGGAAAAGAAGCATCTGCCGATAGCAGATGCTTCTTTTTTACAATGGACCGCAGTGTGAAGAAAATAATTGTGCCTCGGCGGTTTCGCTGATCGCTTCAACGGGAGCTTCCTTTTTGCCGAAGAGCTCCTGCAAGTCTGCACGGAGCAGGACGATACAGATGTCAAGACCGCCGAAAAACAGAGAAAATGCACCGATTGCGTAAGAGACAAGGGTATATAAGTCAACGACAGCATTAGCCGCCAGACCGGAGTATTGTGCGGAGGTCGTGTAAAAGTCAGCGCCGAACTGGATCGAAGTGGAAGCCCGTGATACTCCTCCGTTTGCGCCGGTATGGTTGCCGCTTGCTTGACATAGGACGATCAGCCCAAACAGAGCCAGCGCCGCGCCCAGACATAAGAGAACGATGGTCAATACTTTTTTCTTTTTCATTTTA
>DHKK01000101.1:0-13440 GCA_002404795.1 Clostridiales bacterium UBA4696
CTTACCTCTCCCGCTAAGTATTTCCTTACGATTTTTACTTTCTCTTCCGGCTTCCGTTTTTCCTTTTGCGGCATAACAATGCTCCCTCCATGTTCGACAGTTTCTTTTTTCACTGTCTCTCATAGAGGGAGCATATCATCTTCGCCGGGCTGCAGCTGCGAAAGATCCCGGAAAAAGCCGCGGTAATTGTGCCCCAGAATGACAAGATCGTCCAGATACGCCGACCCGGCGTACCGGCAGGGCGCAAGATCCAGCAGCGCATAGCTCCAACCCCCGGCGACCGGAAGCGTCAGCTTTAGCGCGGGGATCTCCAGCACGCCGATGTAATCGACGCCGTCGATCGTCGTGACGGGCATTTCCATCTGCGGATCGAGCTGATAGTCCGGGATGACCTGCTCGTCCGCGGGGACCGCTTCGGCCTCCGGCGGCGTCTGCGCGTCTGCTGCAGTCTGAACGATGGGCGCGAGCGTCTGTAAGGTCTGCTCTGCGGCGGTCTGCGCGCGGGCTTCCTGCCGCAGGTTCCGAGCCGTGAGCGCCAGCGCGGCGAGCAGGCACAGCCCGCCGAGCGTCAAGAGGACCGTCCGCTTACGCATCGCGCTTTCCCTTCCCGCAGCGCAGCCCGGCCAGCAGCAGCGCTGCGCCGCAGACCGCCAGCAGCCAGACCGGCCACCAGACCGTGCCCGTCTGCGGCAGCGACGGCCCGGATGGCGTGGTCGGCGTGGACGGCTGCGTGGGGGTGGACGGCGTTTTCGAGTTCGTCACGACGAAGGTGACGCCCTCCTGCCGGATGGAGACGGTATAGCCGCCGACAGCCGTCTCCGTGACGGTCCAGGTGATGCGGCGGCCATTCGCGTCGTATTTCGGCAGCTTCGACCAGGTGTAGCGCCAGCTGTTTTTTGCGTTCAGACGGACGGTATCGTAGACCACGCCGTCCTTGAGCAGCTGGACGGTGATCTCCTGCGGCCGCGAAGCGGCGCTGCCGTCGTCCCAGACCTTCAGGACCTTGCGCTCGACGGTATCGTCCGACGGTGCGGGCGGGAGCGGCTCGCGGTCATGCTTGGGTGCGAGGACTGCGTCATAGTCCCAGGTGTTGGAGGTCTCGTCGGCGCAGGGCAGGCAGATGAGCGAGGGCTCGACGGTGTAGCTGTAGCCGCCGGAGACGAACGACTCGCCCAGCAGCAGATACAGCCCCGGCCGAAGCGTTTTCTGCCGGTTGGGGAAGGTAAGAAGGCCGGTGCTGCCGGTCACGCCGGAGTCGAGCGGCTTGCGGCCGTCCCGCAGGACGAAGGCGCGCAGCGTCTCGGCCAGCGCGCGCCAGCCATCGCTGCTTAGATTATCCAGCCGCACGGGATTGTCTTTGAAATCGCCGGTCAGCGTGAATTCGCCGTAGGCGGACACATCCGCCACGCGGTAGAGGGAAAACGGCGCGCCGCTGACAGGCGCTTTGTCATGGAAGAAGCGGACGGTCAGCGTGGCGGGGCGGTCCGTCTCAATGAGGCCCGCGGCCAGCGCCTGCGGCAGCAGCGCCGCCAGCAGAAAAGCGGCCAGCAGCAGGCAGAAAACGCGTCTTGCGCGCATGTCAGTCTTCCTCCTTCTTTCGTTTTTGCTTTCCGGGCAGCAGCAGGACCAGCAGCAGGATCAGCAGCACCGGCGCCGCCAGCACCGGCGCGACTAGCAGCGGCTCGATCTGCACCGCGTCCGACGTGACGCGCACGGTCTGCGCCTGCGGCTCGCTTTCGATGCGCGTGCCGCGCACGAGCAGCCGGTGGGTGTTGATGCCGTAGGGCGTGCACGTCACCAGCGTGCACAGGTCGCGCCCGGGGATGATCTCCAGCGCGGACACATCCTCCGGCTCGACGATGAGGATCTGGTCGACCTCATAGGTCAGGACTTCGTCGAGCACGCGGATGGTGAACGTATCGCCCTCGACCAGCCGGTCGAGATTTGTAAACAGCTTCGCGCTCGGCAGCCCGCGGTGGCCGGAGAGCACGCAGTGGCTGCTTTCGCCGCCGACGGGCAGACTGGTCCAGCTGATGTGCCCGGCGGCGATCTGGAGCACGTTGTCGTCCGTGCCGTGGTAGATGGGCAGGGAGACGTTGATGGCGGGGATCTCGATATAGCCCATGATGCCGGTGCCGCCGACGTCCAGAAGGCTGTCATATTCCGCCTGCTGGCTCTCGGACAGGAAATAGCTGGTCTCGCGGGCGGCGAGCGACTGGTTATACTCGCGCGCGGCCTGCAACATGGCGTCGTAGGCGTCGTCCGTCAGGCTCTGCACGTCCTGTGCGTAGCCGGTGACGGCGCGGGAGGCGTGCAGCGAGTTCCAGTAGTCGCTGACGCTCGGGTACAGAAGCAAGGACAGCCCTGCGGCGAGCAGCAGAACGAGCAGCACGGTCGTGCCATGTTTTTTCACTTGCAGGACTCTCCTTTCCTCTGTTTTGCCCCTCCGGGGTGCAGGGGCCGGAGACCGGCCCCTGCAGAATTACCGGAAGGATAAAATTACGCGTTCTTGTTCATCCGCCGCTTTGTGATCAGCAGCACGCCCGCGCACACGACCAGCAGGCCGCCCAGCACGTAGAACACCGTCGTGCCGATACCGCCGGTGGAGGGAAGTTCGGCACCGGATTTGTTTTCAACCAAGAAAGCATAGAGAGTGCCATCGGCTATGACAGCTTCGTTGTTTGCAGTTACCGTCCATTCGCACTTTTCAAATGTGGCGTTTGCTTTGATTTCAACCGTAATAGGCGCTTTCAGCAGATTGTAGCCTTCCGGGGCGATGATCTCCGTGATGGTATAAGTGCCCTCGCCCAGACCTTCAAAGGTCAGAACGCCGTTTGTATTAACATAACCGGTGGTATTGACCTTCGTGTTAACGGTATCCTTGGTTACAGCAGTGACCTTCTTGTATTTTGTCGTGGTGCTGTCGTAACTGGACGCAGTTTCGTCACTAGGAACTGTTTCGGTGTATGTACCGTTTTTGAGCATGTAGTACGTGCCATCAGAAGCTTCTTCGTAAACTTCCTTGTTGACCAGAACGACCTTGACGCTGTTGCCCGTGATCTCGAATTTAGCGCCGGTCAGCGTTTTGCTATGATCTGCACCGTCGACCTTGGTGAGCTTGATGCCAGTGACATAGGTCTTGGTTTCGGATTCCGGGGTTTTGCCGGTAGGAGCACCATTACCCGGCTTATCAGGGTTCTGGGGATCACCATCACCTGCGACATTCGGGTTGTTGGAATAAGTCAACTGGACTTTGTTGGGGTTGCCAGCAACGGGGTCAAGGCTGGCGTTCTGATTCGGGGTCGCGGAATAGGTGACAGTGATGGCAGAACCGGTCTGATCTTTGTACTGGATAAAGCTCTTGAAAATGATCTCGATCGAAGTTGTGCCGTCGCCATTTACCGTGAAAGTAACATCATATGCATTCGCTGCAAGCTCGGTCTCATCGATTTTGACCTTAACGTCATTGTTGAACGTCAGGCCCTTGGACATGGTATCGTTCAGGACGAAGAAATACTTGGCATAGCCCGTCATATCGGGGACTTTAGAAGTGACTTCGTAGTTGATAGTGTCGCCGATGGAAGCCTCATTGACCTTGGTGGTTTCACCGTTGTCTTTGATGTTCTTATCAACGGTAGGCTTGTCGCCCTTCGGTTCGGCTTCTACGTTGCTGACAACTTCCATGATGTATGCGGAGTAGAAATCGTCTGCGGGGGCCTGCGTGTCTTTTACAAGGTAATAACCAGCTTTCAATCCGGAAATCGTGTATTTGCCTGTACCTTCTACACTTGTAGTCGGATTCTGAAGATAGGGAGCAACCGCTTTTGCAAATGCCGCTGCATCATCTGCTGTTTTCAGAGTTTCTGCTTTCTCTGCAGCGTTGCCCAGTGCGGTTTTGCCGGCTTCAGTGATACCATTGCCCCAAGTGATATTGGAGAGAATGGTTTTGCCGTCCTTTTCGGCCAGATCGCCGGCAAAAATCTGATAGGCATCATATGTGTGGCCGGTCGTTGTATTGTTGATCGTAATCGTGTATGTAGTGTCGTCTGCCGCGAATACTGTCGCGCTCATCGCCAGCAGCAGGGTCACCGCCAGCACGAGGGCGAGCGCGCGTTTTACTGTTTTCATTGTCTTGTTCTTCCTTTCGCTTTTTGCTTTTTCGTTTTTATCCAGTTATAAGCGGGGAGCGTCAGCAGCACCAGCGCTGCTCCCGCGAGCTGAAGCCATAGTGCGCCGCCGCCTGTGCCCGGCAGGGCGTATCCGGCCGCGTTGACCGCCGTGATCGCGGCGTTGGCCGTCATGCGTTCGATGGTGCAGGTATCGCCCTGCGACAGCACGGTCTCTGAGTTCTTGAACGTCACGGCGAAGCCGTCATGCTCCGTCTCGGCGATCGTGACCGCCGCGCCGTAGGGGATATTCAGCGTACCGGACGCGCCGCCCGCAAGCCCGAGCGTCTCGGTGACCGTCTGGCCGCCTATTTCATACGAGACGGTGAAGGGGAACGTCTGCATGCTCTGGCTGTTGACGAGCTCTTTTTTGAGCGTCAGCGTCAGATCCTTATGCCGGTTCCGGACCTGCAGGATGCCGTCGTTTGCCACGATGGCGTTGGTGATCGTGCCGTCCGCCAGCGTGATGCTCCCGTCCGCGCCGACGCGGAAGGAGATGGGCTGCGTCAGCTGCGCATAGCCGCCCGGCGCCTGCGTCTCCGTCAGCGTGTACGTCCCGGGCAGCAGCCCCGCCAGCCGCAGAACGCCGCCCTCGTCGACCGCCAGCTCCTTCGTCACCTCCGGCACCGCCTCCTCCTCCACCGGCACCAGCAGCCACTTCTGCGCCGCAGAACCGTTGTCCTCGTAAGCCTGAATTTTCTGCCCGACAGAAGCAATGCCGGTGTTCAGGTCCAGAACGGCGGTACTCTGGTTCAGGACCGCGACGAGAGGCTTGATCTTAAACGAGCCGTCGCCATTGGCGATCAGGAACCACTTTTGATTGTCATGCGCGTACCGGTTTCCCTCGCCGGTACCGGTCCAGAAGTGGACCAGTGTTCCGTTCTCCAAACCGGTGCTGTCCAGATCGAGCCAGCGGCCGTTTGCTACACAGTAGAAGCTGTAGGAGCCGTTCGACTGCCGGGTAACGGTGAACTGCTGCATGGGGCTGTCGGATTTTTTCTGCAGCTTCGCGTCGAAGCTTGCCGCCGATGCATCCTGCTCAATGGCATAAGTTTCATCCGCTTTCAGGACGATGTAATATGCCGCCCCGGACACGATCTGATTCGCCCCGCTCGACGGGACGGTGTAAATAGTGCCGCTGCTGTCCGTGTCCTTCATGGCGTAGACCGGGTCACCGGCGGCGTTTTTCAGCTCGAAGACAGCACCCGCAAGCGCATTTGCGCCGTCCTGATCGAGCTTCTGCATCGTCAGGGGGACAGTTCCGCGCGTGTTGGTGAATATGACCTCATTGAGCATGTCCTTGATCAGCACGCCCGTGGCGTTCGCCCCCGCGCTGACCACGCCGTTGACCGTGTTTGTCACGCTGTAGCCATCATGCTCGATCTCTTCGAAGCTGTACTGCATACCGATGGGGAGGTTCTGGAACTCAATGTGTTCGCCCGCCTTGAGCGTAAAGGTCTGGCCGCTGGAAAGCGTCAAATATTTGTCCGTGTCGACCCGGATGCCGTTCGCGTCAAAGCGGTAGTAGGCGAAGGCACTGCTCGAGCCGAAGGTCGCCCGGAACGTAAAGTCCTTGGTCGGGTCGCTTTCGCCGACCACTTCCTTGCCGACCGACAGATTTCCCGTCGTCTGCTTGAGCATGACGCCCGAGACAGACGGCAGCGTGAAGTTCATGTAGCATGTGGAACCGGATGCACCGCGTTCCGTGTAGAAGATCGTCAGCGTATGCGTTTCGGTCTCTGTGCGTTCTTCCCCATCGATTTTGTTGATATAATCCCACAGATTGACGTACTCGCCGACCGAGGAATGGACACCGCCGATATCACAGACGAGCTGCTGATCGAGGAAGACCCACATGTCGTCGTCACCGAAGAATGTGTATTCCAGCGGCCCCACATAGTCCGGCGTCAGCGTGAATTCAACGGCGTACTGCATCCCGAAGAAGGAATTGTGCGCCCGGCCGTCATCGCTGCCGGGGAAATAGCTGTATGTATCCGCCCAGTTTCCGTTACCGCCGCTGACATAGCCGCGATAAGGAACCGTGTCGCCGGTTTTACCGAAAATCGGGTCTTTTTTGTCCTGCGCACCATCCAGCGGCCAGAAATTGTTGGTGAAGATGATGTTTGGATTGCCGTACTTATCCTTGTAATTTTCGTCGTAGATCGTTCCAGATTTTGGCGACGGATTGAAGAACTTTTCCAGCGTTCCGATGGACCCGACTCCTGCGGCGGTGGCGGAAGTAAGCGTGTATGCATCGCCGACCCGGTTGAACGTCAGGCTGCTGCCGGAATAGGTCTTCTTTCCGTTCGCGTTGCCATCATTGAAGAGCTTTGGCGCGATCAGCCATTCGTCATATACGATATGGCCGTTTTCGTCCAGACTGTTTGCAAGTTTAAACGTACATCCAAAGTCATCTGTAACGCCGCTGGATTTGTTCAGATAGCGCCCGGCAAATTGGTAATTTGCCATACCGGTGCCGCAGTTGGCGTTGCCGAAGGCCAGAGTATCCCGGTAGTCTGTCCATTTTGTTTTTGCGTTGTTTGTGGGATAGTTCGATTCACTGTTGATGCCTCTGGTACCAGTGAGCCAGTAGTCGCCGTCCTTTTCGCCGTTCGTGATATCATAATCATAGAACGCTGCGGACGAAGTGAAGGAATCGTTCACGGCGGTATAGACCAGCCGGAGCGTCGTCTGTCCGCCGGGACGGATTAGACATAGGTGTCGGGATTTTCAGCAGCGACTTCCGCACGGTTAGTAAACTGGACGGCGTCGAGATTTTGATATACAATCCAGTCGGTCCGGTCAGTGCTGCTGGGGTCGGCGCCTTCGTTCAGGACCCAGAGCTCCTTGCGCGAATAATGCCCGTTGTCGGTCAGCTTGTCGATGTATTTCAGACCCGGCGAGCTGATATACGCAAAGGAATTATTGCTGTACACCTGCGTCAGCATGTTGGCCGTTGCGACCGTGTAATAGTACGATCTGTCACCGGCGTTCACGCCGCTGGGCGTTTGCTCGTCTGATTTTGTCAGATAAATGCTCTTTTTCTTATTGGGCGTGTTGTTCCCGGGAAGGACGCCGCCGCTGGTATCAAAAACAGTCAGAGCATAAACGCCGCTTTCGTCAAACCGCGGGATCTCCGCATAATACTGCACCGTAAACTGCGGATTTGCGGAGGAAGCCAGCACCGCGATCGTCCCGCTCTGGACGCTGACGGTGAAGACCGGCGCGGCTTCAGCGGTCGAGATCGTCGCGCTGTCCAGCTCCTGCAGGCCTTCGTCTCCGGCCTGCATCACGGCCAGCGTCACGCCCGTCTCCGCCTCCGGCGCAGCCTCGTCCAGCCCGTCCAGCTGGCGCAGCAGCGGCTGCAGCACCGCATCCGTGACCGCGATCTCTGCCGTCATGCGATAAGCCGCCGTGTCGAGCGCCTCACCGTCCTGCACCAGCGCGAGCTGCCGGACGATCCACTGCTCCGCGCCGTCCGCCGCTTTGCCGTCGGAAAGCCCTGCGAAGACAGCCGCGTCCGCCGCCTGCACGTCAAGCTCCGTGCCCTCCGGCAGCGGCTGCGCGCTCTCGACCGTCAGCGTCAGCTGCAGCTGTGCGTCCGCGTAGGAAAAGCGCTGCGTGCTCGCCGCCGCATAACAGGCGTCCGTGTGTGTATGCTCCGGCAGCCCGCAGATGAGCGTGCCGTCCGCATCGTAGCAGTCCTCCGTATGCGTGTGTTCTTCCAGACCGCAGAGCGGCGTTTTCTCCGCCGCCGGTTCGTAACAGGCGTCGGTGTGCGTATGTTCTTCCAGCGCGCAGATCAGCGCGCCGGTCTCATCATAGCAGTCCGCGGTGTGCGTATGCGCTTCGTGCCCGCAGAGCGGCGTTTTCTCCGCCGTCGGTTCGTAACAGGCGTCGGTATGCGTATGTTCTTCCAGCGTGCAGATCAGCGCACCGGTCTCATCATAGCAGTCCGCGGTGTGGGCATGTTCCTCATGCCCGCAGAGCGGTGTGCGCGCCGGAGTTTCCGGCTCGGCCGGTTCTTCCGGGGTCTCGCCGCCGTCTTCCTGCTCCGGCAGAATGCCGAAGCCGAGAAGCCCGGCTTCGTCCAACGCGTGCTGCTTGCGGACCACGCAGCCGCCGACGTTTCCTTCGATCGTGGTGAGCGACGCGCCGTCCGCCGAGATCTCCGCCACAAGGGCGACATGGTCGGCATAGCCGTCGCTGCCCGTGTCAAAGAAGACCAGATTGCCGGGCTGCGGCGCAGCGGCGCCCTCGGCGGCGTAGCGCCCGAGCGCCTGCAGCTGCTCCACCCAGCGGATGCAGCCCGCCTGCGCCGGGATGCTGTCCTCCGGCACGCCCGCGTAGTGCAGGCAGAACGAGGCGAACATCGCGCACCACGCTCCGTACGGACTGCCGTACCACGCGCCGTAGCGCGTATAGCCGTGTATCCCACCGGCTTCATCGACAATATAGTTGCGCGTGCTGGCGGCATAGCCGAGCTGGCTCTCCGCCACCGCCACGACGTCTGCGCGCCACCGGCCGCTGAGCGTCCGCGGGATCGTCTGCTCCCAGACGGACGCGGATTCCAGATCGGCCTGCGCGTCGGCGTAGCAGCTGAGACTGTGCGTATGCTCCGGCTTTTCGCAGATCAGCCGCGTCTCATAGCACGCGTCGGTGTGGACGTGGGCCGGGATCTCCGGCTCGTCCTCTGCCTCGCCCTCCTCGAGCGGGCAGATCAGCTCGTACTGCGTCTGGCAGCAGTCCTCCGTGTGCGTGTGTTCCTCGCTCTCCTCCTGCCCGCAGACAAGGACGAGATGGGCCGCGTAGCAGTCCTCGGTGTGGACGTGCGGCGTCGGCTGTTCCACAGGCAGCTGCTCGTCCTGACCGCAGATGAGGATGGTCTCATAGCAGCTCTCGTCGTGCGTGTGCGCCTCCTGCCCGCAGAAGGTCTGCTGCGTCATGGTCAGGGCGGGGCGCGTCAGGGCATAAGCGGTCGCGGCGGCCACAGCGCAGCAGAGCCCTGCGACCCATATGCGCCGTTTGCGCCGTCTTGTCTGCGCAGCCGCGCGGCTGCGCGCCTGTTCCTGCAGACTATCCTGCATCTGTGCCACCTCCCATCACCGCACCGGGCCGAAGTCCGACAGCGGCCAGATCCGGAAAACGACCTTTCCCACGACCTGATCCGCTGCCACGCAGCCCACAGCCGTGCTGCGCGAGTCGATCGAGACGTCCCGGTTGTCGCCCATCAGGAAATACCGCTCGTCCGGCACCTGATAGGGCAGCGTGATCGTCGTCTCGCCATACGCATGCGCCGTCAGATAGGGCTCATCGAGGACCTTTCCGTTGATGGAAACGATTCCATCCGCGTCGATGTCGACCCAGTCCGCGGGGCCTGCGATATACCGCTTGATCAGAAGCTTGTTGCCGTAATAAAACGCCGTGATATCGCCCGGCGCGAACGTCTCCGTTTTGATCGCCACGACCAGCTGCCCGTCGGCCAGCGTCGGCGCCATCGAGCTGCCGTAGATCCGCAGCACCGGCATCCATAGCGTGGCGACCAGCACGGCCAGCGCCGCCACCACGAGCAGGATCGCCGCCGTGCTCCGCAGCGTCCGGCCATACCGCCGCTTGTAGCGCAGGCGGCTGCGCTCGCGCGCGATCTGCTCCGTGGTCGGCAGATCCGCGCCCGCCTTGTGTTTTTTCATCGGTTCGCCATCCCTTTGAACATCTCCTGCAGCTCCGCGCGCGCATGGATCAGCTGCCCGGCCTGCAGCTGGAATCGTTTCCAATGCTCGGCAGCCTGACGCTCCGCGGTATCCACGATCTGCTTCGCCTGCCGCTCGGCGTCCGCAAGGATCTGCTCCTTCTGCGCCTGCGTCTCAGCGGCGGAGGCCCGGACGGCCTGCAGATACTGGTCGGCCGCCGCCTGCGCGGCGTCAAACACGCCGTTCAGCGAGAGCGCGGCCTCGGCGATGGAGCCGGCGTTTGCCAGGCGCAGCTGCCGGTCCTGCAGCTGCGCCCGGGCCTGGGCTAGCTGCTGCTCGGCCTGCTCCTTCTGCTGCTGCAGCGTATAGATGATATCGATCAGATCTGCGCGGCTCAGCCGCCGCAATTCCTGGTCCGTCATGGTATGCGCACCATCCTTTTTTGTTCGCCCGTCTGCCCGCAGGGCGGGGGAGAGGGGCGGAAACGCTATAAAAATGTCCCGCTCCGCCGCAGCGGTGCGGGCAATATCGTCATCTGCCTGAACCGGCGGGAACAATTTCATTTCGGATACTTATAGCAGCATAAAGCACGGAATCTGTCAATTATAATCCTGAAAAAATTGAACTTTTTTCACGAAAAAACGCTGGAAAATACCATTAAACTGGAAACAATGGAAGCTCACTTACAATTTTAGAAGATAGAGTAAAAACATAGGATATTCCGGAAATCGAAGTTTTACAAGACCTTCCTTTTCCACCGCTGTCTTCCATCCACCCCCGCCCCGATCCATAAAAAATCCCCGGCCGTCTGAAGTCCTGGGGAGCATCAAAAAACGGACACCCTACCTTTCGTAAAATGGACAAAAAGGCAGGGTGTCCGACTGTTTTCAAGCGTTGGAAGAAAAATCAAAATGCAAACCAATGAAATGTTTGCATTTTGGAGAGGAGCGACGGAACAGGTGAGAGATGGCTTTATCAAAAATAAACTTGCAATCCAGCAAAGCGATTGCAAGTTTAAACGAAGAAAGACCTTTGCTGTCGAGGCGGGCGCGCCCTGCGCGGCTGCCTGACATCCAAAGGTCATTTCTGAGTGTGTTTTCACTACACTATAGATGAACACGTTACAGCGTTTGATTTCTGTAATTCACTCTTTCAGTTTGTTTTTGTCCGGAATCTCACTGGTCGATTCAATCAGGTTTGTCACGACCTGATTGAGCTGCGCGGCATTCTTTGATGTAATGACCGGTACGCCAGTCTGCTGCTCGATGGCTTTTCGCGCATCACCCGCGACCTTACCACCGGAACGTGCAATCGTGATATTTTCTTTCAAGCCCTCCGGCGCTTTCTGCTTGGAGATCTCCGTGGTCGTAGCCTCGGCCAGCATATTAAGAACCAGCTCCAGCGTTGTCATATTATCCCGCAGGTTCTCTTTCTTCAAGCCTTTGAGATTTTTATACTGCCGCGTGTTCATGCCGGACCATGCTTTTGTGATCTCATCGGTCAGAATCGCGTATTCCACGCCTTTTTGTACCCCGCGCGCGTCCCATTCATCGGTCAATTCCTTGCGCACCTGAATTGCTTGCAGGCGCTGGTTAATCCATTCGCGGCTATAGCCTTTCTTGAGATAGGTTTCCAACACGCGGTCGATCGTCAGCTCTGGATCGATGGTTTCTTCGATTCGCTCCCGGCCGACCTGCGCCAGCCAGAGCTTAAACGGCTCGGCTTTGGGTGAGGGGATGGACTGGATGATGCGAAGAAGCTGCTCGGTGTCGGCCACATCAGTATTGTAGCGTTTTCCGTCTTTTGGCGACTTCAGCCTCAGTTGCTGACAATTTGTCAGCAACTGATCTGCGCCTTCTTCTTTAAGCCGCTGCTTCAGTTTCGCCCAATAGTTGCTCGCACCGCGTTGATCTGGCTGATCAGTCAGTACAGCTACCACGTCGACGATAGAAAAGTACCATTCTTCCTTTTCCGCATCCCATGCAGTGCGGATGCGCTTGTTCTCAAATAATTGGATTTTGTCGTTCTGTGACATTGATTTTACCTCTGTCTGTCGAAATTGTGGGAAGCGGAAATCTATTACTGGCTCGTTTTGATTTCTAATTGTGAAATTTCAGCCTATTTTAATTCTATCCCATCGAAAAACTCATCAATAGGATACATCTGCCTCGGCTGCCGTCCCCATCTGATTGTGTATTCCTTCGGCTCGCAGATTCTTTTCTGAGGAAGAAGAATCCGATACTCTTTTTCTCCTGTGAAGTAGGTATCTTTGCAAAACAAAACGCGCTTCATATTTTGCTCTGTAATTGTAAGTTGAATGCTCTCTCCGCTATTTGCTACCTCAACCATTGATGCGAGAAGTTTATTGTGTTTCGACACGACTCCGGGGCATTGAGAGACATATTCAATCATTTCTTTGATGACACCTTTAGGGGAAAAATCAAAATATTTCACCTCATCATAGAAAACTATCCCCAGTTCAGACAGGCTCCCGATGAACAGCTCCGGTCGAAAGAACACGCCAGCCGTATCTGCTTTGGGAAAGTGTGATTTTATAGTATCTCTAATTGTGTCGCTAATAGTAATAAATCGTTTTCCCTTCGCTTCTCGGATAGTACAGTCCTCTGCAGATATGCAAGTAATACAAAATATGGGTATATTGTCAGTATCAGCTAGTCCGAGAGACACAGTTATATTTGGATGGCTAAAAGATAGCCCCGTATTTGTCTCAGTCATAATGGCGTTTCCGTTTTTTAACTGCAGAATTGCTTCAAATGCGTCTCCTTGTCCCTTTAACCCGTTTTCCTTCTCAATTCCACGAAACTTCACTGCATTGGAAAAGTACATCTTGCCGTTGAATAATCGCTTGACGTATTTGCGTTCCCCGAACTTTACAAAAAGCACACTTTTATTATCCATTTTGCTCACACCAACAAATTTTACTTAATACTCTACTATCCAGCACAGCCCACCATGTTGCGCCAAAGTCTTCGGTATAGCATAAACCTGCCACATTGCCATGGTGGGCGGCATAGTTCATCAGGCGGGACATCTTGCCTGCGTAGTCGCTGTTGCAGGCGGGGCACATCATTCCAGCTTTCTTTGCCAAGTCCCTCATTGCAAGATTGGTCATCGGACTGTAGCAAAAGAACGCAGTTTTCTTTATGCTGCATTCTCTCCGAACATTCATCATTTTCTTTAGTATACCAGTCCTGCTTGCTTTCGTCGAGAGATATTTCCAAATGTACGGCAGATTCTATCATCCCCAAAAGTTCTGTCTTAGATAGACCGCCTGCGTTAGCTTTCTGAAGATACCAATGCCGTGCGTCCTTTGTCAGCTCCGCTTCTATGATGGCCACGTTCAGTGTCCAGCCGATTTTCATCGCCAGACGGAGGAACGTTTGGTCATTTTCATAAGTCCGATAAAAATCGCGCATCCGGCGCACATTGCGCGGAGAAAAGCCTGCGCGGTCAGGGAAATTTGCCTGCAAGAACTCTGCGGCTGCAACCGCTGCGCCCTTCTCCGGGCGCTGGCTGATAGCCTTGCCAATGGCATAGATTTCGTCCATCTGCGGAAGATTCTG
>DHKK01000101.1:13645-14453 GCA_002404795.1 Clostridiales bacterium UBA4696
GGAGCAATCATGCAGTACACCGACAACGAAGCCGCCCTGATTGGCGGCCTGATCTCAACCTATTTCTTTCAGCCTGCTGTGTCCGCATCTTTGAAGGATGCTTACAGCCGTGTTTTGGAGCACCTGCATCAGAATGCCCTCACTTCCTCTGACCTTCAGCAGATCCGAAAGGCTGTGAATTTTCTGATGCCCATGTGCCAAGCGAACCGGCAGACACAGCGGGAGCTTATGGGTGTCAATGCGAGAACAACGGCGCTGCTGAATACACCGCGCCGATAATCTCACCTATTTTTCAGGGCAAAGAAAAACACGGTTCTGTAACCGCGCTTTTCCTTGCCCTGTTTTATAAAACCCGCACCATCTGTTCATAGAGCAAAACGTACTTTTCGTCAATAATCCGGTTGTCATGGTAGTGTCCGAACATCCAGTAGTAAAACTGGCTGCGGCATCGGATTTCTTCCAGAAAGTCCGTCAGCTTGTCCGGCTTGAAATCGGCGTTGATCTTCTGTTGAATTGCGGTCGGCGTACAGTGCGTGATGAAGTAATCGACCCTCCAATTCAGCCGCTCCAGCGTCTGCATGGCTTCGGCGTATTCCTCATCGGACGGCAATTCTTCCTGCCACCATGAAATGTGGTTGATACGAAATTGTCCGCGATTGCGGCGCAGGGAATCATACCGCTCGTAAAAATCCAGGCCATTCATGTCCAGAATGCCGTCCGCAATGTCGTGGCTCTGTGCGCCGCCCATCGTGAAGAACGTGCGGCCTTGCAGTTCGAACGCCTGCCCGCGCATCAGGTGAATGACGTG
>DHKK01000101.1:14554-15224 GCA_002404795.1 Clostridiales bacterium UBA4696
TCATGGTTGCCATCTACGAACAGGACCGTAAACGGCAGGGCCTCCAGCCGGTTGAGCTGCGGATCGTCGCTCTTGTCGCCGTTCCAAACACAGCCGAAATCGCCGCAGACGATCATGTAGTCGTTTTTGGTCATCTCCGCTTGCTCCGGGAAATACTGAGGCCGGAACCGAAGTGGATTCCCATGAAGATCACCGGTTGCATAGATCATTTTCATCGATCCAAACGCTGTATAATTTCTGCGCCGCCCTTGATCCGCACCAGCACCTCGTCAGCGGAGAGTACTGTCACGCGCTCTACGATCTGCCGGACGGCGTTTTCGTTCCATTCTGTGATCGTGGATGCGGCGTTCTCTATAGCTTGCTCTGCCTGCTTCATGCGGGTGCAGACGCAGTCTGCATCGTTGCTGCTTTGCAGAATTTCTTCCTTCTGCTTTTTGAGCACAGTCTGCTCGGTCAGGATTTCCGCAAATTGTGCGTTGCAGGCTTCTTTATCTTCTGCGTCAATGGCTTCTGCCAGCAGGCGCTGGAACTGCTCATCGAGCTGCACCAGGCGGTGTTCAATGTCGGCAAGGCTCATTGTCTGACCCTGCACCGGCAGAAGCTCTACGGAAACTACGTTCTTGATAAGGTCAAGCAGGGCCGGTTTGTTGCTCATGGCGGAGTTGATCGC
>DHKK01000077.1:0-4086 GCA_002404795.1 Clostridiales bacterium UBA4696
TGTGCGGCTTCCCGGACAAGCTGATCGTTGCCAGCCTGGACGGCTATCTGATCTCCGTCTTCGGTGCAGAGGATCTGGTCGATACCTTCCGCGACAAGCTGCAGGCCGCCTATCCCGGCACGCAGATCGTCTCTGACGACCCGATCGCATAACGACTTTGAAGTAAGGGGCTGCCATGCTGTTTTCAAGCGTTCCGTTTCTGTTTTATTTTCTGCCGTGCGTTCTGCTCGTCTATTTTCTGGTGCCGGGAACGCTGAAAAACGGTATGCTGCTGCTCGCCAGCCTGTTGTTTTACGGCTGGGGCGAGCCGCGGTATCTGCTCGTGATGCTGGCGGCGATCGCGCAGGGCTATGTTTTCGGCCTGCTGATCGAAAAAAGCCGCGGAAAGCGGCGGGCCAGGCTTTATCTTGCTCTGTCGGTGCTGCTGAGTCTGGGGACGCTGGCATATTTCAAGTACGCCGATTTTATGATCCGGAATCTCAACGCGCTGACGGGCCTGTCCGTTCCTCTGCTTTCGCTCGCGCTGCCGGTCGGCATCAGCTTCTATACCTTCCAGATCCTGAGCTATACCGTCGACGTGTACCGCGGGACGGTCCCGGCACAGCGGAACCTGATCGATCTGGCAGCGTATATCGCCATGTTCCCGCAGCTCATCGCCGGACCGATCGTCCGCTATTCCGATATCGCGCCGGAGCTGCGGGGCCGCGCCCATACGCTTTCGGATGCGGCAGCCGGGACGCGGCGCTTCGTGCTGGGGCTGGCAAAGAAGATCCTGTTTGCCAATCTGCTCGGCGAGCTGGTGTCCGGCTTCCGCGCCTCGCAGGAGCAGACGGTGCTGTATTTCTGGCTGGGCGCGGCCGCGTTCACGCTGCAGATCTATTACGATTTTTCCGGCTACAGCGATATGGCCATCGGTCTCGGCCACATCCTCGGCTTTCACTTTCCGGAAAACTTCCGCTATCCCTACTGTGCCGGCAGCATCACGGAATTCTGGCGGCGGTGGCATATTTCCCTTGGCAGCTGGTTCCGGGATTATCTCTATATCCCGCTGGGCGGCAACCGGAAGGGGAAGGGACGGCAGCTGCTGAACATCCTTCTCGTCTGGCTGGCGACCGGCCTGTGGCACGGGGCGGACTGGACGTTCGTCCTGTGGGGGCTTCTGTACGCGGCGCTGCTGACGGCGGAAAAGCTGTTTTTGCTGCGCGGGCTGAAAAAGCTCCGTGTGCTCAACCACATCTATGTGCTGCTGTTCGTCACGCTCGGCTTCGTGCTCTTTGATGCGGACAGCGTCCGCAGCGCGGCCGCGTCTGTCTGCGCGATGTTCGGCGGCGGAGGACTGCCGCTCGCCGGGCAGGAGAGCCTGTACGCGCTCAGAAGCGGCGCGGTGCTGCTTCTGAGCGCCGCGGTCGGCGCGACACCGCTGCCGCGGCGGCTGGTCACGGCCGTGCAGCAGAAAACGGCCGGGCGGGCAGTGCTCACCGTGCTGGAGCCGGTGGGTCTCTGCCTGCTGCTGGCCGTGTGTACGGCGTTTCTGGTCGACGGCTCGTTTAATCCGTTCCTGTATTTCCGGTTTTAGGAGGGCCCGCGATGGAAAAACGAAAAAACCTCGCCGTTGTCTGCCTGACGGCGGCCTTCCTGCTCGGATTTCTGATCTGGGGTCTTTGCAAGCCGGATGACGCCGTCTCCGTCAGCGAGCGGCGGAAGCTCGCGCAGAAGCCGGAGCTGACGCTCTCGTCGGTCCTGCGCGGTGAGTTCATGACAAAATTTGAGACCTACACGCTCGACCAGTTCCCGCTGCGGGACAGCTTCCGGCGTCTCAAGGCCGTGACGCTCCTGGACGTGCTGCAGGAAAAGGACAACAACGGCATCTACCTGGCCGACGGTTATGCGGCGAAGCTCGATCCGTCCATCGACGAAGCCTCCGTGCAGCATGCGGCGGACCGGTTCCAGCTCGTCTATGACCGCTATCTGGCCGGAACTGATGAGAAGGTCTTTGCGGCCGTCATCCCGGATAAAAACGCCTTCCTGGCCCGGCAGAACGGCTACCCGGCCTATGATCCGGCAGCGCTTTCCGCGCTGCTGGCACAGAGCATGCCGTATGCATCCATGATCGACCTGACGCCCGCGCTGTCGCTGGACAGCTATTACCATACCGACCTGCACTGGCGGCAGGAAGCGCTGCTGCCGGTCGCCCGGACGCTGGCCAAAGCCCTCGGCGTGACGCTGACGGAGGACTATGAGACCATAACGGCCGATCAGTCCTTCTACGGCGTCTACTGCGGGCAGTCGGCGCTGCCGCTGGAGCCGGAGCCGCTGCGGTATCTGACGAACGACACGCTGCGCGGCTGCACGGTCTATGACTATGAGACCGGCAGCGAGCTACCCGTCTACGATCTGCAGCAGCTGGCAGGGGAGGACGCGTATGCGGTCTTCCTCTCCGGCTCCAAAGCGCTCCTGACCATCACCAATCCGGCAGCAAAGACGGACCGGGAGCTCGTCATCTTCCGCGACTCGTTCGCCAGCAGCCTCGCGCCGCTGCTCGCGGAGGCCTATGCGAAGATCACGCTCGTGGATATCCGCTACCTCCAGCCCGAGCGCCTCGGCACCTGGCTGACCTTCGACACCCAGGACGTCCTCTTCCTCTACAGCGCCCCCGTCCTCAACAGCAGCGAGACCATCCGCTAAAGCAAAACAAGAGCCGCCCCACCGGGCGGCTCCTGCTGCATATGGAAAGATTCAGTTTTCGAATGAAATGGAAATCACCAAATCAGATGCCCAGGAGGCGTTTGGCGTTGCCGCCGAGGATGGCGGCTTTTTCTTCGTCGGAGAGGGGAAGGCGGCGGATGTGCTGCAGATCGTTCTGCGGGCTTCCCCAGGGGCAGTCGCTGCCGAACAGGATCCGCTCCGCGCCGAAGGCCCGGACAAGGGACACGAAAGCTCCGTCTGAAAGCATCTGCCGGTCCAGCGGCAGCGTCTCGTCCCGCGGGGTGAGCGAGCCGAGGGAGAAGGCCGTGTCGAGCAGGGCAGACGTATCCGCCAGCAGCTCCGGCACCTGCTCCCAGCAGCGCCAGCCGCCCATGTGGGCCAGCACGAGCTTCACCGGACCGACCTGCCGCAGCGCGCTGCGCGCCTTTTCCGGCGTGCAGCAGGCACAGCCGGGGAAGCCAATATCATAGCCCGCGTGCGTGACCACGATGAGGCCGAGCGCACCGGCATGTTCAAGAATACGCAGGTATCTGGGATCATCCAGATCGGTCTGCTGATAGGCCGGGTGGATCTTGACACCGCGCATGTTGGCCGCGGCGAGGCGGTCGAGCTCCTGCTTCCAGTCTTCGTAATCCGGATGGATGCAGCCGAAGGAGAACATATTTGTGACGAACGCATGCTCGTTGTGTGCGGCGGCATAGTCGTTGATGTGATGGACCTGCTCCGGCTTTGTGGCGACGGGGAGGATGATCGAACGGTCGACGCCCGCGGCGCGTTCGGCCAGCAGAAGCCCTGCGGCGCTGCCGCAGGTATAGGCGGTGATGTTCGCCTGCCGGGAAAGACGGTCGATCGCGGCGTCCGCGATCGGATCCGGGAAGGTATGGGTATGGAAATCGATGATCATGCGGGCCTCATTCCTCAGCTGCGGCCGGGGCCGTTGGTGTGCCACTGGAAGCGGGATTCCGTGCCGTGCAGCAGCCGGCCGATGTTGGAGCGGTGCGCCCAGATGACCAGCGCCGCGATGGCGAGCGAGAGGACGAAGACCGTCCAGTTGCCGCGGAAAAAGAGCAGCGTCGTGACCGGGAAGCTGAACGCACCCGTCACGGAGCCAAGCGAAACATATCTCGTCGTCAGCCAGAGCAGCAGAAACAGGCCCCAGCCGACAGCGGCGATGCGCCAGTCGAGCAGCAGCAAAAGCGTGCCGCTGCAGAGAATGCCCTTGCCGCCCTTGAACGAATAGAAGGCGGGGAAGATGTGCCCGATCACGCAGAAGAGCGCGGAAAAATATTCGCCCTCCAGCCGCAGCCCCAGATATTCACCGAAGACGGTCGAGCCGAGCTTGACCGCGACGAACGCCTTGAGCATGTCGACCAGAATGAC
>DHKK01000077.1:4177-13639 GCA_002404795.1 Clostridiales bacterium UBA4696
CCGGCGTTGTGGCTGCCGTGCTTGCGGATATCGTCGTGGTAAAACAGAAACGAGGTAATGATCGCGCCGTTGCAGCAGCCGGCCAGATACGAGCCGGCGGCCACGCAGACCATCAGCGCGACGGCGGCAGAGGTCAGTTCGTGCATAAATATCCTCCAAATTGAGCAGATACCGGTATTCTACCGGATAAAGCACGCCGATGCAAGCGGAAAATGGGGAAATCAGTCAGGATCGGGAAAATGTACGAACAAGGGCCGCTGCCATGGCAGCGGCCCGATCAGAATGAACAGATAAATTATACCGGGACAGTAAAGTTGACGGCGATGGCCGTGCCGCGGCCGGGGTCGCTCTTGAGCTCGAGCTTCGCGCCGTGGTACTGCGCAGCGTGCTTGACGATGGACAGGCCGAGGCCCGTGCCGCCGACCTCCTTGGAGTGGCTCTTGTCGACGCGGTAGAAGCGCTCGAAGACGCGGCTCTGGTCGGCGTACGGGATGCCGATGCCGGTATCCACGACGGAGAGCGTGATGGTCTGGCCGTTCTGCCAGACGGAAACGGTGACGCTGCCGCCGGGGATGTTATACTTGATCGCGTTGTCGCAGAGATTGTAGACCATCTCCTGCAGCAGCTGCTCGACGCCTTCGATCACAGCATGCTGGCCGGACAGGGTCAGCGTGATATCCTGCTTCTGCGCGACCGGCCGCAGGCTCTCAATCACCTGGCCGGACAGCGTGTACAGATCGACCGGAGATTTGGAGAAGTTCGCCGTGCCCTCATCGAGCCGCGACAGCTGGATGATATCGTCGACAAGGTCGATCAGCCGCCGGGACTCGCGATAAATATCGCCGGAGAACTCCTGCATCTTCTCCTTGGGCACCATGCCCTCCTTCATCAGCTCGGCAAAGCCCGTGATGGAGGTCAGCGGCGTCTTGAGTTCGTGCGACACGTTGGCCGAGAATTCCCGGCGCAGCGCCTCGCGCTGCTCGCGCTCGGTCACGTCCATGAAGATGATGATCGCGCCGGTCACATGTCCGGCCGTGATGACCGGGTTGGCAAACAGCTGCCAGGTCCCGCCGCCAGCGGTAATCTCCTCCTCGCCGCGCGTACCGGCGAGCGCGTTGTCGACCAGATCCAGCAGCTTGCCGGAGCAGACTGCCTGATGCAGGTTTTCCGGCTTCTGCGCGTCGTCGAGGCCGAGCAGGCGCAGCGCGCTGCGGTTGCTCGAAAGGATGCTGCATTTGTTGTCGACGATGAGGAAGCCCTCGCGCATGTTCTCCGTGATGGCGTCAAACTCACGCTGGCGGGCGGAAAGCTCGCTCAGCTGGGTGCGGATGGTGCGGTTCTGCTCCTGCAGGCGGGTGATGAGGGGCTGCAGCTCCGGATACGTCGGGGTCGCGTTCGGATTGTCGGGGTTGATGGCGTTGATGGGCCGGACGATCTGCCGCGCCAGCCGCATGGCAAGCAGACCGCACAGGACCAGTACGAGCACGACGATCCAAAGAGACGGCTGCACCAGCATCAGCGCCATGGCCGCGAGGCTCGTCTGCTTTCCTGCCACACGCAGGACCGTCCCGTCCTTCAGCAGCAGGGCATAGTAGTTATTTTTCTCCAGGATCGTGGAGGAATACCGGTCAGAACGGCCGCTGCCGGTCTCAAAGGCTTCGGCGACCTCCGGCCGCTGGAGATGGTTTTCCATCGTGCTGGGGTCTGCCATATTGTCATAGAGGACCGAGCCGTCCGCCGCGATCCAGGTAATGCGTTCGTCCGACTGAATCGCGGAGAGATATGCCTCGCCGCCGCAGATCTGCATGCCCTCGGAGATATGCTCCGCCTCGATTTCCAGATTGTCGAATGCCTGCGCCTGGTAGTTGGAATACATGATAAAGAAGAACAGCAGGATGCACGCGAGCAGAACGGTAAAGCCGATCAGGAATGCATTGCGGAAGATCTTTGCGGTCATGCGTTTTCGCCTCCGATCTTATAGCCGATGCCGCGCACGGTCTCGATGTAGCTGCCGGCCTCACCGAGCTTGAGGCGCAACGTGCGGATGTGCACGTCGAGCGTGCGGTTCTCACGCTCGGATTCAAAACCCCAGACCCGGTCCATCAGCGTCGCGCGGGTGAGAACGATACCCTTGTTCCGCAGCAGCAGGCACAGAAGCTCAAATTCTTTGTTGGTCAGTGTCACATCCTTGCCGCCGACCTTGACCTCGTGACGGTCCGGAGAGACAAAGAGCAGGCCGAGCGAAAAATCGCCGCTCGTCTGTGCAGGCTCCGCCCGGCGAAGGACCGCGCGGATGCGCGCGATGAGTTCAAGCATGGAAAAAGGCTTGGAAATAAAGTCGTCTGCCCCGTGGTCGAGGCCAATGACGCGGTCATACTCCGAATTTTTTGCGGTCAGCATGATGATAGGCAGCCGCTTGGTCGCAGGCCGGGCGCGGAGCTTGCGCAGGATGGACAGTCCATCCTCCTCCGGCAGCATGATGTCGAGCAGTACGAGCTCCGGCATCTCTGCGTCCATCGCCCGCCAGAATTCCGACGGCAGCGCGAAGCCCTTGGCCTGAAAGCCCTGGCTGTCCAGCCCGTAGAGGACAAGCTTGCGGATGGAGTCGTCGTCTTCCAGTAAATAAATCATCTGTTTCACTCCTTTTGTACATACAATAGAACGGGAATGTAAAATCGTCGTTCCTCTTTTTGTTAAGTTTACGTGAAATGTAAACAAAAAGCAAGATTTAACATGAATTTAAGATAAAACATACGATATATTTAAGATTCGACATTTAACATACAATTAATACAACGAGAGGATGTTAGGCGTGGGCATTTCAAATGTGATCTCTCTGCTCAGCGGCATCGCGCTGTTCCTGTTTGGTATGGCGCTGATGGGCGACGGGCTGAAGCAGGTGGCGGGCAATCAGCTGGAGCTGATCTTATACCGGCTGACCGGCAGCCCGGTCAAGGGCTTCCTGCTCGGCACGGGCGTGACGGCCGTGATCCAGTCGTCTTCGGCGACGTCGGTCATGGTGGTCGGCTTTGTCAACTCCGGGATGATGAAGGTGCGCCAGTCGATCTCCATCGTGCTCGGCGCCATTCTCGGTACGTCCATCACGGGCTGGATCATCTGTCTTTCGGATATCGGCTCCACCGGCGGCTGGATGGACCTGTTTTCGACGGCGACGCTCACGGGCGTGATCTCCGTGATCGGTATCGTGCTGCGCATGGCGAGCAAAGACCCTGCCCAAAAGCACATCGGCGATATCCTGATGGGCTTTGCGGTCCTGATGTTCGGCATGTCCACGATGTCCGCAGCCGTGTCGCCGCTGCGCGAGGATCCCACTTTTATCCGCATCCTGACCTCGTTCTCCAACCCCTTCCTCGGCATTCTCTTCGGCACGATTTTTACCTGCGTGCTGCAGTCGGCCTCCGCGGCCGTCGGCATTCTGCAGGCGCTGGCCTCGACGGGCATCATTGATTTTTCCATTGCGCTGCCGATCATCATGGGCATCGCCATCGGCGCGGCCATGCCGGTCCTGCTCTCCGCCATCGGCGCTTCGGTCGACGGCAAGCGCGCGGCTATGGTCTATCTGGTCGCCGAGGTCACGGGCGTGATCCTCTTTGCCGCGGTCTACTACTGTCTTGACGCGTTCATCCGCTTTCCGTTTGCGGATCGCATCATGACGAGCGTCTCGATCGCCTTTGTCAACACAGTCTTCCGCTTCATCAAGGTCGTCGCGCTGCTGCCGTTCACGCGCCAGATCGAGAAGGTCGTCGACCTCCTCGTTCCGGACAAGCCGCAGCAGAAGCCGGTCGAGCCGGAGGCTGTCCGGCTCGAAGAGCGCTTCATCCAGCACCCGGCGCTGGCCATCGAGCAGAGCCGCCTGACCATCAACGCCATGGCCGAGGAGGCCAAGCGGAACTTTGTCGAGGCCGTCGCCCTGCTGCACGGCTTCTCCGATGAGCGCTATAAGCTGGTCGAGGATCTGGAAAAATCCGTCGACCGCTATGAGGATAAGCTCGGTACGTATCTGGTCAAGGTGACGGAACGGGAAATGACGGTCCGGCAGAACGCCGAGGTCTCCAAGTTCCTGCACACGCTCTCCGACTTTGAACGCATCTCCGACCACGCGCTGAACATCGCCGAGGGCGCGAAGGAGCTGCACGAGAAGAATCTCTCCTTCTCTGACGCGGCTGCGCATGAGCTCGAGGTCGTGGAGGCTGCGCTGACAGAGATCCTGTCCACGGCCATCCGCTCCTTCGTCAACAACGATCTGCAGCTGGCATCCCGCGTCGAGCCGCTCGAGGAGCTGATCGACAACCTCTGCGACGAGCTGAAGCTCCACCATGTCGACCGCCTGCAGAAGGGTCTGTGCACGCTCGGCCAGGGCTTTGTCTTCAACGATCTTCTGACCAACTACGAGCGCGTCGCCGACCATTGCTCCAATATCGCCGTTGCAATGATCGAGCTCGAGTCCGACTCGTTCGACACACACGAATATCTCAACAGCGTGAAGGAAATGAAATCCGATACCTTTGCGCGCTACTATGAAGAATACAGCCGGATCTATCAGATCTGAGCCCGGACGGCAGGGGAGACCCTGCCGTTCGTCATGACAGAAAGGAGACCACCATGCTGACCGGACGCTTTGCGCCGAGTCCCAGCGGCAGGATGCACCTGGGAAATGTTTTTTCCGCGCTGCTCGCGTGGCTGTCGGTGCGCAGCCGGGGCGGGAGGGTGCTGCTGCGCATCGAGGATCTGGATCCGGGCCGCTGCCGGACGGAATACGCCGAGACGCTCAAGCGCGATCTGGACTGGCTCGGGCTGGACTGGGACGCGGAGCAGACGCCCCAGTCACGCCGGACGGAGGCCTACCGCGCGGAGTTTGACAAGCTGGCGGCGCTTGGACTGGTCTATCCCTGCTACTGCTCCCGGGCGGAGCTGCACGCGGCCTCCGCGCCGCACGCGTCGGACGGCACGGTCGTCTACGCCGGGACCTGCCGGGACCTCACACCGGAGCAGCGCGCGGCAAAGACGCGCGCGCCTGCCTGGCGCGTGCATGTCCCTGACGAGCAGATCACGGTGCACGACGGCCTGCAGGGCCTGTGGCAGGAGGATCTGGCGCGCGACTGCGGCGATTTTATCATCCGCCGCTCCGACGGCGTGTACGCCTACCAGCTGGCCGTCGTGACCGACGACGCCGACGGCGGCGTCACCGAGATCGTGCGCGGCCGGGATCTGCTGCCTTCTACACCGCGGCAGCTCTGGCTGCAGGAAACGCTCGGCTTTTCGCACCCGGCCTATTACCACGTGCCGCTCCTGACTGCCCCGGACGGGCGGCGGCTGAGCAAGCGGGAAAAGGATCTGGACCTCGGCGCGCTGCGGCAGCGCCTTTCGCCGCAGGAGCTGCTCGGGCAGCTGGCGTATCTGGCAGGCCTGCAGCCGGAGCCGGCGCCCGCCTCCGCCGCGGAGCTGGCGGGCCGCTTTTCCTGGGATCTGGTCGTGTCCGACAATATCGTAATTCATTCTGAATTCACATGAGGCATATCAAAAATGGAATAAGTTGATTCAGAACATGGAATGAATCGGTATTTTTTTATCGATTTTCTGGTTTACAAAGGAACCGTGTCTGTGATATACTAAAAATGTTGGATTATCAGAGCAAGCAAGAATATTACTGATGATTTGAAGGGATGAACAACTATGTACAAAATCGTGTGCAAAAAGGAACTGAACTCCGCAGTCACCTACATGGAGATCGAGGCTCCGTTCGTCGCCCGCAAGGCGAAGGCCGGCCAGTTCATCATTTTCCGTGTCGATGAGAAGTCGGAGCGCGTGCCGCTGACCATCGCCGGCTATGACCGCGAAAAGGGCACGGTCGCGATCATCTTCCAGAAGGTCGGCCTGTCCACCGAGATGCTCGGCAGTCTGAACGAGGGCGACTATATCCAGGACTTTGTCGGTCCGCTCGGCAAGCCGACGGACGTGGAAGGCAAGAGGCGCGTCTGCGTCGTCGGCGGCGGCGTTGGCTGCGCAATCGCATATCCGTCTGCAAAGGCCTTTAAAGAGGCGGGCGTCGAGACCGACGTCATCGTCGGCTTCCGAAACAAGGACATCGTCATTCTCGAAGACGAGTTCAAGCAGGCCTGCGACCATCTGTATCTCATGACCGACGACGGCTCCTACGGCGAGCACGGCTTCGTTACCGTCAAGCTGCAGCAGCTGCTCGAGTCCGGCATCCACTATGACGAAGTGCTCGCCATCGGCCCGATCCCGATGATGAAATTCGTCTCCAAGACCACCGAGCCCTTCGGCGTCAAGACCGTCGTCTCGCTGAACCCCATCATGGTCGACGGCACCGGTATGTGCGGCGGCTGTCGTGTCACAGTCGGCGGCGAAGTCAAATTCGCCTGCGTTGACGGCCCGGACTTTGACGGCCACAAGGTCGATTACGACGAACTCATGAGCCGCAACAGCGTCTATCGTGACAGAGAAGCAGAAGAGCGCAAGACCCATATCTGCCGCATCCAGAAGATGGGCGAAGAGCTCATCAAGTAAGGGGAGGGAACAATCATGGCTAATATGCAGGCTACCAAGACTCCGATGCCGGAGCAGGACCCGAACGTCCGCAACAAGAATTTCAAGGAAGTCACCCTGGGCTATACCGCCGAAATGGCCATCAATGAGGCCAAGCGCTGCCTGCAGTGCAAGAAGCCGCACTGTGTCGAGGGCTGCCCGGTCAATATTCATATTCCCGAGTTCATCCATGAGGTCGCCGAAGGCAACTTCGAAAAGGCCTATGAGATCATCACCGATACCAACTCGCTGCCCGCCCTGTCCGGCCGTGTATGTCCGCAGGAGACGCAGTGCGAGTCCAAGTGCGTCCGCGGCAACAAGGGCGAGCCGGTCGCCATCGGCCGTCTCGAGCGCTTTGTCGCCGACTGGTACCGCGAGAACGTCAACGCCATGCCGAAGAAGGCCGAGTCCAACGGTCTGAAGGTCGCGGTCGTCGGCTCCGGCCCGTCCGGCCTGACCTGTGCGTCTCTGCTTGCCAAGAAGGGCTATCAGGTGTCCCTGTTTGAGGCGCTGCACACCGCCGGCGGCGTTCTGGTCTACGGCATCCCCGAGTTCCGTCTGCCGAAGGCCATCGTTGCCAACGAGGTCGAAAAGCTGAAGGCGCAGGGCGTCGAGGTCATGACCGATATGGTCATCGGCAAGGTCCTGTCCATCGACGATCTGTTCGAGATGGGCTTCAAGGCTGTCTTCGTCGGCTCCGGCGCGGGCCTGCCGATGTTCATGCACATCCCCGGAGAGTCGCTCAAGGGCGTCTGCTCGGCAAATGAATATCTGACCCGCATCAACCTCATGAAGGCCTATCTCGAAGAAAGCGACACGCCGATCCTGCACTCCAAGGCGGCCGCGATCGTCGGCGGCGGCAACGTCGCCATGGACGCCGCCCGCTGCGCCAAGCGCATGGGCACCGAGAAGGTGTACATCGTCTACCGCCGCGGCGAGGCCGAAATGCCCGCCAGACTCGAAGAGCAGCACCACGCCAAGGAAGAGGGCATCGAGTTCATGACCCTCACCAACCCGACCGAGATCATCGGCGGCGAGGACGGCCGTGTCTGCGGCATGAAGTGCATCAGGATGGAGCTCGGCGAGCCTGACGCGTCCGGCCGCCGCCGTCCGATCCCCGTGGAGGGCAGCGAATTTGTCCTCGACGTCGACATGGTCATCATGTCCCTCGGCACGTCTCCGAACCCGCTGATCCGCTCCACAACCCCCGGCCTCGAGACCAACAAGAAGGGCGGCATCATCGTCGACGAGAACGAGATGTCCACCCGCGAGAACGTCTTCGCCGGCGGTGACGCCGTCACGGGCGCTGCGACCGTCATCCTGGCCATGGGCGCAGGCAAGAAGGCCGCGGAAGCCATCGACCGCAAGCTGCAGGGCAAATAAGTGGTTTAATCCTGCCCGGATCCGGTTACAATCTCCATAAACGCGAAGCCCCGGCAGCGTTGGCTGCCGGGGCTTTTGTAAAGGGGAGGAAACCGATGAAAGTCAAAGACTGTATGACAAAGCACGTGATCAGTGTCGGCACGCAGGAGCCGGTCAGCGTGGCGGCCCGGCTGATGAGCCGGTACAACCTCGGCATTCTGCCGGTGCAGACGCCGGACGGACGCCTGTGCGGTATGGTGACCGACCGGGACGTCGTCCTCCGCTGCGTCGCGGCAGGGAAGGACGCAGAGTCTGTACCGGTGCGAGAAATTATGTCAACCGGCGTTCTGGCCGTCGAGGCATCGGACGATACCGCGCGCGCGGCGCGGCTGATGTCCCGCGCGCAGCTGCGCCGCCTGCCCGTCACGCAGAACGGGCATCTGACCGGCATGCTTTCGCTGGCAGATCTGGCCAGACGCGGGAATTTCAGCATGGAGACGGCCCAGTGCATGGAATCCATCTGTAGCCCGGTCGTCCATCTGGACTGACCGGGCGGAAAAGCCGCAAAAATCTTAGAATTTCTGCAAAAAAGCATTTGACAAGCCAAAACTTCTCTGGTATAATTCTTAAGCCGCATTAAAGAGGTCAGAAGCTGCTCCGGCACACCTCAAGAGCGAGTCTACAAAGAAAAGGTAGGTGCAAACGAATATGCAGGCTATTATCGTTACCGGCGGTAAGCAGTACAACGTCAAGGAGGGCGATGTGATCTACATCGAGAAGCTCGCGGCGGAGGCTGAAGAAACCGTGACCTTCGATCAGGTTCTGGCAGTTGTTGACGGCGCTGACTCCAAGTTCGGCACGCCCACAGTTGCAGGTGCTAAGGTTGAGGCTAAGGTTCTGAAGAATGGCAAGGGCAAGAAGATCCGCGTCTTCAAGTACCGCTCCAAGAAGGACTCCAAGTCCCTCCAGGGCCACAGACAGCCGTACACCAAGGTGCAGATCGAGAAGATCGCGCTGTAAATTATGACACGCGTCGAATTTTTCGATCACGAGGGCAGGATCACCGGATTCTGCTGTTCGGGCCACAGCGGCTATGCAGAGGAAGGCAGCGACATCGTGTGCGCGGCCGTCTCCACAGCCGTCAAGCTTGCCGAGTGTACCATCAATGATGTGCTGGGCGAGCACGCAAAGACCAGGGTGAACGAAGACGAGGCCCGGATCACCTTGACCCTTCCCGCGACCTGTGAAAGCGAAGAGGCCGTACAGGCGGTCCTCTCCGGCATGATGCTCACATTGTGCAGTCTGCGGGATGACTATCCTGATTATATCGAAGTTTTGGAGGTGCAAAACGATGCTTAACATGAGTTTCCAGTTCTTCGCACACAAGAAAGGCGGCGGCTCCACCAAGAACGGCCGTGATTCTGAATCGAAGAGACTCGGCGCGAAGCGCGCTGACGGTCAGTTCGTTCTGGCTGGCAACATCCTCGTTCGTCAGAGAGGCACGCACATTCATCCGGGCAACAACGTCGGTAT
>DHKK01000077.1:13680-16594 GCA_002404795.1 Clostridiales bacterium UBA4696
ACCCTGTTCGCTCTGATCGACGGCAAGGTCAAGTTCGAGCGTATGGGCAAGGACCGCAAGATGTGCTCCGTCTACGCAGAACAGTAATTTTGTTGTAAAAACCCCGAACGACTCCCGTTCGGGGTTTTTTCTTGAAAGGTGTGACAGCATGACCTACTATCACGCTTCTCCGGCAGGCGGACTGCAAATGCTTGAACCGAGAAAGTCCCCGTATTTTGACAAGCCCACGCAGGTCTGCCTGACATCGCTGCGCGCGATGGCGCTGTTCTACCTCATCCGGAATTATGAATACGCATACGGCTATACCCGGCAGGGGAAGCTGTATTTTGACAATCCATTCCCGGACGCGCTGAAAAAGCTCTATGCAGGAAGGATCGGGTGGCTCTACACCTGTGAAGACGGCGACTACGAAAAAACGGAAATTCCGAACGAGTTCGTGTCCGCACAGCCCGTCCGCATCACTGGCGCGGAATACATCCCAGACGCCTATGAGGCGTTTTTGCAGGAACAGGCGGCGGGAAACATCCTGCTGCTCGATTATGCGCATTTTGCGTCCGACCCGGAAAAATTCGCAAAGAAGCGCGCCTGGCTGGAAAAGGCCATCTCCGAAGAAATTCGGAAAAAAGAGATATGGAAAGCCCCGGATTCTGACCGCGCGCGCTATTACCGCGAAAACTACCCGGAGATCTGGGAACATACGCTGGAGGAAGCAATTTTTCATGGAAAACCGGAGAATTGAAACGCAGCGGCTGGTGCTCAAGCCGATCACGCAGGCGGATGCACCGGCGGTCTTCGCCTGGGCCAGCGACCCGGCGGTGAACCGGTATATGCCCTATCCGCTGCATAAAAGCATCGAGGATACCCGCGCATGGATCGCGTCGATCACACCGGATATGCTGGAATTCGGGTTTTACCGCAAGGACAACGGACAACTGATCGGTACGGGCGGCGTGGGCAAAAATGAAGACGGCGTGCATACGTTGGGCTACAACCTCCGGCGTGATGCCTGGGGGCGGGGCTACGCGACGGAGGCGGCGCAGGCAATGCTTGCGTGGGCCTATCACAGCCTCGGTGTGCGGGATTTCGCGCTGACCCACGCAGTTTTGAATACGGCATCCGGAAACGTTGCACGCAAGTTCGGCTTTCAACTGACGCATTACGGCCAGTATAGCCGCTTTGACGGCAGTGAAACATTTGACGCAGCGTTTTACGAGCTTCATCTGAAAGGAGACGAAGCATATGTTTATTGATAAAGTACGCATCTCGGTCAAGGCCGGCGCGGGCGGCAACGGCGCGGTGGCCTTTCACCGGGAAAAATACGTGGCCGCGGGCGGCCCGGACGGCGGCGACGGCGGCAACGGCGGTTCCATCGTTTTGCGTGTCGACGACAATCTGTCGACGCTGATGGACTTCCGCTACAAGCGCAAATATACCGCGCCGAACGGCGAAAACGGGCAGGGCAAGCGCTGCCGCGGCAAGAACGGCGAGAACCTGATTATCAAAGTGCCCAGAGGCACCGTCGTGCGCGATCTGGCCACGAATGAGATCATCAAGGATATGTCCGACTCCGATGATTTCGTCCTCTGCAAGGGCGGCCGCGGCGGCTGGGGCAACCAGCACTTCGCTACGCCCACCCGGCAGGTGCCGCGCTTTGCCAAGGCCGGCCTTCCCGGTGAGGAACACGACGTGATCCTCGAACTGAAGCTCTTAGCGGACGTCGGTCTGGTCGGTTTCCCGAACGTCGGCAAATCGACGCTTCTGTCCGTCACGTCCAACGCGCACCCGAAGATTGCAAACTATCATTTTACCACGCTCTATCCGAACCTCGGCGTCATCTACGTCGCCGACGGCGTATCCTTCGTCATGGCCGATATCCCCGGCATCATCGAGGGCGCGGCCGACGGCGTCGGCCTCGGCCACGACTTCCTGCGGCATATCGACCGCTGCCGCCTGCTCGTGCATATCGTCGACGTCTCCGGCAGTGAAGACCGCGACCCCGTCGATGATTTTGAGAAGATCAACGAGGAGCTCCGTCAGTATTCCCCGGACCTTGCCGCGCGTCCCATGATCGTCGCGGCCAACAAGGCGGATCTTCTGCCGCCGGACAGCGACAATCTCGAGCGGCTGAAGGCGCACGTCGAGGCGCAGGGCTACGAATTCTACGTGATCTCCGCCGCCACCACGCAGGGCACGCGCGAGCTCATGAAGACCATCGCGGGCAAGCTCGCGGCGCTGCCGCCCGTGACGATCTATGAGCCGGAGTATGTCAAGCCGCTGGCGGAGGCTGGCGACGCGAACGACCTCAGGATCGAACGCTATGACGATCTGTGGGTCGTGTCCGGACAGTGGCTCCAGAAGCTCCTGAACGATATCAACTTCGACGATTATGAATCCCGCATGTACTTTGATCGCCAGCTGCGCAAGAGCGGCCTCTTTGACCGTCTGGAAGAGCAGGGGATCGAAGACGGTGATACGGTCAGCATCTACGATTTTGAGTTCGACTACACGAAATAACGATAATGAGCAAACAAAAGCCCGCGGCATGAGCCGCGGGCTTTTGTTTGAAGAAAGAAAAGAAAAAGAGAAGAAAGAGAGGATTGGGTGAATCCTTGATTCTGAATATACAGGACAATCATGTCCGAACTATGAACGAGGAGAAAAGGAATTGTGAACATTTGCACCAATTTTCTGAAGGCCACACCAGGACGGTCGGACAGGCGCCGACATGTACGGAAAACCGACCGGCGAAAAAATTTGAAAACAACACTTGACAAATCCCGACTTTATGCTATAATAACGGAGCGCTCTTGAGAAAGACAACCTGCTGCTGTAGCTCAGTCGGTAGAGCGCGTCATTGGTAATGACGAGGTCGGCAGTTCGAATCTGCCCAGCAGCTCCAGAAAAATCCTTGAAA
>DHKK01000189.1:0-5992 GCA_002404795.1 Clostridiales bacterium UBA4696
TAGGTCTCGCCGGCCGTCATGCGGCGGTCGATGGAGATGGAGCAGGAGTCGGCGACTGCGCAGCGGGACGGGGAGGTATAGAAGATCTGGCTGGTGGTGCAGGTGCCGCGGCCGAGGAAGCGGGCGTCTTCGTAGTGCTCGGGGTTGTACTTCGGGTCGAGCATCTTGACAAGGCCCTTGATCTCCTTGTCATCGCCGGCGTCGTTCTCGTTGAGATCGCGGACATTCAGGATGACCTCCGCCATCTTGTGGATCGCGTTGTCGCCGCGCTCCGGCGCGGAGCCGTGGCAGGAAACACCGTGCATGTCGACGCGGATCTCCATGCGGCCGCGATGACCGCGATAGATGCCGCCGTCCGTCGGCTCGGTGGAGATGACGAACTCGATCTTGCTTCTGGCGTCTTCCGGGCCGCCAAAGTATTCATTGACGATGGACTGCCAGCACATGCCGTCGCAGTCCTCTTCCTGGACGGAGCCGACGACCATGATCTTGTAGCCATCGGGGATGAGGCCGAGATCCTTCATGATCTTGGCGCCGTAAGTCGCGGAAGCCATGCCGCCTTCCTGGTCGGAGCCGCCGCGGCCGTAGATGATGTCGTCCGTCTCATAGCCCTTGTAGGGATCGGCGGTCCAGTTTTCCCGGTTGCCGATGCCGACGGTATCGATGTGGGAGTCGATGGCGATGATCTTGTCGCCCGTGCCCATCCAGCCGATGACGTTGCCGAGCTTGTCGAATTCGACCTTGTCATAGCCCAGCTTTTCCATCTCGGCGGCAATGCGCTTCACAACGCCCTCTTCCTCGCAGGATTCCGACGGAATTGCGATCATGTCGCGGAGGAACTTCACCATATCAGCCTTGTAGCCTTCCGCTGCCTTCTTGATTGCATCATAGTTCATAAACGCAGGGTACCTCCCAATTTATAATATCTTTCTTTCACTTGTGCTGCGTCTGCCGTGCAGACCGCTTCTGATACCACTATACCACATGAGAGGCAGATGTCAAACAAAATTTTTGATAACCTAAAATTTTTTATGGTCTTAAGGTTTTCTCCCCTCCCCACGGCGGGACCGGCAGCTTTTTTCCTTGCAAACACCGCCGGAGTATGATAAAATAAATTAGTTTTCACATTAAATTAAGAAATTGACAGGAGGCGGAGGCATGCCCATCCCGGAACGCCCGCAGGCGCTGCAGCGCCAGTCGGCAAAAAGTGTTGTTTATCAGACGGTCTGCGACTGGATCATCACCGGCGTCATGAAGCCCGGCGAGAAGATCCTGGATTCGGAGCTGGCCTCCTATTTCAATGTCAGCCGCACGCCCGTGCGGGAGGCGCTCCAGCTGCTGCAGAACCAGAAGCTGGTCTGCGTGATCCCCGGCCGCGCGACCGTGGTCGCGGATCTCGACGTGGAGGATTTTGAAAAATGCTACCGGCCGCTGGCGGAGATCGACGCGCTGGCTGCGGAGCTCGCCTGCCGGAATCTGACCGACGCCATGCTCGAGGAGCTGGAGCAGGAGCTGCAGGCCTCCGCCGAGGCCAACATCAAGGGCGACACTGCCGCGATCATCTCCCACGACACCCGCTTCCACGAGCTGATCATCGACGCGGCAGACAACGAATACATCGCGGAGATCTCGCACATGCTGGTCCTGCATATCCAGCGTATCCGCTATCATTTCTTCCACCTGCCGACCATGCGGCGCGTCTCCGCCTCCCAGCACCGGGGGATCCTGGATGCCCTGCGGGAAAGGGACGCGCAGCGGGCCAAGACGCTCATGCGCGAGCACTGGCTCACATCGATGAACGGCAGTCTCAAGGATACCATGCAGAGCCTGCGGCAGGCCGAGGCCACCGGCAAGGGCGAAGCCGGATCCTAATATTGGTTAAATTTAGAGCGCCGAAGCGAAAAAACGCTTCGGTGCTCTGTGTTTTTCACCAAATTTCAGGCCCGATTTTTTTGTAAAACATAGAATTCACCGCTGTCGGCACGGTCGTATCTTGACAAAAAAACGCGGCTGTTCTATGCTTGCATTATGCAATATATCGCACATTGCACATCGCCGATCGACACGCATGAATATATCAGAAGAAAGGATGGATGCAGTATGTACACCAACGAACAGCTGATCGAATTTTGCCAGGAGGCCGTCCGGATCCCCAGCTATTCCGGCCAGGAGAAGGGCGTCGCGGAATTCATGAAGCGCAAGATGGAAGAGTACGGCTTTGATGAGGTCATCATCGACAAATACGGCAGCGTGCTCGGCACCATCAACGGCAAGCGCCCCGGCAAGACGATCCTGATGGACGGCCACATCGACACCGTCGACGTGATCGACGCGCCGCAGTGGAAGCACGACCCGTTCGGCGGCGAGATCGTAGACGGCAAGATCTACGGCCGCGGCACCTCCGACATGAAGGGCAGCGACTGCGCCATGATCACGGCAGCCGCCCGCTACGCGGAAAAGACCGGCAAGGACTTCGCCGGCAAGATCTGCGTTTCCTGCACCGTCCATGAGGAATGCTTCGAGGGCGTCTCCTCCCGCGAGATCACGCGGCTGGCCAAGCCCGATTTCGTCATCATCGGCGAGGCCACGACCACCACGGTCAAGCGCGGCCAGCGCGGCCGGGCAGAGGTCGTCGTCGAGACCGAGGGCGTCAGCTGCCACTCCTCCAACCCCGAAAAGGGCGTCAACGCCGTCTATGAGATGATGGCCGTCATTGAGGAGATCCGCAAGATCGTCCCGAACGAGCATCCGCTGCTCGGCAAGGGCATTCTCGAGCTCACCGACATCATTTCCAGACCGTATCCCGGCGCATCCGTCGTTCCGTCGCTGTGCCGCGCGACCTTTGACCGCCGCACGCTCGTCGGCGAGGACGAGGGCGTCATCCTCGGCCAGGTCAACGAAGCCATCGCCCGCGCGCAGGAAAAGCATCCCGGCCTCAAGGCCCGCTGCTATCTGGCCGAGGGCGAGGAGAAGTGCTGGACCGGCGAGACGATCCGCGCCAAGCGCTATTTCCCGGCCTGGGTCGTGGACGAGGACAACGAACTCGTCCAGGGCGCGATGAAGGGTCTGAAGGACGCCGGCATCGAGGCCAAACTCTCTCATTTCGCATTCTGCACCAACGGCAGCAGCTTCTGCGGCGAAGCGGGCATCCCCTGCATCGGCTACGGCCCGTCGCTCGAAAGTCTTGCACACGTCCGTGACGAATACATCGAGATCGATCAGCTGACCAAGGCCTGCAAGGGCTTTGAATGCATCCTCGCACAGCTGACCAAATAAGATGCTTCGCCCGGGCTGGCAATAGAAAGAGAAACGCAAAAAGAACAGGAAACAGAAAAAGGAGAGACAAATATGGCTGAGTTTTTAACTGGATTTAGCAATATCCTCTGGGGTGCACCCGTACTGATCCTTCTGGGCATTGTCGGTCTGCTGTATGGCATCCGCACAAAGTTCTTCCAGATCCGCAAAATGGGATATATTCTGAAAAACACTGCCGGTGAAATGTTCAAAAAGGGCGGCGGCGCTTCCGGTGACAAGGGCACGCTCACCCCGCTGCAGGCCGTCTGCTCCGCATTGGCCGGCTGCGTCGGCACCGCAAATATCGCAGGCGTCGCGACGGCGATGGTCGTCGGCGGCCCGGGCGCTGTGTTCTGGATGTGGGTCATCGCCCTGCTCGGCATGATGACCAAATGCGTCGAGGTCACCCTCGGCCAGTACTACCGCATCCAGGGCAAAGACGGCGTCTACTACGGCGGCCCGATGTACTACATCGAGCGCGGCATGGGCAAGAAGTGGAAGCCGCTGGCGATCTTCTTCGCCGTCACCATCATCCTCGGCGGTCTCGGCACTGCGGCTTTTGCGCAGCCCTATACCATGTCTACTGCGCTGGAGCGCACCTTCCATATTCCCGCCTGGGTCGTGACAGTTGTAGCTGCTGTCATCTGCGGCATCGTCCTGATCGGCGGTGTCAAGAGCATCGGCAAGTTCTGCGAAAAGATCACCCCGGCCATGTGCCTGATCTATGTTGTCGGCGCGCTCGGCGTCATCATCGTCAACATCCGCTTCGTCCCGCAGGCCTTCGCAGCGATCTTCAAGTATGCGTTCGCTCCGATGCCCGCCATCGGCGGTCTGGCCGGTTCGACGCTTGCGCTGGCCCTGCGTCAGGGCGCTGCCCGCGGCACATTCTCCAACGAGGCCGGCTGCGGTTCCTCCCCCATCACCCACGCGACTGCCATCACCGACCATCCGTTCAAGGAAGGCATGTACGGCTCGTTCGAGGTCTTTGTCGACACCATCGTCGTGTGCACCATGACCTCTCTTGCCATCATGTGCTCCGGCAGCGACATCTGGGCCTCCGGCATCAAGGCAGAAGCGCTTACCATGTCGGCCTTTGATGCGACCTACGGCGCCACGATCGGCAACCTGCTGGTCACCATTCCGCTGGCCCTGTTTGCATTCTCCACGATGGTCGGCTGGGAGATCAACTATGAATCCGCCTTCTTCTACATCTTCCCGAAGATGGAGACCTCTAAGATCTTCAAGGTCCTTATCCGCGTGCTCTGGCTGGTTCCCGGCTTCATTGCGCTTGGCAACACGCCGGATCTGGTCTGGACTGTCGTCGACATTGCCTCTGGTCTGTGGTGCGTTCCGAATGCGATCGCTCTGATCGCACTTTCCGGCGTGTTCATGAAAATTTACCATGACTACAACGACAAGTACATCCTCAAGACCAGACCCATTTCCGAGCCGCTGCCCTACATCGGCAAGGACTGATCGTTACGCATGTCCGGGGAGCGCTGCAAGGCGCTCCCCATGTGCTTGGCCTGAAGCGCGACAAATTTTTTGTTAGCCTAAAAATATTTTTGAAAATTCCTTGCAATCTGCTTCTGATACTGGTATGATAAATTTAGCGTCAGCTGACAAGGGCCCACATGGTTTTCCCGGGCCTGAACAGCCGCCGGCGTCGTTATCCTCGTTGATGGGCGACAGCCCATCTGCCTCGTCTGCCTTGCCAGCCGCCGTCCATGCTCCGGGAAAACTCGAAGACCCGCCGGGCGTTCTGGCACGTTTTTCGCAAGGCAGAGGACGCAGGCTTGCTGACGCAAGTCAAGGACGATAACGCAGCGAAAGGCGGGCCAGAACGTCCGGCGGGCATGTGTGTCCTTGTCAGCTGACGCTAGTACCAAACTCTACTCGGTGATAACATCTGGAGGTGATAGCAGATTGGACGCGAAATTACTGGACCTGCTGGAGCAGATCGCAAAGGCGATCGCAGCACAATTCGGCAGCAACTGCGAAGTGGTGATCCATGAGCTTTCCGGCAAAAGCGCCTATTCCTCGATCGTTGCGATCGAAAACGGGCATGTGACCGGCCGCAAGGTGGGCGATGGGCCCTCCCATGTGGTGCTGGAGCAGCTGGGGCACGAGGATGACAGCGCACGGGATCAGCTTGCGTATCTGACGCGCACAAAGGACGGAAAGATCCTGAAATCCTCCTCTGTGTATATCCGTGACGAGTCCGGAAAGGTCTCCGGGATCCTGGGGATCAACTATGACATTTCCATGATGCAGCTGTTTGAAAACTCGCTGCACGACTTCATCTCGGCCGATCAGCACGCGAGCCGCGAACCTGAGCGCATCACGCTCAACGTGGCGGATCTGCTCGACGACCTCATCCGGCAGGCGGACGAACTGGTTGGAAAACCGGTCGCGCTGATGACGAAAGACGACAAGGTCAAGGCCATCCGCTATCTCAGTAATTCCGGCGCTCTTCTGATTACCAAATCCGGCGATAAAATAGCGAAGCATTTCGGCATATCCAAGTACACTCTCTATTCATATCTAGATAACAGTAAAACAGGAGGAACAAACGAACTATGAGCAAGATCGATCTCACCATCCACAAGGAAGGCCTGGCGCACAACATCCAGAAGGCCAAGGAAAACAACATCATCATCCCGACCATCGCGCAGATGCAGAACCCGGACCTGATCCC
>DHKK01000189.1:6096-6218 GCA_002404795.1 Clostridiales bacterium UBA4696
TTCCGCATCAACTGGCACAACGAAGCCAAGGAGTATGGCGGCCTGTACCAGAAGACTCCGAACTATGTCGAGATCCCGTCCTCCGTTTCCGGCGTTCCCTGCCGCATCCTGGCCATGTCCGG
>DHKK01000201.1 GCA_002404795.1 Clostridiales bacterium UBA4696
GTAAAAAACGCCTGACGGAGGGCAGCGACCCGGAGCTGGGGCTTGCCTACTACCTTTTCCATGTGCACGGCATCCTGCCGGGCGACTACTATAACCGCCCGCAGGGGGAAAAGGACCTCATCTGGGCGCTGTCCTCCTATGAGGCTGCTTCACGCGGCCGCCCCGCACCGCGCGGCAAAGCCATCAAGGTCACGCGGGGCAAAAAATAAAGCCGCCCGATTGGACGGCTGAAGCTCTAAACAAAAAGTAAAATCAATACTACGATCAGAAGTGAGGCTGTTATCGTGATGAGGGATGTCTTCGTCATAGGTATCACGCTCCTTGCTTTCATTATACGTATTTTCTCAACAAAGTCAATGATAGGGCGGTGAAAGAATTGCCAGAAACCTCAATCGTGATCAAAACGCAAGACAAGTCTTCTGATGGGATGAAGACGATTGCGAAGAACGCCGCCGATCTCGGCAGTAAGCTCCGTGAGCTTCAGGACAAAGCGCATTCTCTCAGTAAAGAGAAAGCAACGCTCAACGCAAATTTCGATAAAGCGAAAAAAGAGCTGACCGAAGCAAAGAAAAAATTCAATGAGACGCAGGATGCCATGGATGGTCTCAAGATGGAGGCCGCACAGGCGAACTTCGATAACTTATCCTATCAGTTCCGTTCCGTCAGCAAGGAAGCCGAAAAGGCCCGCAAGGAGATCGAGAACCTTGACACGAAAGCCAATAAGTCCATGAATAGCTCGGGCGGCATAGGCGGCGGCTTCAAGTCGATCACAAATGCACTCGTTACTATGCAAGCGGCTCAGACAATAGGCAGCGCAGCACAAGGCGCCCTGAACGCAAAAATCGGCAGTGCAATCGGGAGCGATTCCGGTGCCATTGCATCCAGCATGATCTCCTCCGTGCTTTCCGGCGCAATAACTGGGTCAGCATTCGGGCCGATGGGTACGCTGATCGGCGCGGGCGTTGGCGCTATCTCTGGTGGTATTAGCGGGTATTCGCAGAGCTACGAATCGCAGGATTCCTCTTTCAAATCCTACGTACAGGACGCTGTGCAGGAGCAGCTGGACGCGCAGAGCGAGTCGCTGACGAGCGGCAGCTCGATCGCCGCGGGGCGCGAGACCGACAAGATCTCCTTCGCGACGCTGTTCGGCAGCAAAGAGACCGCGGACAGCTATCTATCCAACCTTGTCGGCATGGCCAACTCGACGCCGTTTCTCTATGACGACCTGACGAGCATGAGCAAGACGCTCGCGACCTACGGCTATGATGCAGACAGCATCCTGCCGGTCTTGCAGACCATCGGCGACGCCGGCGCGGCGCTCGGTCAGTCTACGAGTGATATGACTGCCGTGGCTACCGCCATCGGCCGCATGAAGAGCAGCAACAAGACGACGCTCGAATACCTCAACATCCTCAATGACCGCGGTATCGGCGCGGTCGGAATGCTCTCTGACGCCTACGGCGTGGATCAGGGCACGATGTACAGCATGATCTCCAAGGGTCAAGTTGCCGGACAGGACGCTGCCAGGATCATTCTGGACGCGCTCTCGGACAGCTTTGCCGGGTCGATGGCAGCGCAGTCCAAAACCTTCAGCGGCCTTTCTTCGACCATCGAGGGTTTACAGCAGGAGCTCGACAACGCCATGGGCGAAGGCTACAACCAGACGCGCATGCAGGGGATGCAGGATCAGAAGAGATGGCTCTCCAGTCAGAAAGGCCAGGAGATGCAGGAGGCCTACACTGCGATCGGCGAATGGAAAGCCTCTCTTGAGAATGCCAAGGAAAAATATATCCGCGACGCCATGAACGCCGCTATGAGCAGCGAAGAGTATCAGACTGCCAAGGCTGAAGGTAACGCCGCCGAGATGGGCCGAATCCTGATGAAGGCGAAAATCGACGGCATGAACGAGTATAACGCCAACGAAGGCAAGGACGAAGAGCTCGCGCAGGAGCTGAGTCTGATCGAATCTGTGCGCGACGATACGTCGCTCAACAGCGCCTATTGGGACGCCGGTTATACGCTGGGACAGGAATTCAGCAAAGGCCGCGCGGCAGGTATCGGCAATCCGTTTCAGTTCTCGTCGGCCAGCGAGGACCCGCTGAACACGATGTATCCCTCTGCCGGAAGCTATGCCGTTGGTCTGGATTACGTACCCTATGATAACTTCCCTGCGCTGCTGCACGAGGGCGAGCGGGTCCTGACGGCCGGTGAAGCCAGACAGGAGAAAAACGGCGTCGGCGGCATCCAGATCGTCATGAACGGTACTGTCATCCGCGAGGAGGCAGACGTTCAGCGCATAGCGCAAGAAATGCTCAACAAGCTGGAAGAAGCCAACATGAGGGGGTAGTGCCATGCAATTCTGTTTTATCGCCAACGGCGACGTGCTGACGCTGCCGATCACGCCGGCCTCTTACGAGTGGACGACGGGCAAAAACATTGAGACCATCAATATTTCGCAGCTCGGCGACGTATACCTCCCCGGCAACCGCAGCCGGCACAGCGGCACGATCGAATGTCTGCTGCCCTCTCAGGACTATCCGTTCAACCAGCCTGGGACGATCCTTGACCCCGGCTATTATCTGGAGCCGCTGCGTTACTGGGCGGCTGAAAAGATCCCCGTGCGGTACATCGTGACGGAAAGCGATATCAATGCGCTTGTGTACATTGAGAGCGTGACCGAAAAGGAACAGGACGGCACAGGCGACGTCTACTGCACGATCACACTGCGCGAGTACGTGGATCTGGAGGCACAGGAGGTCGCAACGCTCAATACGACGCGCTATACCGGCAACAGCGGCCGCAAAAGCGACGCCGCAAAGGACATCACCTATCACCGCGTCGTCTCCGGAGACACGCTCAGCATGCTTTGCCGGCGCACCTACGGCGACGGTACGTCGACCTATTACAACGCCCTTGCCAAATATAACGGCATCAGCAATCCGCACCTGATCTACGTCGGGCAGACGATCAAGCTGCCGCCGAAGGATATCCTTCTGGGAGGCGGCTGATGGAGATCTATCTGACACATGACCAGTCGACCCGCCGCATTACGGATATCCTGCTCAACTGGTCCTGGAGCGGCGATAAGTCGACGCTGGTGCGCCAGCTCGTCGCTGAGATCGTCTTTGATGAGTCGACCGGCCTGCCCGTCCCTCAGATGGGCGACGCCGTGATGATGACGGACGACTCGGGCGATCCGATTTTTGACGGGGTGATCCTGCGCAGGAGCGCCGGCAGCGAAGAGACGAGCATGAGCTTCACGTGCTTCGACCGCGGGATCTACTGCCGGCGCAACGACGGCACCTATAAATTCCGCGACGCGACGCCGGAGAGCATCACCCGCCAGGTCTGCGCCGACTATGAGATCCCCGTTGTGTCGCTGCCGTCGACCAACGTGAAGATCAGCCGCAAATTTGCGGGCGTCGCACTGGATAAGATCTTTGAAACGGTCTGGACGCTGGCTACACAGCAGACCGAGGACAAATACGCCATCACCTACACGCCGAAAGGCCTTCTGGTGGCCATCCGCGACGTCAGCGAGCGCAGTATCGTACTCAAGGCCGAATCCAACCTGATGGACGCCAGGACGGTGGAGGACGCGACAAACATGGTCAACAGCGTGGCCATCTACGACGCCGACGGCAGCTTCCAGCGCCGCGTGGGTACCGATGACGCGCAGAAGCTCTTCGGCATGATGGAGCGCCATTTGACCGAGAACGCCTCCTCTGACGTCGACATTGACAAAGAGGCGCAAAAGCTCCTGGACGACGGCGTTATGACACAGACGGTCACCGTCGATGTCCTCGGAGATCTCTCACTGATCACCGGCCAGACGGTCGTTGTGCGGGAGAACAAGACCGGCCTTCAGGGGATCTTCTGGATCGACGCCGACGTCCACACCTGGAAACGCGGCAATTACTACTGCAAGCTGACACTCAACTGCCGGAACGTCGTTTCCGGCAGCATCGCGGGAGGTGAATTGACATGAGCCAGGGCGAAAGCGCCCGCGATCCCTATGTCGGGATCAACCGGCATATTTCGCAGCGCGCCAGCAAGGAGCAGCGCCCGACCTACACGGTCGGCAGGATCATATCGCTCGATCCGATCAAGATCCGCGCCGACGGCATCGACCTTGA
>DHKK01000013.1 GCA_002404795.1 Clostridiales bacterium UBA4696
CGGAGCGCCTGAGGGGTTAGCCCCGCCGCAGCGGAAAGGCTCCCCTTTCAGGGGAGCTGTCTGCGAAGCAGACTGAGAGGTTGTCTCTTCCCGGCACGACCTCTCCGTCTCGGCTATCGCCGAGCCACCTCCCCTGCAAGGGGAGGCTTTGGCTTTCCGCTCCCCCAGGCTTCCCCCGCCGGGGCAGATCTTCGTCCTGCGGATATACTTGATTTTATTGTATGGTTTTTCCCGCGTTCCCGCAAGTGTCAATTTTGGACGAAAGGACCGGGCAAAATCTGTTCAGGTTTCCAACTGGCGAAATCCGGATGGTATGTTACAATAATATTGTTGTTATGGAAACCAATGATCAATGGGGAGAAATGGAATATGGAGCACACAAGGTGGTTTAAGGACAAGGTATTTTATCAGATCTGGCCGAGGAGCTTCCGCGACGGCAACGGCGACGGGATCGGCGATCTGTGGGGCGTATTGGAGAAGCTGGATTATCTGCAGGAGCTGGGCATCGACGGCGTGTGGTTCTCGCCGCTGTACCCCTCGCCCGGGGCGGACTGCGGGTACGATATCTCCGACTACATGGACATCGCGCCGGAATACGGCGGCATGGAGGCCTTTCGGGCCGTGCTGGACGGGCTGCATCAGCGCGGGATGAAGCTGATCATGGATCTGGTCGTGAACCATACGAGCGACGAGCACGAATGGTTCCAGAAATCCCGGCGGCGCATCGAGCCGTACACCGACTATTATATCTGGCGGCCCGCGAAAAAGAACGGAAAGCTGCCCAACAACTGGGACAGTCATTTTGAGGGCAAGGCCTGGCAGTGGGACGACCTGCGGCAGGAGTATTATCTACACCTGTTCGCCGTCAAGCAGCCGGATCTCAACATGGACAACCCGCTCGTGCGCAGCGAGGTCAAGAAGATCCTGAAATTCTGGCTCGACCTGGGCGTCGACGGCTTCCGGGAGGATGTCATCACGTTCATCTCCAAAAAAGAGGGCCTGCCGGACGACCATCTGTTCCCGGTGTTCAAGGGCATCCGGTTTTACAACCACGGCCCGCACATCCACGAGTATCTGCAGGAGTTCCGCCGCGACGTGCTGGCCAATTACGACTGCATGACCATCGCCGAGGCCCCGCTCGTCACGCCGCAGCGCGCGCTCGACTATATCGCGGAGTCCGACACGAACGAGATCGACATGATGATCCAGTTCCAGTGCATGTGCGCCGACTGCTTCTTTACGGACTACATGCCGCGCAAATTCTCGCTGAACCGGCTGCGCCGGGCCTTCTCCAACTGGCAGACGGAGCTCGACGGGCGCGGGTGGAACGCGCTGTATCTGGAAAACCATGACCATCCGCGCGTCATCTCGCGCTACGGCAGCGAACAGTACCGCGTGGAGAGCGGCAAGATGCTGGCGGTCAGCTATCTGTTTTTAAAGGGTACGCCGTTCGTCTATCAGGGGCAGGAGATCGGCATGACGAACTGGTATCCGGACAAGACGAGCCTCTATGAGGACGTGCAGACCCGCAACCAGCACCCGGGCTGGCCGGAGGAAAAGCGGCTGGCGCTCTATCACCGCGCCTCGCGCGACTCGGCCCGCACGCCGGTGCAGTGGACCGGCGGGGAAAACGCCGGGTTCACGACGGGGACGCCGTGGTTCTATGTCAATGAGAACTATCCGGAGATCAACGTCGAGCAGGCGCTGGCCGACCCGGATTCGATCCTGAACTTCTACAAAAAGGCCATCGCCCTGCGCAAGCGGCTGCCCGTCGTGCGCGACGGCAGCTATCAGGTCTACGAGCGGCATTCGGACGCGCTCTACGTCTACGCGCGGGAGACGAAGGAGCAGAAGCTGCTGGTTGTCTGCTCGTTTACGGACAAACCGGTGCGCTTCTGCCCGCCCTACCCGTTCTCGCTGGACGATATGAAGCTGCTGCTGTGCAACTATCCGGACGCCGGGAGCGGCGCGAGCTTCGTCACACGGCCGTATGAGGCGCGGGTGTATCTGTACGAGTGAGACGAAGGCAGCGGTCCGATGAAAGCTTTCAAATCGTATAAAAACGCGTAAAAATTTCATTCAACATCTACAATTTGTTCTTGCATTTGGTCTAAGTTTGCGTATAATGAGTTGTGCAAAATCATGTAGAAGAAATGAAGGAACGTTTTATGCGTACGTTGTTATCCCTGTCTGTCGCCATTCTTGCGGGTCTGCTGATGACCCGTGTTGCAAAGCCTCTGAAGCTGCCGTCGGTGACGGCGTATCTGGTCGCGGGCGTGCTCATCGGCCCGTACTGCCTGGGGCTTCTCGGCATCGAGGGGCTCGGCTTCCCGACGCAGGAGGATGTGGACAGCCTGTCCCTGATCTCCGAGGTCGCGCTGGGCTTCATCGCGTTCTCCATCGGCAGTGAGTTCCGCGTGTCGGAGCTCAGGCATACCGGCAAACAGGCGTTCGTCATCGGCGTTTTGCAGGCGCTGACCGCTACATTTCTGGTCGATATCACGCTCGTCGCCATCTCGCTTGCGACGGGCGGCAAGCTCTCCATCGCGCAGGCCATCACTCTTGGCGCCATCGCCACGGCGACGGCACCGGCTGCCACGCTGATGGTCGTCCGGCAGTATAAGGCCAAGGGTCCGCTGGTCGACCTGCTGCTGCCGATCGTCGCGCTGGACGATGCGGTCGGTCTGGTGGTGTTCGCGGTGTCGTTCGGCATTGCGAAGGCGCTCAATACCGGCTCGTTCGATGTGATCTCCATCGCCATCGACCCGCTCATCGAGATCGTCTGCTCGCTGGCGCTCGGCGCGCTCGGCGGCTGGGTGCTGACGCAGCTGGAAAAGCTGTTCAACTCCAATACGAACCGCCTGAACATGACCATCGCGTTTGTCTTCCTGACCTCGGCACTGGCCATGGCGGAATTCAAGATTGGCCCGGTCACGATCGGCTTCTCGTCGCTTCTGACGTGCATGATGCTCGGCACGCTGTTCTGCAACCTCTGCCCGCTGTCTGGCGAGATCATGGAGAAGGCCGACCGGTGGACGAGTCCGCTGTTCGCGGCGTTCTTCGTCATCTCCGGCGCGGGGCTGGATCTGGGCGTGTTCAAGGATGGGCTGATCGTGCTGATCGGCATCGTGTACATCCTGACGCGTTCGCTCGGCAAATACCTCGGCGCGCATTACTCTGCAAAGCTCATGAAATGTGAGCCGCAGATCTGCAAGTATCTCGGCATCACCCTGCTGCCGCAGGCCGGCGTCGCGCTTGGCATGTGCGTGACGGCGCGTCAGCTCGGCGCGGAGGGCGACCTCATCCGCAACATCACGCTGTTCGCCATCCTCATCTACGAGCTGGTCGGCCCGCTGCTGACCAAAATGGCCCTGCAGGCCGCCGGCGAGATCCACCCGATGGAAGACGCCGTCAAGAACCGCCGCCAGATCAATCTGGAAAAAGCAAACGCAGGGAAGAAATAATTCCCCTCACCCCAACGGGACGGCCGCAAGGCCGCCCCGTTTTTGCGCATCTGTACTCCCCTGCCCCCACCTCATCCGTCGCCTTTCGGTGACAGCTTCCCCTCATAGGATGCGAATCAATAGTTGAACCGCAAGAGGAGCGCGGCGAAAGCGAGGGAGGAGAA
>DHKK01000004.1:0-7000 GCA_002404795.1 Clostridiales bacterium UBA4696
GCGCGGAGCGCCTGAGGGGTTAACCCCGCCGCAGCGGATGGCTTCCCCTATGAGGGGAAGCTGTCGCCGGAGGCGACTGATGAGGTGGACAGCGCCTCGTAGACGCAAGTGCCTCCACCTCATCCGTCACGGCTTCGCCGTGCCACCTTCCCCTCGTAGGGGAAGCCTTTCAGAAAAGATATCCATTTACCAACTCAAAGAGGACACACATATGAAGATTCTGATCGTGGAAGATGAAAAGCTGCTGGCGGATTCGCTGCGGGCGATGCTGGAGGGGAAGGGATTTACCGTCGAGGCGGTCTATGACGGCGAGACGGGAGCGGAGTATGCCGAGACCGGGGTGTACGATCTGCTGATTTTGGACGTGATGATGCCGGGGCTGAACGGGTATCAGGTCGCGCGGCAGGTGCGGGCCCGGCGCTGCGGAACGCCGATCCTGATGCTGACGGCGAGGTCCTCGCTCGAAGACCGGATCGAGGGGCTCAACGCGGGCGCGGACTATTACCTGACGAAGCCCTTCGACTCGCGGGAGCTGCTGGCGTGCATCGGCGCACTGCTGCGGCGGCAGGGCGCGGAGGTAAACGAGCTCTCCTACGGCAATACGGCGCTCGACCTGTCCTCCGGCACGCTGGTGTGCGGGGAAAAGCAGCTGCGGCTGTCGGCGCGCGAGTTTGACGTGATGCGGTATCTGCTGCAGATGAAGGGGCAGAATGTCTCCAAGGAGGCCATTCTCGCCCGCGTCTGGGGCTTTGACTCGAACGCGGTGGAAAACCACGTGGAGGTCTACGTCGGCTTCCTGCGCAAAAAGCTCAAGGCCATCGGCTCGAACGTGCACATCGAGGCCGCGCGGCGGCTGGGCTATCATCTGGAGGTGGAGGAAGCATGATTCGGAAGCTCCGCATCAAGATTGTTCTTGTGATCGTGCTGGTCGCCGCGGTGATGCTGGGCGTGATCTTCGGGATGTCCTATACGATGACCCGGCAGGATCTGCGCGCGCAGTCGCTCAGCATGATGCAGGCCATCGCGGCCAACCCCTTTGAGCCCATCCCGCCCGGGCAGTCGCGGCAGGTGCGTCTGCCGTATTTCGTGCTGCGGACCGACGCGTTCGGCAATCTCGTGGCGATCGGCTCGACCGACTATGATCTGACCGATCGCAGCTTTCTGCGCACCGTCGCTGAGGCCGCTTCCGCATCCGAGGAAGACATCGGCGAGATCCCGGCCTATCATCTGCGCTTCTGCCGCGTGGACGGCAGCGTGATCTTCGCCGATATCTCCAGCGAGCAGCAGACGCTGCAGGGACTTGTCCGCAGCAGCCTGCTGATCGGCAGCGGGAGTCTGCTGGCGCTGATCGGGCTGGCAATTTTGCTGGCGCGCTGGGCGGTCCGCCCGGTGGAGACGGCCTGGCGGCAGCAGAAGCAGTTCGTCGCCGACGCCTCGCACGAGCTCAAGACCCCGCTGACCGTCATCCTCACCAACACGGAGCTGCTGCAGAGCCCGGACTACGACGAGGCGCAGAAGCAGCAGTTCACCGACGGCATCCGCACCATGGCGCAGCAGATGCGCGCGCTGGTCGAGCGGCTGCTGGAGCTGGCGCGGGCGGAAAACGCCCGGCCGCAGGCCGCATTCACGCCCGTCTGCCTCAGCGAGGTCGCCGAGACCTCCGCGCTGCTGTTTGAGGCCGCGCTCTATGAGCGCGGGTTGACGCTCGAAACGCAGGTAGAGCCGGAGCTGACGGTAAACGGCGACGAGCGGCAGCTCGGCCAGCTCGTGGAGATCCTGCTCGACAACGCGCGCAAATACGCCTCCGGCGGCGTTGTCCGGCTGCAGCTGCAGCGCAGCGGGCGGCACAGCTGCCATCTTTCGCTCGAAAACGAGGGCCCGGCCCTCTCGCCGCAGCAGCTGCAGGAGATCTTCAAGCGCTTCACCCGCGCCGACCCGGCCCGGACGCGCAGCGGGAGCTTCGGTCTGGGGCTTGCGATCGCACAGGCGATCGTGCAGGCGCATCACGGGAGGATCTGGGCCGAGAGCCGGGATGGGCGCAACACGTTCCATGTGGAGCTGCCGCTGCGGACCGGCCGCGAAAAGCACCAAGAAACGAGCGAAAAGGGTATATGATTTTGTGCAGAGCGACAAGGCCCCCTGCATTGCAAAACGGCGTAGAAATTGGTATATTAGAATTGATATAAAACAGCAGCGGAGGTACCGGCATGAACACACAGCATTTACAGTATATTATTGAGATCGAGCGCACCCGGTCGATCTCGCAGGCCGCGGAGAACCTGTTTATCGGCCAGCCGAACCTCAGCCGCATCCTGCACGACGTGGAGCAGATGCTGGGCTTCCGCATCTTTGAGCGCTCGACCCGCGGCGTCCGGCCGACGACGCGCGGCACGATCTTCCTGCAGCACGCCAAATCCATCCTGCGCGAGACCGAGGCCATCGAGGCGCTGGGCCCCAAGCGGGCCGTGGCGAACCGGCTGCGCGTGTGCATCCCCCGCTCGGCCGCCATGCTGGATCTGACCGCGCAGTATCTCGCGGGTCTGCCGCAGGCGGAGCCGGTCGACGCGGTCATCCGCGAGTGTCACGCGCGCATCGCGCTCGAGACGCTGGCCAGCGGCGAGACCGAGATCGGCGTCATCCGTTTCCGCTCGGAATACCGCGACTATTTTGACGAGCAGACCAGCGCCCGGGGCCTGAGCTTCGAGCTTCTGAGCAAGTACCACTATCTGGTCACGCTGAACCAGTCGCACCCGCTGGCGGGGCGGAAATCCGTCATGCGTGCGGAGCTGGACGGGCTGCCGGAGATCGTCCACGGCGACGTGTTCCGCGTGCAGGGCAAGCCCGAGGAGCTTGTCCGCCGGAAGATCTACTGCGTCGACCGGCTGGCGCAGATGACCCTGCTGGAGAAGATCCCGAACTCCTACATGCTCGCCCCGGCCATCCCGGAGCACTGCATCCAGCGCTGGAATCTCGTGCAGCTGCCCTGCAGCGACAACCAGAGTCTCTACCTCAATGCGCTGGTATATCACAAACAATATGCAATGAGCGAGATCGAGGCCGGATTTGTTCAGTTTGTCCGGGATCACAAGGCGTCTGTCTGACACCGCGGGTGAAAATTTCCCGGTTTTTCATATCAAAAAGCACATATCCTGCCGTAAAAAAGCATTGGTACTTTTCATCCGATACCGATATAATTTTATCGTAACCGATAAAATTATATCGGTATATTTTGTTCGAATCCGAAATCAATTTTGCATAGGGGGATTATGCGTTATGAGTAAGATCACTGTTATCGGCGCAGGCAGCGTCGGCGCCACGATCGCAAACGACCTGATGATCCAGGGTACCGCGTCCGAGATCGTCCTGATCGATGTCAACAAGCAGAAGGCGTTCGGCGAGGCGATGGACATTTATCAGGGCGCGCCGTTCTGTTCCCCGACGATCGTCCGTTCCGGCGACTATGACGCCGCTGCGGGCTCCGACATCGTCATCATCACCTCGGGCCTTCCCCGCAAGGCCGGGCAGAGCCGGCTGGAGCTGGCGCAGGCCAACATCAATATCCTCAAGGACATCACCCCGCAGATCACTGCCTCCGCGCCGGACGCGATCTATATCATCGTCTCCAACCCGGTCGACGTGCTGACCTACGTGTTCCACAAGATCTCCGGCGTGCCCGAGAGCCACATCATCGGCTCCGGCACGATCCTGGACACCAGCCGCCTGCAGTCGACGCTGGCCAAGCGCTTCTGCATCAGCCCGAAGAACGTCCACGCGCACGTCTACGGCGAGCACGGCGACTCCTCCTTCGTTCCCTGGAGCCTCGTCCACATCGCCAACAACCACATCGACTCCTACAAGGCGCATTCGCCTGACTGCGACCGCATCAAGTGGAACCAGGACTACGAGGAGATCGAGCAGTTCGTCAAGACCTCCGGCGCGCAGGTCATCAAGAACAAGGGCGCGACGTTCTACGCCGTCGCCATGTCGGTCTGCCATCTGTGCAAGTGCGTGCAGAGTACCGCCGGGACCGCGCTGACCGTCTCGACGATGATGCACGGCGAATACGGCGTGTCCGACGTCTGCCTGTCTACGCTCGCGCTGGTCGACAACCAGGGCGTGCGCGGCAAGATCCTGAACCAGCTGACCGACGGCGAGATCGACAAGCTGCGCGCGAGCGCCGAAAAGCTGAAGGACGTCATCCGTCAGGTCGAGATCTGAACACAAAATTTATAATATAAAGAGGAGAACGCGCTTATGGAATACCGCATGGAGCACGACTCAATGGGCGAGGTCTGGGTCCCGGCCGACAAATACTGGGGCGCGCAGACCGAGCGCAGCCACAACAACTTCCCGATCGGCGTCGGCATTGAGACGATGCCGGCTGAGATCGTCCACGCATTTGGCATTCTGAAGAAGGCCGCGGCGCGGGCCAACCGCGCCCTGCGCCCGGAAAAAATGACCACGGAAAAGCTTTCCGCCATCGAGCAGGCCGCCGACGAGGTCATCTCCGGCCAGCTGCTGGACAACTTCCCGCTGGTCGTCTGGCAGACCGGCTCCGGCACGCAGTCCAACATGAACAGCAACGAGGTCATCGCCAACCGCGGCAACGAGATCGCAGGCAAAAAGCTCTTGCACCCGAACGACGACATCAACATGTCCCAGTCGTCCAACGACACCTTCCCGACCGCGATGCACATCGCGGCCGTCTGCGCGATCGAGGACAAGGTCATCCCCGCCATCGACACGCTGACGGCGACGTTCCGCCGGCTGGAGGCGGAGCACGAGGGCGTGGTAAAGTCCGGCCGCACCCATCTGCAGGACGCGACGCCCATCTCCTTCCCGCAGGAGATCTCCGGCTGGAGAACGAGCCTGGAGCGCGACCGCGAGATGCTCCTGCTGGCCGTAAAGCCCCTCAAGGAGCTGGCCCTCGGCGGCACCGCCGTCGGCACCGGCCTCAACGCGCCCAAGGGCTTCGACACGACCGTCGCAGCCGAGATCGCGGCGCTCACCGGCAAGGATTTCTGCACCGCGCAGAACAAATTCCACGCGCTGACCAGCAAGGACGAGATCGTCTTTGCCCACGGCGCGCTGAAGGCGCTGGCCGCCGACATGATGAAGATCGCCAACGACGTGCGCTGGCTGGCCTCCGGCCCGCGCGACGGTCTCGGCGAGATCTTCATCCCCGAAAACGAGCCCGGCTCGTCCATCATGCCCGGCAAGGTCAACCCGACCCAGTGCGAGGCCGTGACGATGGTCGCCGTGCAGGTCATGGGCAACGACGTGGCCGTGTCGATGGCCGCTTCGCAGGGCAATTTTGAGCTGAATGTGTTCATGCCGGTCTGCATCTACAACTTCCTGCAGTCCGCGCGGCTGCTGGCCGAGTCCATCGTCTCGTTCAACGACCGCTGCGCCGTCGGGATCCGCGCCAACCGCGAGAAGATGGAGCACAATCTCCACAACTCTCTGATGCTGGTCACGGCGCTGAACCCGTATATCGGCTACGAAAACGCGGCCAAGACCGCCAAAAAGGCATACAAGGAAAACATCTCTCTCAAGGAAGCCTGCGTCAGCCTCGGCTTTTTGACGGCCGAACGCTTCGACGAGGTGTTCCACCCGGAGAACATGATCTGATGGGGTGGTAAGATGAATTACAGCTATTTCCCCGGCTGCACGCTCAAGACCAGGGGCGCGCAGCTGGATAAGGCCGGGCGGCTCGCCGCGGAAAAGCTCGGCTTTTCGCTGTGCGAGATCCCGGAATGGCAGTGCTGCGGCGCGGTCTATCCGCAAGCAAACGATGAGATCGCCACGCGGCTCGCCTCCGTCCGCGCGCTGATGGCGGCCCGCGACGCGGGCCAGCCGCTGGTGTCGCTGTGCTCCGCCTGCCACCACGTCTTAAAGCGCGTGAACGGCGACATGCAGCACAATGACGAGATCCGCGCAAAGGTCAACAACTACTTAAAACCCGAGACGCCCTACGCCGGCGAGACGAAGGTTCTGCACTATCTCGAGGTCCTGCGCGACGAGATCGGCTGGGACAATGTCCGCAAGGCCGTTGTGAAGCCCCTCACGGGCCGGAAGATCGGCGCGTATTACGGCTGCATGCTCCTGCGTCCGAGCCGCGAGATGCAGTTTGACGACCCGGAGAACCCGCGGATGCTTGAGGACTTCATCCGCGCCATCGGCGCCGAGCCCGTCGTCTACGCACAGCGCAACGAATGCTGCGGCGGCTATATGGCCGTGGAAAACAAGGCTTACGCCGCCAAACAGGCGCAGAAGATCATGGACAACGCAAGCGCGCAGGGCGCGGAGCTGCTGATCACGGCATGTCCCCTGTGCAGCTATAATCTGCTGCACAACACGGACGGCAGGCTGCCGGTCGTCTACTTCACAGAGCTGCTGGCCGAGGCGCTCGGCTGCGGGGAGGAGGACGCATGAACAACCAGAACATGATCGACACTGTCACCCGCATCTCCGGCGTGAACCCCAGAAAGTGCATGCGCTGCGGCAAATGCTCGGCGAGCTGCCCGGCGTATGACGAGATGGAATACCATCCGCACCAGTTCGTCTCCATGGTCGAAAACGGGCGGATCGAGGAGCTTTTAAGCTCCAGGGGCATCTACACCTGCCTGAGCTGCTTTGCCTGCGTCGAGCGCTGTCCCAGAAACGTCGAGCCCGCGAAGCTCATCGAGGCCGTGCGCAATGCAGTCGAACGCCAGCAGGGCATGGACCATCTGAAGCCCGAGCGCATCCCGGAAATTCTCGACGAGGAGCTGCCGCAGCAGGCCATTGCCGCGGCGTTCCGCAAATATAAAAAGTAAGGAGGGAACGCAATGCAGAGGATCGGCGTCTTCGTATGCTGGTGCGGCAGCAACATTGCCGCGACCGTCGACGTGGAGAGAGTCTCGCAGGCGCTTGCAAAAGAGCCGGGCGTTGTTTTCTCCACCAATTATCAGTACATGTGTTCCCAGACCGGCCAGCAGATGATCCAGGAGAAGATCCA
>DHKK01000004.1:7107-8231 GCA_002404795.1 Clostridiales bacterium UBA4696
ACCTGCGAAAAGGCAGGTCTCAACCCCTATATGGTCGAGATCGCCAACATCCGCGAGCAGTGCTCCTGGATCCACAAGGATAAGGAGGCGGGCACGGAAAAGGCCATCATCCTCGGCCGGGCCGCCATCGCCAAGGTGCATCTGAACGCGCCCCTGACCGCGGGCAGCAGTCCCGTGACCAAGCGGGCGCTCGTCATCGGCGGCGGCATCGCGGGCATCCAGACGGCGCTCGACATCGCCGAGGCCGGATTTGAGGTCGATATCGTGGAAAAGCAGCCGACCATCGGCGGCAAGATGACCCAGATCGACAAGACCTTCCCGACGCTCGACTGCGCCGCGTGCATCCTGACCCCGAAGATGGTCGACTGCGCGCAGAACGAAAAGATCCACATCTATTCCTACTCCGAGATCGAATCCGTGGGCGGCTTCGTCGGCAACTTCCACGTGAAGATCCGCCGCAAGGCGCGCTTCGTCAAGGAGGACGTCTGCACCGGCTGCGGCCTTTGCACCGAAAAGTGCCCGCAGAAGAAGGTCCCGAACGAATTCAACCTCGGCATGGACAACCGCCGCGCCATCTATATCCCCTTCGCACAGGCCGTGCCGAAGGTCGCGACCATCGACCCGAACTACTGCAACATGCTCAAAAACGGCAAGTGCGGCGTGTGCGCGAAGGTCTGTTCCGCCGGCGCGATCGACTACAAGCAGACCGACACCTTCATCGAGCAGGAATACGGCGCCATCGTCGCCGCGACGGGCTTTGACCCCATCGACCTTTCCAAATTCGATGAATTCGCCTACAGCCAGAGCCCGGACGTCGTCTCGAGCCTGGAATTTGAGCGCCTCATGAACGCCGCCGGGCCGACGAGCGGCACGCTCCTGCGCCCGTCCGACGGCACGCACCCGAAGACCATCGTCTTCGTCCAGTGCGTCGGCTCCCGCTGCGACGGCGCGGAGAAGGGCAAGCCCTACTGCTCCAAGATCTGCTGTATGTACACGGCGAAGCACGCCATGCTCTGCCGCGAAAAATACCCGGACACCGACGTGTACGTCTTCTACATCGACGTCCGGACCCCCGGCAAGAACTTTGACGAGTTCTACCGCCGCGCCGTCGAGCAGTACGGCGT
>DHKK01000104.1 GCA_002404795.1 Clostridiales bacterium UBA4696
AAACATTGGTTCCAACCTGAATTCAGATGCAGAAAGCACCAAACGCGTCCAAGCGCCCCCTTTCTCCCCCTTCTTTTCCGGCAAGACGGAAAAGAAGGGGCCGCCGGAGGCATCCGGCAGTTGCAAATTTGCAACAACCTCTCAGTCTCGGCTGCGTCGAGCCAGCTTCCCTGGGAGGGGAGCCAAGGAGTGCGCACCGCCGGAAGTGCCAAGGAAATGAGTGCCGACCTCTCAGTCAGCCTGCGGCTGACAGCTCCCCTGGAAGGGGAGCCTTTCTTTCCGCTGCGGCGGAGCTTATTCCCCTTCCGGGGCGGTGCAGAGGTCGTGGGTCTCGATGGAGTAGAACAGGCCCACGGATGTGTCCCCTCTCTGCATGTCGATCCGCATGACCGTCCCGTCTGCCACGAGATCGCGGCTCCAGACCGCGTCCGGCTCGAGCACGTCCCGGTATTGGGAAAACTCCACGAAGAAATCGGCCAGGGTCTTGTAATAGTGCGGGTACTGCCCCACGCCCCAGCCGTCGCGGTAATCTGCGCCCTCAAAGCTGCGGATCTGGTCTTCATAATCCGCCGTCATTGGCTGCTGCCAGCGTGCGTGGGCCAGTTTCTGCTGCACCTGATAGCCGATCGTCTCCGGGTCGTCCGCGGGCAGGGGTGGGAACTCGACCATGTCACGTCCGCCGATCTCGATCTCCGAACCGCCCGCGCCGCTGAGATGGTAGCGGTAGTTCGCCTCGTCATAGCTCGTGATGCGGTACGGCCCGCGCGGGTCGGCGTCGGAAAGCGTGTGCGTGCCCGTTTCATCATAATACCGCGCACCGTCGACCAGGTACAAAGGCGCGGTGCAGCTCCACATATTCCCCACCGTGTACGGCTCGGTCACCTCTGCCCTGACCCAGCCGCGCGTGTCCGCCGGGGTGTCAAACGGCGTGCATTCGACCAGATACCAGAGCTGCCCGTCCACCGTCCGCTCGGTCAGTGCCTGGACGTATTCCCCCTCCTGCAGGGGCCGGCTGTCACAGAGCTCCGCAGCGTCCGACGCGTCCTTCCGCATGGCGGTCTCCTGCGTGAGAAGAAGGCCAAGCGGGTAGGAAGGCTCCGTGGTCGGGATGGGCTCTTCCACCGCAGCCGGTTCCGCCTCCGGGGACTCGATGGTGAAGGAATGGATATACCAGTTTTCACCGTTCTTCACCAGTTTCAGAACAGCTTCACCGGAAAAGCGGCCCGCTGTGCTGCCATATAGCCGCGCATATCCCTCTTCCAAGTTTACCTCGCCGCCGGTGCAGATGAAATAGCCGGGACTGTAGTCGCTGGTGGTGTTATAGAACGCGTCGGTGCTTGCAAGATACGTATAGCCGGAGAACGGCTCCTGCATATCCTTGAGGTCAGCTAGGTCGATGCCCGCGAAGCGCTGCAGGACGGCCTCGACCGCGGACGCAGGATACCGGTGGATGGGCAGCGGGAAATCCTCCACACGGTCGACCTGGAAGCCCCATTCAGCGTTCAGCTGCGCAAATTCCTCCTCCGAAATATCCTCCTCGCCGCATTCGCCGAAGTAGGTGAGGAACTCCTTGAGGTTCAGCTCGCGCACATCGTCATACGTTGAGGTGAAGAAGCCGTTGACCGCGAAGTGGCCGAGCGTGTCGTCGGTCGACAACTCATAGTCGGCAAAGACCGCGTTGACCGCGTCGATCTGCTCCTGCGTGAGCGAGACGTCGGTCTTCAGGACACTTTTCAGCGCTTCCTGATGCGCCGCTTCCGGGTCTTCGCCCCTGGCCGTCAGCTCCGCGAACGAGCAGCCGGTGGCCGTCACCGTGAGCAGCAGGGCGAGAACGACGCAGAGGACGCTCGTGCGCTGCTTTCTGGTGAGGAAGACGATGCGCTCCTTGACCGGCGGGCCGGCGAGGCTCAGCGCGGCGGTCTTGCGCGGGGCCTGCGCCAGAATGGCGCGCGCGTAGGCCACGCGCTGCGCGGGCGCGAGCTTCGCGGCGACGGCCTCGTCGCACGCCAGCTCCGCGTCACGGCCGGAGATGAGTACGGCGAGCCAGACGAACGGGTTCCACCAATAAATCGTGACTGCCGCGGCGCGGCAGAACGACCAGAGCGGATCCAGATGCCGCAGGTGCGTCAGCTCGTGGCGCAGGACAAGCTCCGCCGCGTCGGTCTGCACCACGTCCTCGGTCAGATAGACCGCCGGGATCAGCCCTGCGAGGCAGGGCGAGGAAATGCTGCCCGCGGCGTAGATGCGGACGCGGCCGCGCCTGCCGAGGAAGCGGCGGCTCCTGCGCAGCCGGACGGTAAAGACCAGCCACGTAAGAAGCAGCCAGAGGCCGAGCAAGGCGCTGCCGCAGAACCAGACCACGAGGACCGGTTCGGTCACGAGCGGTATCGCTGCCGCCGGTTTCACCGTCTCCTGCGGCTGGGAGACGGGCTGCTGCACGGGCGTCTGCGGCTGCGCGGCGGCCTGCGCGGGCTGCTGCACGGCGGGCGCGGGCTGCGCCGGTGCTTCGGTCTGCTGTACCGCCGCTGTCTGCTCCGCCGGCAGAAGCGGCAGCGTGTATGCGGTCCCCGGCAGGCAGAGCTTCAGCAGCACCACCAGCCAGAGGGCGTAGATCAGCCGCTTCGGCACGCGGTTTTTGAACGCCGCGCGCACCAGCAGCACGGCCGCGATCAGTGCCGAGAGCGTCAAAGCGTCTTTCAGCATGTCAGTCCTCCTGCTGCTCCGCAGCGTCCAGAATGGCCTTCAGCTCCCGGATCTCCTGCTCGGACAGTGCGCCGCGGCCGACGAGCCGGGAGACCATCAGCCCGACGCTCCCGCCGTAGACCTTCGTGAGGAACGACGCCGTCTCCTCCGGCTCGACCTCAGCGTAGGCGACGGCCGCGCTGTACTGCTGGTATTTCCCGCTCTCGTCCAGCGTGACCGCGCCCTTGGCGATCAGCCGCTTGAGCATCATAAAGACCGTCGCCTTGCTCCAGCCCGTCGTGGGCGCGAGCGCGGCGACGAGCGCCCCCAGCGTCCGCGGCGACTGCTGCCAGAGCACCTTCATCAGCTTCCATTCCCCATCGGATAAATGCAGGTCTGCCATATCGTCGTCCTCCTTGGTCAACATTTGTTATCCTCAGCGTACCACACAGATAAACGTTTGTCAACCCCTTATCTTTTGCTATGCTTTCCTTCAAAAAAGTGCTATACTGGGCGCAGAAGGAAAAGAAAGGGGAAATTCGCCATGTCAATCTTATCGCAGCTGAACAGCCCGGCGATGTATGCAATCTGCGGCGGGATCGTCGCCTTCGTCGCGCTGATCTGCATCGTATTTCTCATCCGCGCGTGGAGGGCCGGTCTTGCCATCGGGATGGACCGGACAAAGATGAAGCGCGTGATCGTCTCGAGCGCGACGTTTTCGGCGCTGCCGAGCGTCGGGATCCTGCTGGGCGTGATCGCGCTGTCCGGCAGTCTCGGCACGCCGTGGCCGTGGCTGCGGCTGTCGGTCATCGGGGCGCTGCACTATGAGACGCAGGTCGCGCAGGCCGCGGCCGAGCAGGTCGGCATGAAGAGCCTGTCTGCCGCCGAGATGACGCCCGCGGGCTTTGCGACCATCGCGCTGCTCATGAGCCTGTGCATCATCTGGGGCATCGTGCTTTCGATCCTGTTCAACAAGCGCTATACGAAAAAGCTCTCCGCCAGCCCTGCGGGCGGAAAGACGGCGGCGGGCTTCGGCGATCTTGCCATGACGGCGATGTTCATCGGCCTTGTGAGCGCGTATATCGGCAGCTATCTCGGCGGCTTTATCTCCGCGAACGGCCGGTTCACCTTCTCCGGCGACTGGACGCCGCTGGCCGTGGCGGCCGTCTCGGCGGGCGTGATGGCGCTGTTTGTGTATCTGGCGGAGAAAAAGCACGTCACATGGGTCGAAAATTTCTCGATCGCGGGCAGCATGCTCGCCGGCATGGCGGCCGCCGTGCTGATCGGGCTGGTGTAAGGAGGGCAAGGCTATGGAACAAAAGCAGAAGGACGCTCTCTGGGCGCAGTACACGAAGCAGACGCACCGGCTGGGCCGGGTGCTGAGTCTGATCACGGTCGCGCTGCTGCTGGGCGCGCCGTTCGCCATCGGAGCGCTGCTCGGCGCATATCCGGATCTCGGCGCGACGGCGCGGGGATTTTTGTCCGTGGGTCTGGTGTGGACCGTCAGCAGCGTGGCGGAATTTCTGATCTACACGCCGATGCTGGGCGCGGGCGGCGGCTATCTGGCGTTCATCACCGGCAATCTCATCAACATGAAGATCCCCTGCGCGGTGAATGCCCGCGATCTGGCGGGCGTCAGGACCGGCACGCCGGAAAACGAGATCGTCTCCACGCTCTCGATCGCCACGTCGTCTCTCGTGACGATCGTCATTCTGGCGCTCGGCGTGCTCGCGCTCGTGCCGCTGCAGCCGGTTTTGCAGTCGCCCGCACTGCAGCCCGCGTTTGCCAACGTCGTCCCGGCGCTGTTCGGCGCGATGGCGTATCAGTATTACCGGAAAAACATCGTCGTGGCCATTGCGCCGCTCGTGGTGATGAGCGTGCTCTTTACGCTCGTGCCGGGGCTGATCTCGTCCACCAGCTTTATGATCATCCCCTCGGGCGCGCTGGCCATCGGGATCGCGTACACCATTTATAAAAAGAAGAAACAGGAGGCGCAGGCATGAAATATCTGTTGATCCTGCCGGGCGTTCTGGTGCTGCTGGTGCTGATCGCCGTCGTCCGGACGCTCGTTTCTCCGCGGAAGACCTCCGGCTATCAGCCGCCGCAGGCCGATGAGGCCGAAGCGCTGCGGCTGGCCGGGAAGCTCTCTAAAATGATCCAGGTCGACACGACCTCCCACACAGGCGGCGACGACCCGGCGCGCTTCCGCGCGTTCCACAAAACGCTCGCGGAGCTGTTCCCGCGGGTCTTTTCCCAGCTGGAGAAGACGGAGATCGACGGGAATCTGCTGTTTTACTGGAAGGGCCGGTCGCAGGAGAGGCCGATCCTGCTCATGAGCCATCAGGACGTAGTCCCGGCAGAGGGCGCATGGAGCCACGCGCCGTTTTCCGGCGACATCGCGGACGGCAAGGTCTGGGGCCGCGGCGCTTCGGACACGAAATGCTCCGTCATGGCCTTTTTTGAGGCGGCCGAGCAACTGCTGGCCGAGGGCTATACGCCGCCCACGGACGTGTATCTCGCCTCGTCGTGCACGGAGGAATGGGCGGGCGACGGCGCGCCGAAGCTGGTAGCTGAGCTGCAGCGGCGGGGCGTGGAGCTGTTTCTCGTCTGCGACGAGGGCGGCGCGATCATCTCCGAGCCCATCGGCGGCATCCCCGGCAACTTCGCCATGGTCGGCGTGTTTTAAAAGGGCAAGGCCGACGTGAAATTCACGGCGAAGTCCACCGGCGGCCACGCCAGCGCGCCGGGAAGGCACACGCCCATCGCGCGGCTGGCCGCGTTTGTCACGGAGGTCGAGACGCACAGCCCGTTCAAAAAGAAGCTCCTGCCGGAGGTCGCAGCCATGTTCCGGACGCTCGCGCCCTATGCCAGCTCGTTCGGCCTGCGGCTGCTGCTGGGCAATCTGTGGCTGTTCGCGCCGCTGCTCAAGCTCGTGCTGCCCGCCGTCAGCGCGCAGGCGGGCGCGATGCTGCGGACCACCATCGCGTTTACCACGCAGTCCGGCTCCGACGCCTACAACGTCATCCCGCAGGAGGCAACGCTGGGCGCCAACATGCGCTTTATCCCCCATCAGGGCGAACAGGAAAGTCTCGCCATCATCCAAACGCTTGCCGAAAAGCACAGGCTTTCGACCGAGGTGCTCCACGCGAATGATTTTACGCCCCCGGTCGATATCCACGGCGAAGCGTTTACGCTCTTTACGCGCGTCATCGGCGAGACCTTCCCGGGCCTTGCCGCGAGCCCGTATATCATGACCGGCGCGACCGACGCGCAGTTCTACCAGCCCATCTGCAAAAGCTGCATCCGCTTCGCGCCCGTGATCTACGGCCCGGAGCAGATGCGGGGCATGCACGGGCTCAACGAAAATATCGAATACCGCTGCCTGCCCGGCGCGGTGCGGTTCTATCAGAACCTCATCCGGGCAGAAAAGTAAGTTATTCCCGGACGCGCTGCGGCGCGTCCGGGCGTTTTATTTTTCCTGCTTGACGCGCAGGGGGAAAGGCTCTATAATAGGGAAGCTTTTCGGACTTTTTCAACTTTACGACGCAAAAAGAGGATCGATTTTCATGTCCAGATCGCTTTCCGCCCGCGCGGGCGGCATCACGATGACCGAAGGGTCGTTATACAAAAACATACTCCTGTTCAGCGTGCCGCTGATCTTCTCGCAGCTGCTGCAGGTGCTGTTCAACATGGCGGACGTCGCCGTGGTCGGCAAATTTTCCAGCGCGACGGCGCTGGGCTCCGTCGGCTCGACGTCGACGCTCGTGACGCTGTTCACGGGCTTTCTCATCGGCCTGTCCAACGGCGTCAACGTGCGCGTGGCGCAGTACCTCGGCGCGAAGCAGGAGGAGGACACGCGCAACTGCGTGCATACGTCCTTGATCCTGTGCACGCTCTCAGGGCTCGTGATCGCGGCGCTGTGCTTTTTTCTGGCCGCGCCGATGCTGGAGCTGCTCCGGACGAAGGACGATCTGCTGCCCGGCGCGGTGCTCTATTTCCGCATCTATGCGCTCGGCATGCCGGCGCTCGGCATTTTCAACTTCGGCAACGCGGTATTGAGCGCGAGCGGCGATACGAAGCGGCCGCTGGCCTATCTGACGGCGGCGGGCATTCTGAACGTGATCCTCAATCTGTTCTTCGTCATCGTCTGCAGGATGGCGGCCGACGGCGTCGCGCTGGCGAGCGTGATCTCGCAGTATCTGTCGGCTGTGCTGATCCTCATCCACATGGTGCGACTGCAGGACATCTGCCGCGTGGAAGGAAAGCGCCTGCGCCTGCATGGGGGCGAAGCCGGCCGCATTCTCGGGCTTGGCATCCCGTCCGGCATCCAATATATGATTTTCGCGGTGGCGAACCTCTTCATCCAGGTCGGCGTCAACTCGTTTGATTCCACCGTCGTCTCCGGCAACTCCGCCGCGGTCAACGTCGACAACGTGATCTACAACGTGATGGCCGCGTTCTATACCGCCTGCTCGACCTTCATGGGCCAGAACTGGGGCGCGGGGAACAAGGACCGGATGATGAAGAGCTATTACATCAGCCTCGGCTATTCGTTCCTCATCGCGGCGGTCCTCGGCGTGGGCTTTCTGCTGTGCGGCGAGCCGTTCCTCTACATCTTCACGAACGACGCGGACGTCGTGGCCGCGGGCATGGAGCGGATGCAGATCATGTGCTTCTCCTACTGCATCAGCGCGTTCATGGACTGCACCATCGCCGCCTGCCGCGGCATCGGCCGCAGCTTCGTGCCGACCGTCATCGTGATCCTCGGCTCGTGCGTGTTCCGCGTGATCTGGGTCTATACGCTTTTCGCGCATTTCCATACGATCCCGTCGCTGTATCTGCTGTATCCGTTCTCCTGGATCCTCACCGCCGCAGCGGAGATCCTCTACTTCATCCGCTGCTGCCGCCGCCTGCGCACCGCACAGGCCGCGGCCAAAGCCTGACCGCAATAAAAATACCGCCCATTGCAGGAGCATCCTGCGATGGGCGGTCATTTTTTCAGTTCTGCAAGGCCTGCGCCTCGCGGCTCTGGCAGGTGAACAGGAGGATCTGGCGGGAAGCCGCCTCCTGCTGCAGCAGCTGCAGGGCCAGACGCAGCCGCGTATCGTCGAGCATGGCGAGCGCGTCGTCGAGCACGATGGGCGCATGCTCCGGCAGCAGCAGCCGGCAGATGGCCAGCCGCACCGCAAGATACAGCCCGTCCGCCGTCCCGCCGCTGAGACTCAGCAGCCGGTGCATGGCGGCGTCCTGCTCCCCGGCCTCCAGATTCATCCGGCGGTCGATCTGCACGCGGGCATAGCGCCCGCCGGTCAGCGCCGAGAAGATCTCCGAGGCCTCCTGCACAAGCCGGGGCGAAAAGCGCGCGGCAAGCGCGGTATTGGCCTGCTCCAGCGCGGCTCTTGCAAGCTCAAGCGCGGCTTTCCGCTCGTTCAGTGTCTCCAGCTGCTCGCCGAGCGCCTGTTTTTTCGCCGTCAGCTCCGCCTCACTGCCGAACTGCTCCAGCCGTCCGCGGCTCTGGTCGAGCTGGGACTGCACCGCGGCCAGCAGCGTCTGCGTCCGGGCAAGGGCGGCCTCCGCCTGCGGGCGGGTCAGCTCCGGCGGGTCGGACGGCGCATCCGGCAGCTCCGGGAGCTCGCCGAAGGCCTGCCGCAGCGTGTCATACTGCGCGCCCGCCTGCCGCGCAGCCAGCTGCGCGTCGTGATACGCACCGTAGGCGGCCAGCGCCTTGGCGATCGCGGCCTGCGCCGCCGCGGGCGTGTCGGCGTCCGAGAACATCCGGACGCTGCCGAGCAGCGCGGCGGTGCGCTCAGCCCGCAGGCGTTTGGCGGCCTCATACGAAGCAGCATCCTCTGCCGCCCGGCTGCATGCCGCGCGCCAGACGCGCTGCGCCTCGCGCGTATCGGCGGCCAGGACGGCAAATTCGTCCCGGCTGCGGTTGCCGTAGAGCGCCAGCAGCGCCTGCGCCTGATCCAGCTCCTGCTCGCGCCTGCGGTTGTGCCGCATATGCAGCAGGGCAAGCCCGACGCAGCCGAGCGCGATCAGCGCGTCCACAGCACAGATCAGAATCTCGTGCAGCCCGAACCAGCCGACCGCGGCCAGCGCAAGCCCGGCTATCGCGAAGATCCAGCACAGCGCGGACGAGCGGTATTTCTTCGCCGTCAGGCGGTCAAACTCCCGCATGTCGCGCTGCGCCTTTTCCATGAGTCGGTCCTCGTCCACCCCATTGAAGGGCGGCGGGCAGGCGGGCTTTTCGGGCGCGGGGGCCGGTCTTTCCGGCTCCGGAGTCTGCAGCAGGGCCGCGGCCTCCTGCGAAAGGGTCTGAAGCGTTCCCTCCTGCGGGAGCCGGGCGCACTGCGCGGCGGCGGCGTTTTCGCGGTTCGACGCCTGCAGGGCGGCGAGCTTTGCGTCGTAGAGCCGCTTGCGCTTCTGCTGCGTCTCGATGGCCTCCAGTGCCCGCAGCTGCGCCTCGCAGTTCGTTTTTTGCTGCTGCAGCTGCTGCAGCTGCGCGTGCAGCTCCAGATTTTTCTGATGCTCACCCGCGAGCGTCTGCAGATTCTCCTCTACGGCGGCAATCGCCCGCTCGGCGTCCGGGATGAGGCCGGTCTTGTTATGCTTGACTCGGTTCTGCCACGCCTGCAGCCGCTTGTCCGCGGCGGCGTAGCTGACGGTCTCGTCGCCCGTCGTGACAAGGGCGGACAGTCTCGATTCCAGACTCTCATCCGGCGTCAGCCCGAGCCCCGCCTGCCGGACGAAGGCGCTGCGCTGGTACACGCTTTTCGGCACGCCCAGCAGCCGTTCGCCGCAGTTGGCCCCGGTCAGCCCCTCGACCGGCAGGCCGGAGTCGGTATAGACGGCGGAAAACACGCTCATCGGCGCGCGGGTGGCGGAGGTGCGCGTCAGGGTGATGCGGCGGCCGTCCTGCTCGAGTTCGATCGTACCCTCCATTGCTTTGCCGTTCCAGGGCTGGTATTTGGTCTTGACGGGCAGCACGCCCGTCTTTTCCCGCTCGGAGGTATCGACGCCGTAGAACATGGCGAGCAGGAATTCCGCCCATGTGGACTTGCCCGCCTCGTTCGGCAGCTGCAGCAGATTCAGCCCGTCCGTCAGCGTCAGCGTCTCGTGGTCGAGCCTGCCAAAGGTCGCCGTCATGCGCAGAAGCTTCATGCGTCCATCTCCCTTCCGTCCATGGCGGCCGTGCCCAGCCGCGCGGCAAGCGCGATGGTGCGGCGCGCGGCGTCGTCCGGCGCGGCATCATACTGCGCCTTGAGCGCCTGCAGGAACAAGCCACGCAGCGTATCGTCCGCCGCGTCCTGCCACAGGTCCTTCCGCGGCCGCGTCTCGTCGCGCACGGCGACGGCGTAGAAGCGCGGGGCCAGCGCCGCTTGCAGCGCGGGCAGGTCGACCGGCGCGGCCTCGCCGGTGAGGATCACGCGGTAGATATCGTCCTGTGTCCGCTCCGGCAGGGCGGCTTCGACGGCGGCCAGCGCGTCGTCGCCCGCGTCCACGCGGAGGATCTCGTATTTTCTCCCGGGCAGCGGCAGAAAGTCCAGCTGCACGCCCGCGTCGGTGATCCGGCCAAGATACGCGCCCTTCTGCCCCAGCTCGTCAAAGCCGCGGCCCATGGCGCAGCCCGGCCAGGCATACGCCGTCCCGCCGGCCGTCAAAAGGCCGCTCGCCTGATGGATATGCCCGAGGGCGAGATAGGAAAGGCCCGACTGCGCGATCTGCGCAGGCAGGATCGGGTTATACGGAGACGACGGCTGCGTCGGGTTCCCGTGGACGACCATGAGGTTCGTCCGGCCGTCGGCCTTTGCCTGAAACCCCTCCAGCAGCGCCGGGCAAAACCGCGCGGGAAAGCCCGCGCCGTAGACGCGCAGATTCTTTTCCGGCAGCTCCACGGCCTCGACGGTGTCGGTCCTGAAAATATGGACGTTTTCCGGCCAGCTTTCCGTCAGATAGGCCGAGCCCGGCAGCAGGCAGTCATGGTTGCCGGGGCTGATGAAGACCGGCGCGTGGATCGACGCCAGCGCCCGCCGGAGCGCCAGCAGCGTCTCCTCCGACGCGCTGCTGCTGTCAAACAGATCGCCGGCCAGCAGCACGACGTCGCAGTCCTGCGCGTTGGCGGCCTCGGCCAGGTCGGTCAAAAGCGCGCGCTGCTCCTGCCGCCGCGCGGCGGCCTGCTCCGGCGAGAGCGCGGAAAACGGCGCGTCCAGATGCAGATCGGCCGCATGCAGAAATTTAATCAAGGATCCTCACCCTTTCTGCGCCCGTGCAGCGCTTTGCCGCGGCGTCGTAGGTAAATACCGCGCCCGTGAGTATGCACGGGCCGGGCGCGACCTCATACCGGGAGGTCAGCTCGCCGCGGAAGTTGGCAATGGACTGCTCCGGCCTCACGCCGATGACGGAGCGGACCGGGCCCGTCATGCCAAGGTCGGTCAGATAGCCCGTGCCGTTCGGCAGGATCTGCTCATCGGCGGTCTGCACATGCGTGTGCGTGCCCCACTGGGCGGCGAGCTTCCCGTCCAGCTGATAGGCCAGGGCGAGCTTTTCGCTCGTCGCCTCGGCGTGGAAGTCCAGGAAGACCGGCACCTCCCCCAGCTCCTGCAGGATCTTGTCCGCGATGAGGAAGGGGTTATCCGGCCGGAAATCCAGATTGCACCGGCCAAGCAGGTTCATCACGCCGACCGGCCCGATCTTCGTCTCAAATACGCCCCAGCCGCGGCCGGGCAGACTCGGCCGCAGATTGCCGGGCCGCAGGATATACGGGCAGTCGTCGAGATACGTGCAGATCTCCCGGCGGTCGAAGGAATGATTGCCGAGGGTGATGACGTCCGCCCCGGCGTCCAGCATCCGGTCCGCCTGCCGGGGCGTCAGGCCGGTCCCGCTGGCGTTTTCACCGTTGACCACGCAGAAGTCCGCGCGGTAAAGCTTTTTCAGGCTCCGCAGATGCTTTTCCAGACACTGCAGCCCGCCGTCGCCGACCACGTCGCCGACGGCCAGAACACGAAGCTCCATGGGAAGCCTCCTTTTACGATTTTTTTCAGTATAGCATTTTCAAAAAACTTTGGCAATGCTATACTAGACAGGAAACCAACCGCAGCTTTTTTGCGTCTTATATAGACAGACAGAGAAAGGAGTACCCATATGGAGGATTCAGCGATCATCGACCTTTACTGGGCGCGGGAGGAACGCGCGCTCAGCGAGACGGATACAAAATACGGCGGCTACTGCCGCTCCATTGCCCATAACATCCTGCGAAACCGCGAGGATACCGAGGAATGCGTCAGCGACACCTGGCTGCACGCATGGAACGCCATGCCGCCGCAGCGGCCGTCGATCCTGTCGTCGTTTCTCGGCAGGATCACGCGCAATCTGTCGTTTGACCGCTGCCGCAGGCAGAATGCGGAAAAGCGCGGCGGCGGCGCGCTGCCGCTGGCGCTCGACGAGCTGTCGGAGTGCGTTCCGGCCCCGGGCCGGGTCGAGCACGCACTGGAGGAGCATGAGCTGGCGGAGGCCATCGACCGCTTTTTGCGGACACTGCCGGAGCGCGAGTGCAGCATGTTCCTGCGGCGGTACTGGTACGTCGACTCTGTGCAGTCGATCGCCGCGCGGTATGCGATCAAGGAAAACACGGCAAAATCGATCCTCTTCCGCACACGGGAGAAGCTGCGCCGGTATCTGGCCGGGGAGGGTATCATCGTATGAAAGAACAGGCTGAAAAGATCTTCCGCGCCATCGGCGACGTCGGCGACGATCTCATTGAGCGCGCCGACCGGCCGGTCAGAAAACACGCGCAGGTATGGGTCAAATGGGCCGCGCTCGCGGCCTGCTGCGCGCTGGTGATCGGCGCGGCGGCATTTATCGTGCCAATGTTCCACGCAGGCTCGACCGCCCCGGAGACGGCTTCCCTTTCCGCGGACGCCGCGCCCGCGGAGACTGAGCTGGCCGCGCAGGAGATGGAAACGGCGGAAGCCGCACCCGAAGAGGCCATGCAGGAACCCGCAGCCGCTGAAGCGCCGGAAGCCAGCGAAAAGAGCGTCCAGGCGCTTCCGGGCGCAGACTGCTTCGCGGTCGTGCCGGAGAGCATCACACGCGTGTCGGCGGACTTCCAGCTGACGTGTGAAGAGGATGCCCCACTGGCGCTGCGCAGCGAATACTGGCTGGAGGCGCTGACGGACGGCGAATGGCAGCCGCTGGAGACGGCGCTGCTCAAGACACAGGCGCAGACGGACGAGGCCGCGCCGGAGGCGGCGGTCTGCACGCTGCACTACGACTGGCAGACGCTCTACGGCGAACTCGATGCCGGCGAATACCGCCTGGCCCAGCCCGTGATCCTGCCCGACGGCTCAGACTATACGCTGTACGCGGAGTTCACGGTCGAATAACGCCCTCCAAAGGCTCCCCTTTCAGGGAAGCTGTCACCGAAGGTGACTGAGAGGTTGCCGCAAATTTGCAGCTGCTGGTTGCCTCCGGCGGCCCTATCTTTTCCCATGCGCGGGAAAAGATAGGGGAGAAAAGGGCGCTTGGGATTACGGGGCGCATTCTGCATCTGAATTTAGGTGAGAACCGATGTTTTCGTCTGGCGTTCCACTCGGAAATCACCTCACGAGTTTTTGACTACGCGCCGCCTGATACGGTACAACAGATTTGTGAGCAGTTGCGTTTGAATATTTGCGGGAAATAGAAGGTGCAGACCAGATTTGTTGGTCTGCACCTTTTTGCGGGGAGGTTTTCTGTTTTTTGAGTACGAAAGCCTTCCCCTATGAGGGGAAGGTGGCACGGCAAAGCCGTGACGGATGAGGTGGAGGCACTCTCATTTACGCGACACAGCCCACCTCATCAGTCGCCTTCGGC
>DHKK01000037.1:0-1068 GCA_002404795.1 Clostridiales bacterium UBA4696
GCTGTTCAACTATTGATTCGCATTATGAGGGGAAGGTGGCACGGCGAAGCCGTGACGGATGAGGTGGAGGCACTTCCATCTACGCAGCGCTGTCCACCTCATCAGTCAGCCTTGCGGCTGACAGCTTCCCCTCATAGGGGAAGCTTTAGGTAGTGCGAAAAAAAGCCTCCCCTTTCAGGGGAGGTGGCTCGGCGTGAGCCGAGACGGAGAGGTTGCTGCGAATCTGCAACAACCTCTCAGTCAGCCTGCGGCTGACAGCTCCCCTGGAAGGGGAGCCTTGGGCTGCTTCAGCGGATGAAATTTGTGCGGGCCATGGGTTCCTGGCGGGGGGCTGGGACGCCGGCGGCGGTGCCGGCAGCGATGCAGCGCAGGAGCCAGGCCATGTTGCGGCCCAGCACGCGCATGGTGCGCAGACCCTCTTCGTCCTTCTGCACATCCTCCGGACAGGACCCGTGGACATTGTTCCAGTAGCAAGACGAGACGATGGGCATCTCCGTGATGCCGGGATATTTGAGCAGCTGCTCATAGGCCGCGGTGGTGCCCGCGCGGCGGGCGGAGGTGACGACGGCCGCGGGCTTGCGGCAGAAGGTCTCCTTGGGCGCGGAGTAGAACAGACGGTCGAGGAACGCGGTCATATTGCCGGAGGCCGCCGCGTAGTGTACCGGCGTGCCGAAGACGAAGCCGTCGGCCTCCTTCGCCTTCTCTGCAAATTCGTTGACCGTGCCGCCGAAGACGCACTTACCCGCCTTCGCGCAGCCGCCGCAGGCGATGCAGCCGCCGACCGGCTCGTTGCCGATCCAGAAGATCTCGGCGTCGATCCCCTCCGCCTGCAGTGCCCCCGCGACCTCCCGCAGGGCCGTATCGGTGCAGCCATTCTTATGCGGGCTGCCATTGATCAGCAGAACTTTCATACCATATCCTCCTTGGGTGGTTTTCTTCTTTCATACCACAAATATCAAAAGAATGCAAGGGGAACGAGCGCGATAGGGCCTCCTCTTTCAGGGGAGGTGGCTCGGCAAAGCCGAGGCGGAGAGGTTGTATCAAATTTGCAGCAACCTCTCAGTCAGC
>DHKK01000037.1:1100-4936 GCA_002404795.1 Clostridiales bacterium UBA4696
AGCTTCGCTGACAGCTCCCCTGAGAGGGGAGCCAAGGGGCACGGCACATCCCCGCTGCCTTCCCCTATGAGGGGAAGGTGGCACGGCGGAGCCGTGACGGATGAGGTGGAGGCACTTGTGTCTACGTGACGCTGTCCACCTCATCAGTCAGCCTGGCGGCTGACAGCTTCCCCTCATAGGGGAAGCCATTTCCGCTGCGGCGGGATAACCTCTCAGGCCCTTCGGGCCAGCTCCCCTTGACAAGAGGAGCCTTGGGTGGCGGTTCTTCATCAAATCTTAATCTGTTTGCCGCTTGTTTGTTCATGGGATTTTGGATATGATGATAGCACAGAGAAGAAGACGGAGGAACACGCTATGCAGCATATTCTGGTCTGCGACGATGAGGAAGATATCGTTGCGGCTTTAAAAATTTATCTGGAAGCCGACGGCTACTGCGTCCACGCGGCCTATACCGGCGCGGACGCGCTGAGGATCGTGCGGGAGGAGCCGGTGCAGCTGGCGCTGATGGACATCATGATGCCCGGTATGGACGGGATCACGGCCATGGCAAAGCTGCGCGAGTTTTCCAACATCCCCGTCATCCTGCTCACGGCGAAATCCGAGGATTCGGACAAGATCCTCGGTCTGAGCGTGGGCGCGGACGACTACATCACAAAGCCCTTCAACCCCGTGGAGGTGCTGGCGCGGGTCAAATCGCAGCTGCGAAGATTCCTGCAGCTGGGCGCGGCGGTCAAGGCGCCGTCGGTCATCTCGGTCGGCGGGATCGAGCTGGACCACGACGCCAAGCGCGTCACGCTCGACGGCGAGCCGATCGCGCTCACGCCGAAGGAATACGACATTCTCTACTATCTCATGCAGCACCCCGGCAAGGTCTATACGCCCGCGGAGCTCTACAGCGCCGTTTGGAACGAGGCCCCGGTCGGGATCGACAACACCGTGGCGGTACACATCCGCCATCTGCGCGAGAAGCTGGAGATCGACCCGTCCAACCCCCGCTACCTGAAGGTCGTCTGGGGCAAGGGCTACAAGCTGGAAGGAGACAGGCAATGAAACAGCTGCAGGGAAAACTCTGGGCCAAGTGTACGGCCATCGCGCTGCTGGTCGTGTTCGCAATTCTTTTTGCCGCATCTGCACTTGGTACTGCATATCTTTTCACTTACGGTGCCTACGCCGACGGCGGCGAGCAGGTGCGGCAGATCGCGGAAAATAATCTTTTGCAGCAGACGAACGGCGACGGCTGGACGGCGCTGCACGCCTGGGCCGACGATGACAAGATCACGCGTGACCTGCTCCGCGAGCGCTACGACCCGCTCACCTCCAACATCTACTTCAAGCTCACCGACAAAGACACCGGCAAGATTCTGTTCAGCACAGGCGCGCTGAACAAGGACGATTATACTGGCAAGGCTTCCTCCTATTACCAGCAGGACATGACCATTTCGCTGGACGACGGCAGCGACGTTACGGCGGTCTTTCAGGCCTACCTCAAAAGCCCGCTTGCCCCGAACGACCGGGCGCTGTACATCATGACGTTGGTCGAGCGGTTCATCGGCGCGCGGTATCTGCTGATCGTGCTGACGGTCCTGCTGCTGGCGGCGTGTGTGTTTTTGTTCATCTTCCTGCTGTGCTCCATGGGGCACAAGGAGGGCGTGGACGGCATTTACCAATGCTGGCTGAACAGAGTCCCGCTCGATCTGCTGGTCGTCATCCTGCTTTCCTGCTTCTTCCTGTGGGCCTACTACTGCGGGAATATCTTTTATATCGACGGCTGGTATTACGTCCTGCTGGCCGTCATGGCCGCTGCGCTGCTGCTGATGCTGTTTCTGAGCGTCGCGGGGCGGGCGAAGGCGCCGGGCTTTTTCAAGAATACGATCGTCTACATGGTCTTCGCGTGGATCTTCCGGGGGCTGGGGCGCATCCCGATGGTCTGGCGGACGATGCTCGTCTGGTGCGGCTGGTGTCTTTTCGACCTGTACCTCTCGTTCGCCAACAGCTACCATTACAGCTCGTTCCAGCCGGCTCTGTGGGTGATCTCGCGTGGCGTTCTGACCGTTGTGATCCTGTATATCGCTTCGAGCCTGAAACTTTTACAGAAGGAAGGGCAGGCCATCGCCGACGGGCAGACCGATTACAAGGGCAAGCCCATCCCCCGCTGGCTGCCCGCGCTCAAAAAGCACGAGGAAAATCTGCAGAGCATCCGCTCCGGCATCCAGAAGGCCGTCGACGAGCAGACCCGCGCCGAGCGCATGAAGACGGAGCTCATCACCAACGTCTCTCACGACATCAAGACGCCGCTGACCTCCATCGTCAACTACGTCGATCTTCTCGAGAAAGAGGACATCCAGCCGGAAAAGGCGAAGGAATACGTGGACGTGCTGAACCGGCAGGCCGCGCGGCTCAAGAAGCTGACGGAGGATCTGGTCGAGGCGTCGAAGGCCTCGTCCGGCTGCCTGCCGGTGCATCTGGCGCGGACGGACGTGAACGTACTGCTGAGCCAGCTGGCGGGGGATTATCTCGAAAAGCTCGAGGCCGCGCAGCTCGAGCCGGTCTTCCATCCCGCGCCCTCGCAGCCGAAGATCCAGGCGGACGGGCAGCTGCTGTCCCGGGTGCTGGGGAATCTGTTCTCGAACATCTGCAAATACGCCATGCCCGGCACGCGGGTGTATTTTGAGAGCAGCGCGAATGCCGGGATCGTCACGATCACGTTCAAAAACATCTCCAAATATGAGCTGAACATCCCCGCGGAGGAGCTGATGGCCCGCTTCGTGCGCGGCGACCGCTCACGTCATACGGAGGGCAGCGGCCTCGGCCTGTCCATCGCGCAGAGCCTGACCGAGCTGCAGGGCGGCTCGTTCCGGCTGGAGATCGACGGCGATCTGTTCAAGGCCATCGTCTGCTTCCCGCAGGATGATGCGCAGGAGCTGCGCGTGTGAAAAGGAAATGGCTCTGGCTGCTGTTCCCCGCGGCTTTGCTGCTGCTCGTCCTGCTGCACGTACATTCTCTCGCGCGGCTCGCGCCGTCGGAGCTTGGGCGGCAGGTGCCCGTTCTCATGTACCACGCGGTCGGCGACGACTGCTGGGGCGAAGAGCACCTGTTCGTCCGGCCGGCGGAGCTGGAGCAACAGCTGCAGTATCTGTCCGAGAATGGATATGAGACGATCTTTTTTGAGGATCTTGCGCACCTCGAGCGCTATGAAAAGCCGGTCATCCTGACCTTTGACGACGGGTACGACGACAATTACACGCTGCTTCTGCCGCTGCTGCAGAAGTACCATATGAAAGCGACGATCTTCATGATCGCGGGCGACATCGGGGGGCCCCACAAGCTGACGCAGCCGCAGCTGCGCGAGCTGGCGCAGTCCGGTCTCGTCAGCATCCAGAGCCACGGCTGGAGCCATAAAAACATGGCGGGCATGGGCTGGCCGGAGCTCGTCTATGAGCTGCTGCGCAGCAAGCTCGCTTTGACCTTCGCCTGCGGGCGCGTCCCCACCGCCGTCTCCTACCCGAACGGCAAATGCGGCGAGCGCACCCGCACCGCCGCCGGCTGGTTCTACGCCTACGGCGTGCGCACCTTCGACGGCACCTACCTGACCGGCACCGACCCCCTCCGCATCCCCCGCACCGCCATCCCCCGCGGCATGACACTAGAACAGTTCCAAGCTGCCTGTCAGATAGAATAGCCCCCCGTAGAAAGCTGCGAATGCCATATCGCACTGCCCCCACCTCATCCGTCCCGGCTATCGCCGTGCCACCTTCCCCTCATAGGGGAAGGCATTTGGTGCGCTGCACCCCCAGGCTCCCCTTGTCAAGGGGAGCTGGCCCGAAGGGCCTGAGGGG
>DHKK01000176.1:0-11693 GCA_002404795.1 Clostridiales bacterium UBA4696
CAGCAGCTCATAGATGCCGAACATACCGCCGAGGGGCTTCAAAACCAGCTTCCAGAAGAAGACCATCGCGCCGCCCGCGACCATGCCGGCGATCGCGCCCTGATAGGTCGTGCGCTTCCAGAACAGGCTCAGCAGCATCAGCGGGCCAAAGGCCGCGCCGAAGCCGGCCCAGGCAAACGAGGTGATGCCGAAGATGGTGGAGTTGGAGTTCCACGCGATCGCCATGGCGACGATGGTGATGATAACGAGCGTGATGCGTGAGCACCACATGACCTGCTTTTCGGTGGCGTCCTTCTTGAATACGCCGCGGTAGAGGTTCTGGCTGACGGCGCTGGCCGAGATCAGCAGGTACGAATCGGAGGACGAGATGGCCGCGGCCAGGACGCCCGCGCAGGCAAAGCCCGCGAGGATGGGCGGCAGGTAGGCCGTCGCGGCGTCGATGAAGATGTTCTCCGCGTCGTTGTTGGAGAGGTAATCCAGCCCTGCGACGCTGCGGCCGACGACGCCGATGAACACGGCGGCAGCCATGGAGATGACGACCCAGATGATCGCCACGCGGCGTGCGCGGCCCAGCTCATGCTCCGAACGAATGCCCATGAACCGGAGCAGGACCTGCGGCATGCCGAAGTAGCCAAGACCCCAGGCCAGGCAGGACGCGATGGACAGCACGCCGTAGGGCTTGCTGGCGCCGAAGACATTGACCTCCGTGGTCGACGGGGTGGCCGTGCGGACCATGGAGAAGAAGCCGTCGATGTTCTTCGCGTTATTGATGACCGTATGCAGTCCGCCTGCGGACACGACAGACAGGACGAGGATCAACACAAGGACCGTCACCATCACGACGCCCTGCATGAAATCGGACGCGCTCTCGGCCAGATACCCGCCGAGGAAGGTATAGACCAGCACGAACACGGCCGCGACGATCATCATGCCGCCGTAGGAGAAGCCGAAGAGGTTCGCAAAGAGCTTTCCGCAGGTGGACAGGCACTGGGCCGCGTAGACGCTGAAGAAGATGATGATGATCAGCGAGCAGATCGTCATGATGATCTTTTTCTTCTCATGGAAGCGGTTCGAGAAAAAATCCGGGAGCGTGAAGGCGTTCACGGCGATCGAATAGCGGCGCAGACGCTTGGAGACAATCAGGAAGTTGAGATACGTACCGATGGCAAGGCCGATGCAGGTCCAGCCCGCATCGGCAAGACCCGTCCAGTATGCCAGGCCTGGCAGGCCCATCAGCAGGTAGCCGGACATATCCGAGGCTTCCGCGCTGAACGCCGTGACCCACGGGCCGAGGCTGCGGCCGCCGAGGAAATAGGACTCCGCGTCCTTGTTCGCCCGTCCGGCAAAATAGATACCAATCCCCACGACTGCGGCCATATACAGGATCATGGCCAGCAGATGCTGCAAATTTGCTCCGCTCATACTATTTCTCCTTTTTCTCTCCCCTTGACACATTACAATTTATCATGTACAATATCAAGGAATCGCATAACATGCGCGTATGATATCACGTTAAAGTGAAAAATGCAAGAGGAAATTTTCCATGGATACGAAGAAATATGAAGTATTGGAGAAAACCGTCGAGCTGTCGTCGCTGACAAAGGCCGCGCAGGAGCTCGGGCTGACGCAGTCGGGCGTCAGCCATATGCTCGCCGCCATCGAGGCGGAGCTGCAGCTGCCGCTGCTCAAGCGCACGCGGACCGGCGCACGGCTCACGCCCGAGGGCGAGCAGATGATGCCTTACATCCATGAGATCGTGCGGCAGGAAAAGCTGCTGCGGCAGGCGGCGGCCGCGCTCCACACGCTCGTCACCGGCAAGATCCGCATCGGCACGTTCACGAGCGTCGCCACGCACTGGCTGCCGGCGATGATGATGCAGTTCCAGCAGGCGTATCCGCAGGTGGATTTTCAGCTGTTCAACGGCGATTACCACGATATCGACACCTGGCTCGGCGCGGGCAGCGTCGATCTGGCGTTCACGGCGCTCCCTGCCCGCCCCGGCTGCAGCTGCGTGCCTTTATATGAGGATGCGCTGGCCGCGGTCCTGCCCAAGGGACATCCGCTGGCGGCGGGGCCGGTCTGCCCGGTGGAGGAGCTGGCAAAGGAGCCGTTCATCTCGCTGCTGGAATCCTCCAACCACGATGTGCGGCGCGCGTTCCGCGCACTGAGCGTCAAGCCGAACATCCGCTTTGAGACGAAGGACGACTACGCCGTCATCGCCATGGTCCGGCAGGGGCTGGGCGTGAGCATCATGCCGTCGCTGCTGCTGCGCGGCAATACCGACGGCGTGGAGATCCGCCCGATCGATCCGCCCGCCAGCCGCACGATCGCGCTGGCCGCCGCCTCCGACGCGCCCGGCCCGGCCGCCAGCCGGTTTGCGGAGTTCGCCGTCAAATGGGTCAGGGAAAACACGTAAAAAACGCGCCCGGAGGTTTTGAGCCGTCCGGGCGCGTTTTTTGTTGGATTAAGCGTTTTCCGCCAGCTTTTCGCGTGCCTGCTTCAGCGCGGTCGCCAGCTGGTCGGGACAGGAGGTCTCTTTCATGCCGCAGTGGATGCCGTCCAGCCGCTCGATGACGGTATCGATGTCCATCCCCTCGACAAGCTTGGAGATCCCCTGCAGGTTGCCGTTGCAACCGCCGATGAATTCGATATTCCGGACGGTCTTGCCGTCGACGTCAAACAGGATCTGCTGCGAGCAGGTGCCTCTGGTTCTGTAAGTAAAGTGCATCTTGGTTTCTCCTTTTATTCTGTTCGGTCATAGACCGATGGGTTTACGGTTCCAGTTCTCCGTCCCGGATGCGGAGCACTTTGGTGAAGCTGTCTAAAAACTCCGGGGAATAATTGTGCATGGCGACGATCAGGATGTCGCACGGCAGCTGCGCGATCTGCTTTTCCAGCTCGACGCGCGTTTTTTCATCGAGTCCGGCAGTCGGCTCGTCCAGCATGACAAGACTGCCCTGCCGCCAAAGCGTCCGCGCAAGATCGAGCCTGCGTTCCTCGCCGCCGGAGAGCGCGTGCGCCTCCCCGCCGATCGCTGCATCCATGGACGCGCCGCGGTCGGCGTACCATTCGGAAAGACCGGCGGCCGTAAGGGTCTTTGCAAGTGCGTCATCCTGCTGCGCCGCGCCGGAGAACATGGTGAGGTTGTCGCGGATGGAGGCGCTGAAGACAAAGGTCTTCTGGGCCAGCAGCGTCACCTGCCGTCGAAAATCCGCGTACCGGTAGGCATGGCAGGGGCGGCCGTTGATGGTGTATTCCCCTTCCGCACCGCACATGGCGGCCAGCACCTTCAAAAGCGTGGACTTCCCCGCCCCACTCTCGCCGAGCAGCGCGATGCGGTCGCCCTTTTGGAGCGTCAGGTCGACGTGCTTTAAAATCTCCCGTTCCCCTCTGCGGCAGGAAATATCCCGGAGCGAGACGGTCTCCACGCGGGTGAGCGGCTGGCTGCCCCAGGCGGACGCTTCGTCTGTCGGCTCGTCCAGGAAGGCAAGCACGCGCTTGCAGACCGCCGAGGCTGCGATGGTCGAGGAATAGCGTTCGCTGATGATCTGCACCGGCCCGGCGACGAGGTTCATGAGGCCCGCGAAGGTGATGAGCGCCGGAAGCGTGATGACGCCGCGCGCAACGAAAAACAGGCCGAGCACCCATGTCCCGAGCACGACCAGATTGCCGCAGCCATACGCGCCCGCGTACAGGATCCTGCGGATACGGCGGGAACGGAGCTTTTTCCGGTAAAGATTTTCGTTTGCTTCGTCATGGGCGCGGTTGATGCCGGAAAATGCGTTGAAAATTTTCAGCTGGAAAAAGCCGGAGAAGATCTGCGTGATCGCCGTCAGATAGCGGGCCTTCGCCTGCTGTTCATTCTCCTGGTGCGTCTGCAGGCGCTTTTCCGTCAGCTTTGGGAATGCTGCGGTCAGCACGCTGACGGCGATCATGATCAGGGTCATGACCGGCTGGATAGCGATGGCTGAGCCGACGGCCAGCAGGAAGCAGCAGATCTGAAAATAGATCTCGCCCAGAGACGCGACGTAATCCTGCTGAATGGTGTCGACGTCGTTCTGCACGAGAGACAGGCAGGCGCCGTCGTCTTTCTCGCTTTTCTGCATATAGCTGAGCGATTCGATCTTCCGCACGGCGTCGGCGCGGAGATCCCGGCCGACACGCTGGACGACGATATCGCGTGTGTAATCCAGCAGGAAGGCGAAAAACGTCTCGACGCAGAGGTAAACCAGCGTCACGAGCGCGATCTTCCACACGCGCGAGAGGTCGCCCTCCATGGCGCTGTCGGCAAACAGGCCGAGCAGGAACGACATGAGGACGGACGAGACGGCCGCGAGAAGGTTGGACACAAGAAACAGCACGACAGACGTGCGGTTTTTGCGGAAATAGCGTTTCACAGCGGCTTCCTTTCGTTATTCGGTCAGGTCGCAGAGGGTCGCGTTTACATAATCTGCGAGACGCATGGGGTCGAGCAGGACCTGACAGCCGCGGCAGCCGGCGGAGACGCCGATCTCGTCGTAGAGCTGGGCGGTCTCATCGATGAAGGTGGGGAACTGCTTTTTCATGCCGATGGGGCTGCAGCCGCCGCGGATATAGCCGGTCGTGGCCAGCAGATCCTTGACGTGGATGAGCTCGATCTTTTTGTCGTGCGCGGCCTTCGCCGCCTTTTTGAGATCCAGCTCGCAGCAGACCGGGATGCAGAACACCGCGTATCCGCCGCGCTCGCCCTTCGCCACCAGCGTTTTGAAGATCTGCTCCGGCGGCATGCCGATGCCCTCGGCCGCGTGCATGCCGTTCAGGTCATTTTCGTCGACTGCGTATTCTTCCGCCCGGTACGGGATCTTCGCTGCGTCCAGCAGGCGCATCACATTGGTTTTTGTCATTTGGAAGCACCTCTTTCCCCGCCATTATACCTGATTTCCAGCCTTCTGGCAAGGAGCAAAACGCACACGCATGTTTTCCGAAAATGCGCTCAAACTATCCATATCTTACACAATGACAGGAGCGCAAACGCATGGGTGAAGCAAAAAAGGAAGAACAGGTGCGGCAGGAGCTGGTCGATCTCGGCGCGTCCACCACGAAGACCTCCCGCGGGACGATCTACACGCTGACGATCATCGGCCAGATCGAGGGCCATCAGGCGCTGCCGGAGAACATCAAGACGACCAAATACGAGCACGTCATTCCCCTGCTCGCGGCCGTGGAGGAAAGCGAGGACATCGACGGTCTGCTGCTGCTTCTGAACACGGTCGGCGGGGATATCGAGGCAGGGCTCGCCATCGCGGAGCTGATCGCGGGAATGAAGAAGCCGACGGTCTCGCTCGTGCTCGGCGGCGGACATTCCATCGGCATCCCGCTGGCTGTATCGGCGCGCAAAAGTTTGATCGTGCCCACGGCCAGCATGACCGTGCATCCGGTGCGGATGACGGGGCTGGTCGTCGGCGCGCCGCAGACGTACCAGTATTTCAACCAGATCCAGGACCAGATCGTAAATTTCGTGACAAGAAATTCGCATATTTCCCGTGAAGATTTCCTGCGCTATATGATGGCGACCGACGAGATCGCGACGGACGTCGGCACGGTCTTATACGGCGAAGAGGCCGTATCCTCAGGGCTGATGGACGCGATCGGCTCGCTCTCCGACGCCCTGAACCTGCTGCACCGTCAAATTGACCGGCGCAGGAAGCGTGAGAAATCCCAAAACCAGTAATTCTTGCGAATTGACAGCGGCGATATGCTGTGTTAGAATGCGGAGGATGCGAGCGGTGGAGTCTGTCATAGGCGCTGGGAAGCGTCCTATTCGCATCGGAGCGCATGCAGCTTTCGGCAGAACCATGTGGTTCTGCCGTTTTTTATTGTTCTGAATCATGGAAAGAAGGCATTTATCATGAGAAAAACGAAGATCGTCTGTACCATCGGCCCGGCCAGCAGCTCGGAGGAAGTTTTTGCAGAGATGTGCAGGGCGGGACTCAACGTCGCGCGGCTCAATTTTTCGCACGGCACGCACGAGGAGCATCAGCAGAAATTTGACATGATCCATAAGGTCCGCAAGGCGCTCGGTCTGCCCATCGCCATCATGCTCGACACCAAGGGGCCGGAATACCGTATCTGTACCTTCAAAAACAAAAAAATCCTGCTGCAGGACGGCGACGCCTTTACCTTCACGACCCGGCAGGTCGAGGGGGACGAGACGATCGTCAGCGTCAGCTATGCGGGGCTGGCGAACGATCTTTCGGTCGGCGATACGGTATTGGTCAATAACGGACTCGTGATCTTCTCAGTCGAGTGCATCGAGGGCACGGAGATCCACTGTCGTGTCGTAGTCGGCGGCGAGCTGTCTGACCGCAAGAGCATGTCCTTCCCGCACAAGGTGCTCGAGCAGGTCTATCTCAGCGAGCAGGACAAGGACGATCTGCTGTTCGGCATCCAGAATGGGATCGATTTCGTCGCGGCGTCGTTCGTCTCGCGGCAGCAGGATGTGCTGGACGTGCGGAAATTCCTCGACGCGCACGGCGGGCGGGACATCGAGATCATCGCCAAGATCGAAAACCAGACGGGCATCGACAATGTGGAGGATATCTGTGAGGTCTGTTCCGGCATCATGATCGGCCGCGGAGACCTGGGCGTGGAGGTGCCGTTTGCGGAGCTTCCGGCCATCCAGAAGTACCTCATCACCAAGTGCCGCCTGCTCGGCAAGCGGGTCATCACGGCCACGGAAATGCTCGAATCCATGATCCACAACCCGCGCCCGACCCGTGCAGAAATCTCCGACGTAGCCAACGCCGTCTATGACGGCACGAGCGCGGTCATGCTCTCCGGCGAGTCCGCCGCGGGCAAGTACCCGGTCAGGACCGTGCAGACCATGGCCGAGATCGTGGAGGAAACGGAAAAGCACATCGACTACGAGACGCTGTTCCGCAAGGAGGAGTTCCAGATCAAGAACATGGTCGACGCCATCTCGCACGCGACGTGCTGCATGGCCTGCGACATCGGTGCAAAGACGATCGTGGTCAGCTCGCTCTCCGGTGCGACGGTCCGGATGGTCTCGCGCTTCCGCGTGCCGGTCGACATCGTCGGCATGGCGACGAACGAACGCGTGTGGTACCGGCTTGCGCTCTCCTGGGGCGTCCAGCCGATCTTGTGCGAGGAGACGTTCACCTCGACCGACGTGCTGTTCTACAACGCCCTGCACGCGGCCAAGAAGGCCATGCACCTGCACAAGGGCGACAACATCGTCATGACCGCCGGCAACACCAACGGCGCTTCCGGCAACACGAACCTCATCAAGGTCGAAACGATCTGATAACCAGCGAAGCCCCCGCCGGGTATCCCGGCGGGGGCGTTTTTGTTTAGATTTCGGGGGGCTCTCCCCTATTTCTGTTACAGCGGCTCGAGCAGGCAGACGGCGTGGGCGGCGATGCCTTCGCCGGAGCCGGTGAAGCCGAGATGCTCCTCCGTTGTCGCCTTGACGCTGACATTCTGCAGCTCCGTATGCAGGGCGGCGGCGAGCGTCTGCCGCATCTGGCCGATATATGGTGCGAGCTTCGGCCGCTGGGCGATGACGGTCACGTCGAGATTGCCGAGGCGGTAGCCGGCTTCTTTGAGCCGCCGGTCGACCTCGCGCAGCAGCGCGATGCTGTCCGCACCGAGATAGCGGTCGTCAGTGTCCGGAAAGAGCTTGCCGATGTCCCCCATCGCGGCCGCGCCGAGCAGCGCGTCCATGACGGCGTGGGTCAGCACGTCCGCGTCCGAGTGGCCGTCAAGTCCCTTTTCAAACGGGATGCGGACGCCGCCGAGGATCAGAGACCGGCCCTCCACGAGCCGGTGGACGTCGTAGCCGTGGCCGATCCTCATGCTTCAGCCCTCCTGCGCAGGATGAGCGCGGCGAGCTCAAGGTCGAGCGGCGTGGTGATCTTGAGGTTTTCCTCGTCGCCGTCGGTCAGCTGCACGGGCATGCCGAGCGCCTCTACGGCGCTGCAGTCGTCCGTGACGGCGATGCCCTGCGCCTTTGCGTTCTGCAGGGCGGCGGCGAGCAGATCGCGGTCAAAGACCTGCGGGGTCTGCACGGCGTAGAGCGTGCTGCGGTCCGGCGTGGCGTCGACTTCGCCGCCGGTCGAGATCTTGATGGTGTCCTTGACGCGCACAGCGGGCGCTGCGGCGGCGAATTTTTTTGCCTTGACGACGGCGGCTCGGATGACTTCGTCGGTCACAAGGGGCCGTGCGCCGTCGTGGACGGCAACGAGCTGCGCTTTGTCCGACACGGCGGCAAGGCCCGCCATGACGGAGTCCGTCCGCGTTTCGCCGCCCGCGACGACCATGCGCATCTTGTCGTAGGCGGCGAGGTAGCGGCTGACCTTTTCCATCAGGTCCTTCTGCGTGACGACGATGATCTCGTCGATCAGGATGCAGCGGTCGAACGCGTCGACGGTGCGGCAGATCACCGGCAGCTTTTCCAGCACCGTCAGGATCTTATTGGTCCCGCCCATGCGCGACGACGAGCCCGCCGCAACGATGACGGCCGCGCAGTAGGGCCGCCCCAGCTTTTCCCGGATCGCAAGTCCCTTGCGGAGCCCTTCGCTGAACTTCATATCTCTTGTCTCCTGTGTTACAGTGCCTGCACGAGCCGCTTATAGGTCTCGCCGCGCACCATGAAATTTTTGAACTGGTCGAAGGCCGCACATGCGGGCGAAAGCGTGACGATATCGCCGGGCACGCTGTGCGCCTGTGCAAGCTGCACGGCCTCGGCGAGCGTGGCCGCGTGCAGGATCTCCGGCTGGCCCGGCTGATATTCCGGCGCAGCGCAGACGGCCGCTTCGATCTTCTCCGCCGTCGCGCCGCAGAGGATGAGCAGACGGACATGCCCGCAGATCTCCGGCCCAATGGCGTCGAACGGGATCTTCTTATCGTAGCCGCCCGCGATCAGCACGAGCTTCTGATGGAACGAGTGCAGACCCGCGATGGTCCGCGACGGGCTGGAGGCGATGGAGTCGTTATAATACTTGACGCCGTCCTTCTCCCGGACAAACTCGATGCGGTGCTCGACGCCCGCGAAGCTGCGGGCCACGGCGTCGATATCCGCGTCTGTGGCCAGACCCTCGACCGCGCAGGCCGCGGCCATGTAATTTTCGATGTTGTGGACGCCGGGGATGCAGATATCGGCGGCGGCCATGATCGGTCTGCCGTCCCGGAAGATCGTCCCGTCCTCGAGATAAACGCCGTGCGCGGGCCTTGACTGCCGGGAGAAGAACTCCACGGCGCCGGGAGCGTCCGCGGCGAAGGCGCGGGTGATATCGTTGTCGTAGTTCAGGACGACCTTGCCGACCCCATTCTGGTAGGCAAAGACGTTTTTCTTGGCCTGGACGTATTCGGCCATGTCCTTATGCACGTCGAGGTGGTTGGGCGCGACGTTCGTCACAACGGCGATATCCGCCGAGCGCTCCATGGACATCAGCTGGAAGGAACTGAGCTCCACGACGGCCAGATCCGTCGGCGTCATCTCCGCGGCCTGCGGCAGCAGCGGCGCGCCGATGTTGCCGCCGATCCAGACGTGATGCCCAGCATGCTCAAGGATCTTTGCGATGAGCGTGGTGGTGGTGGTCTTGCCATCGGAGCCGGTCACGGCGATGATGCGGCAGGGGCAGACCTCAAAAAACGCCTCCATCTCGCTGGTGATCTCCGCCCCGGCTGCGCGCAGCCGGCGAAGCGCAGGGATCTCCGGGTGCATCCCGGGCGTGCGGAAGACGACGTCCGCCCGCACATCGTCGAGATAGCCCTCGCCGACGTGCAGCACCGCGCCCGCCTGCTCCAGCTCCAGCACCTCCGCGTCGAGCTTCTCCCGCGGCGTTTTGTCGCAGGCCAGCACATGGATGCCGCGCGCGAGCAGCATCCGGATGAGCGGCCGGTTGCTCACGCCGATGCCGAGAACGGCGACCTTTTTATCCGAAAGTGAATCAAAATACTGATCGACAAGATGGTTCATATCCAAAGCCTCTCTGAAAAGATTCCTGCCTGTATTATATCCGCATGGGAAAGAAATTGCAATCTGTTTGACTTTTTCCTGCAAATAAAGTACAATACATGCGCGACCGGGTCGGACAGTCGCGGGCGCAGCGCCGAAAGGCCGCGCATGAGGAAAGTCCGGGCTCCGCAGGGCAAGGATAACGGGTAACGCCCGCCCAGAGCGATCTGAGGAAAAGTGCAACAGAGATATACCGCTGGCGGCGGCTTCGCCGCCGCCAGTAAGGGTGGAAAGGTGCGGTAAGAGCGCACCCAATGGCGTGCGAAAGCGTCCATTGCTGTAAACTCTATCCGGAGCAACACCGCAGAGGAAGCAAGGCCTGCCCGGCTGCTTCCGAGAAGGTGGCTGGAGCGTATCGGCAACGATACGCCTAGATAGATGACTGTCGATTACAGAACCCGGCTTACAGACCCGATCGTAAAAAATACGCCTGACTTTCGTCAGGCGTATTTTTTGCTTTTTACAGGGTCTCGAGCCGGATCTTGCCGTCTTCGCAGGTGGCTTTGATCGAGTGGAAGGGCTCGACGTAGCTCCGGATGATGCGCTCGGCGATTGGGTCCTCGAGGTCGGTCTGGATGGCGCGGCGGAGATTGCGCGCGCCGTAGGCGACGGAATAGGACTTTTTGACCAGGTAGTCCTTGACGCTCTCGTCCCAGGTGAAGTCGATGCCGCGGCTCTCGAGCGACTGGCGGAGCTCCGAGAGCATGATATCTGCGATACCGCGGAAGTTCTCCTCGCTCAGCTGGTTGAAGCAGACGATCTCGTCGACGCGGTTGATGAACTCCGGGCGCAGGAACTCGCCGAGGGCCTTCATGGCCTTCTCCTTCGACTGCTCCGTGAGGCTGCGGCCGAAGCCGACGCTGCCGCCCTTCTGGTTGGAGCCGGCATTGGAGGTCATGATGATGATCGTGTTCTCAAAGTTCACCACGCGGCCCTGCGCGTCGGTGATGCGGCCGTCGTCGAGGATCTGCAGGAGGATGTTCAGCACGTCCGGATGGGCCTTTTCGAGTTCGTCGAAGAGGATGACGGAATACGGGCGGCGGCGGATCTTCTCGGTCAGCTGCCCGGCCTCGTCATAGCCGACATAGCCGGGAGGCGAGCCGATGATCTTCGAGACGCTGTGCTTTTCCATATACTCGGACATATCGAGCCGGATGAGCGACTCGACCGACTCGAACATCTCGCTGGCCAGCCGCTTGACGAGCTCCGTCTTGCCCACGCCGGTGGAGCCGACGAAGATGAACGAGACCGGATGCTTCTTGACCTGAATGCCGACGCGCGAGCGGCGGATGGCCGAGACGACGGAGGCGATGGCCTCGTCCTGACCGACGATGTGCTTTTTGAGCGCCGCGTCGAGGTTCAGCAGCTGCTCATATTCCTGCGCGCGGATCTTGCTGGCCGGGATCTTGGTCCAGAGCTCGATGATGCGGGCCAGATTGTCGATGGTGAGGACGGGCTTCGGCAGCTTCTCGAGCTCTGCGATCTCGGAATCGAGCTGCAGATTGCGGCTGCGCAGCTCCGCCATGCGGGCGTAGTCGTCCTGCGTCTTCTCGGTGTTCTCGGTCAGCATGCCGAGCTCGAGATCGTAATCGGCGTGCTCCTTGCGGAGCGCCTCAAGCTTGCCGAGATCCTTGTTTTTGAGGTTGACGTCCGAGCAGGCCTCGTCGATGAGGTC
>DHKK01000176.1:11804-17631 GCA_002404795.1 Clostridiales bacterium UBA4696
CGACGCCGTGGAAGGCCTCATAGTAGTGGCTGATGCCGCGGATGATGGCGATGGACTGCTCGATGGTCGGCTCGGCCACGGTGACGGGCTGGAAGCGGCGCTCGAGCGCGGCATCCTTTTCGATGTGCTTGCGGTATTCGTTGAACGTGGTAGCACCGATGACCTGGATCTCGCCGCGGGACAGGGCGGGCTTGAGGATGTTGGCCGCGTTCATGGAGCCTTCGGCGTCGCCCGCGCCGACGAGATTGTGGACCTCGTCGATGACGAGGATGATATTGCCGAGCTTTTTGACCTCCTCGATGAGGCCCTTCATGCGGCTTTCAAACTGGCCGCGGAACTGCGTGCCGGCGACGAGGGCCGTGAGGTCCATCAGGTAGACCTCTTTGTTCTGCAGCTTATAGGGTACGTCCTTTTCCGCGATCTTCTGGGCCAGGCCCTCGGCGATGGCCGTCTTGCCGACGCCAGGCTCGCCGATGAGGCAGGGATTGTTCTTCTGGCGGCGGTTGAGGATCTGGATGACGCGCTCGAGCTCCTCCTCGCGGCCGATGATATGGTCCAGCTTGCCGTCGCGCGCCTTCTGCGTGAGGTTCTGGCAGTAGGTATCGAGGAATTTGTGCTTTTTGTTTTTGGAGCCGTTCGGCTTTTCCGCCGCGCGCTGGCGGCTCTCGGTCTTTTCCGGCTCCGGGGCGGCGGGGACGTTGTCCTGTCCGGCTGCGCCGAAGAGCTTGTTGAGGAACGGGAAGGTCGCGGTCTGGCTGTCGTTCTCGTCGGCCTCATCGTCATCGATCTGGTTCTGGCCGAGCAGGCCCTCCAGACCGTTCATGGCTTCGGTCATTTCGCCGTTGAGGTTTTCCAGATCATCCTCCGACAGGCCCATCCGCTCGATCATATCGTCGACGGGCTTGATGCCCATTTCCTTCGCGCACTTGAGGCACAAGCCCTCGTTGACGGTCTTTCCGCCGTCAATTTTTGTAATAAAGATCACTGCAAGATTCTTTTTGCATCTTGAGCATAAGGTCGGTTTCATAGAGGTGTCTCCTTATCGTGCTTTTGCTTCTAAAGAGTATATCACAGACAGGCAGTCGTATCGTTGCAGAATTGTAAACGATTTTTGGAAAAAGTTTTACGGGACATACAGGGTCCCGTGGCCGTTGGCCAGCAGGATCGCCGAGCCGTCGGCGCGCATGACCACGCTGGCCGCGCCCGCGGTATTGTCGGAAACGTCGTATTCCTGCAGGGTCTGGTCATAGATGGAGAGTGAGCTGCTCGTCAGGATCGCCAGATATTTGCCCGCGGCGGAGATATCGAGGATCTGCTCGCCGGAGGACAGGCGGCCGAGCTCCGCGCCGTCATAGCCGACGGTCAGGACGGTATAGCGGTTGCCCGCCTGATAGAGGTTCATCACGAGCGTCAGACAGCCGCTGCCGTCGGTGGTGTAGTCCTTGAGGTACGACTCGCCGTAGGAGAAGCTGCCGAGCAGATTCCCGTCCAGATCGTAGAAGCTGAGCGCATCCTCGGCCAGCACGCAGAGCTTGCTGTCGGACACGAAGTGCAGGTCGTAGATCATGGCGTTGCCGATGGGGATGGTGCAGGCGATCTCCTCTGCATCGGTCCGGAAGAGGATGACGGAGGATTCAAACATGCCGTCCTGCTGCCCGAGGACCGCCGCGGCGGCGTATTTTGACCCGCTGGCCACGGCGCAGCGCATGAAGTACTGGCTGGCGGACAGCCAGCGGTAGATGAGCGACTGCTGGCTGTTATAGACATAAAGAACGGATTTATACCCGGGCTCCGAGGAGAGATAGCAGACGCTGTCGTCCGCGGCGATATCGGCGTCGAGGATCGCGCGCTGCGAGGCGACGTGCAGGACAGAGCCCTTCTTCTGGCTGGCAGCCTCCAGCACGGTCCCGCCGGCGTCATAGGCCAGGGCGACCGTATTGCCGGTCTTGAGAACGGGCACGGACATGGCGGCCTGAATGGACGCGGTCTCCGTGCCGTCTTTATCGTAGAGACTCAGTCCCGTCGCCGAGGCGACGGCCAGACCGCCGGACAGGCCGGCATACTGGTTGGAGTTGCTCTCGTCATAGAGGAATCGGCCGCTCTTGCTGTCGTCCGAGACGTTCAGATAGCGCACGTAGCGCTGCAGCGCGTCGAGATTCAGCTGGTCGCTGGACACATACGCCGCGACGCCGCCCGCCACAAGCACCGTGAGCAGCACGAAGGCGGCGATGCGCTTTCCGAGGCCCGGCTTTTTCTGCGGCTGCAGCTGCGAAACATTATCCGACATGGAAAACCGCCTTCCCGTCATCATACCAGAGTTTTGTCATGTACAACCCGCCCGGCGGAACGGTCGGCCCGGCGGCCGTGCGGTCGCCGTTCAGTAAGATCTGCGCCACGTCCTCCGGCGGGAACTTCCCTTCCGCGGCATAGACGCAGGTACCCGCCATGGCGCGGGCCATATTGTAGAGGAAGCCGTTGGCGCACACCCGCAGCAGGAGCAGGTCATCCCGGCGCTCCACATCGTAATAATATACGGTGCGGACGGTGGATTTGACGTCCGTGCCGACACTGCGGACAGCCGCAAAATCGTGGGTGCCCACAAACTGAGCGGCGGCGGCCTGCATCACCGATTCATCCAGATGCCTGGGATAGAACCAGGCACGGTCAACATAGAAAGGATCCTTCAGGCGGGAATTATATATCTGGTAGGTATATTCCTTTTTCGCGCAGGAGCCGATGGCATTGAATCCGTCGTGCACCTCAAAGGCTTTGGTGACCACAATGTCGCAGGGCAGATGGGTATTGAGCGCATAGGGCAGCCGCTCCACCGGGATGGTGGAGGCGGTGCGGAAATTGGCAACATAGCAGCGGGCGTGTACCCCTGCATCGGTTCTGCCGCAACCGGTCATGTGGACGGGATGCCCCACCACATCGGCGGCAGCCTTTTCCATGGTCTCTGCCACGGTGGGCAGATTCTTCTGCACCTGCCAGCCATGGTAAGCGGTGCCCAGATAGGTCAGAAAAAGCGCAATATTTCGCATGGCTGCCCTCACAGTCCAAAGGACGCCAGGGTCGCAACGGCAGCCACCAGGCAGATGCACACACCGAAGGCGATCAGGTCACCCCGCTTGAAGCGAAGCAGCTTGAGCTTGGTTCTTCCCTCGCCGCCTTGGTAGCAGCGGCACTCCATGGCGGTTGCCAGCTCGTCCGCCCGGCGGAAGGCGCTGATGAACAGCGGAACCAGAATTGGCACCAGCGCCTTTGCACGCTGGACGATGCTGCCCGTTTCAAAATCGGCGCCGCGCGCCTTCTGGGCGTTCATGATCTTATCCGTCTCCTCGATCAGCGCTGGGATAAAGCGCAGGGCAATGCTCATCATCATGGCGAGCTCATGCACCGGAACGCGGATCCTTTTCAGAGGATTCAGGAGGCTCTCCAGTCCGTCCGTCAGGGAGATAGGGGATGTGGTATAGGTCAGCAGGAAGGTGCCGGAAATCAGCATCAGAATACGCCAGATCATGAAGAGGGCGCGCTTCAGTCCCTCGGTAGTGATGGCAAGGGAGCCAAGGCGCACCAGCTCCACGCCGCCGTCCGTATAGAAAATGTTCAGGATTGCCGTAAAGGCGAGAATAAACACCAGAGGCTTCATGCCGCGCACGATGGACTTGGGCGGAATGGCGGAGATGCGGATACAGGTCAGCAGAAACACCAGCATGATGCCATAGGAGATCCAGTTCTGCGCCACAAAGAGCGCAACGATGTACACCATGGTCAGGATCAGCTTGGTTCTGGGGTCAAGGCGGTGAATGGCGGAATGACCAGGGAAATACTGCCCCAACGTAATGTCTTTAAGCATGGGCGCCGCTCTCCTTCAGCCGGGTCAGGCAGGCAACCGCCTGCTCGATGGTATAGACGCTCTCCACATCCAGGCCTCTCTTTTTCAGGTCGAGGAAGATCTGCGTCACGCAGGGAATGTCCAGCCCCATATCCAGCAGCTGCTGGGCATGGCTGAACACCTCGGTGGGCGGAGCGTCCATGACGAGGCGGGAATTGCAGAGCACCAGAAGGCGATCCGTCACGCGCGCTACATCCTCCATGGAGTGGCTGACCATCATGACGGTGGCATTCTTTGCCCTTCGGTAGCTTTCGATATGGTCAAGAATTTCGGCTCTGCCGATGGGATCAAGACCGGCAATCGGCTCATCGAGAATCAGTACCTCCGGCTCCATGGCTATGACGCCTGCAATGGCGGCGCGGCGCTTCTGCCCGCCGGAAAGATCGAAGGGCGAAGCCTGGAGCTGGCGCTCCGTAATGCCAACGATACCGGCTGCATCGCGTACCCGACGGTCGATCTCCTGCTGGGTCAGTCCCATGTTTTTGGGGCCGAAGGCAATGTCCTTATAGACCGTCTCCTCGAATAGCTGGTATTCCGGGTACTGAAACACCAGCCCCACCCGGAAGCGAGCCTGGCGGGTAAACTGCTTATCCGACCAAATATCCACACCGCCCAGCAGCACCTGCCCTTCGGTCGGTTTCAAAAGTCCGTTGAGCTGCTGCATCAGTGTGGATTTGCCGGAACCGGTGTGGCCGATGACGCCCACAAATTCTCCCCGGTTCAATGTGAAGTTCACATTATCCAGCGCTTTATGCTCAAAGGGAGTTCCGGCGCTGTAGACATAGGTCAGGTTTTTCACCTGCATAATGGGTTCCAAACTCATTCCTCCCACGAGTCAGGCCTTTATCCAATCGTAAAGTACCTGCGCGCATTCCTCCGGCTCCAGTGCCGTCAGCGGCAGATCGAAGCCCTTCTGATTCAGCGCCCAGCAGAGCTCAACGCTCTCCGGGGCGGCAAGACCGATCTCGTGAAGCAGCTTCACCTGGGAGAAAACCTCCCTGGGTGTGCCGTCAGCGGCGATGGTGCCCTTTCTGAGCACCACCACCCGGTCTGCCTGGGCAGCCTCGTCCATATGGTGGGTGATCAGGACAACGGTGATTCCCTTCTCCCGATTCAGCCGCTTGATGATATCGATAACGCCCTTTCTGCCCTTGGGATCCAGCATGGCAGTGGGCTCGTCCAGCACGATGCAGCGCGGCTCCATGGCGATAACGCCTGCAATGGCAATGCGCTGCTTCTGGCCGCCGGACAGAAGGTGAGGCGCATGCTCGCGGTATTCGTACATCCCCACCTGCTTCAGCGCAGCATCCACCCTGCGGCGAATTTCCGGACTGGCAACGCCCAGGTTTTCGGGGCCGAAGGCCACATCCTCTTCCACCACATTTGCGACAATCTGGTTATCCGGGTTCTGGAACACCATGCCCACACTGCGGCGGACGGCCATCAGCCGCCCCGGGTCGGAGGTATCGATGCCGCAGACATACACCTTGCCGCCGGTGGGCAGCAGGATGGCATTGAAATGCTTGGCAAGGGTGGATTTTCCGCAGCCGTTGGTGCCAAGGATCGCGGTAAAGCTCCCCTCCTGAATGGAAAGGTTCAAATCCTCAAACACCGTCACATCCGGTGCACCATCCACACCGGGATAGCGGAAGGCAAGATCTTCCGCTCTGATTAGTTTTTCCATATGTGCCTCCCTCAGGGTGTCCATCTTCCCGTTGCGCCGCAGGGAAGCACCAGGCCGGAATCGCGCACCGGAAGCCCCAGCTCCCCGGCAGCCGTCCTGCCGCCGAAGGGGCGGAACACCACATCGGACGCATAGGCCACTGCGCTGGGTGCAAGGCCAGTGGTATAGGAATTGATAATCACGAACAACGGATCATCCGTCAGCAACTTTGCCGTCTCCTGGAGAAAGGGGAAAAAGCTGGTTTCCAT
>DHKK01000115.1 GCA_002404795.1 Clostridiales bacterium UBA4696
GGAATACTGTATGTATTTCCCGCTTTTGATACCGAAGAGTGGGCGGAAAAGATCCGCTCACAGTCGCAGACGATTGATTCAGAGGTTCCATAGGAGGAACAAGACATGGCAGAAAACAATTTTTCCCTGCAGAAGACCCTGACCATGCTGCTCGACGAGAAGAAGTACCATTCTCTTCGGGACATCCTCAGCACCATGAATCCCGCCGACATCGCCGCCATCTTTGACGATCTCAATCAGGCCTGCCTGCCGCTGCTGTTCCGGCTGCTGCCGAAGGAGCTGGCCGCGGAGACCTTCGTCGAGATGGAGCCGGAGGCGCAGGAGCTGCTGATCCGCGGCTTCTCGGATTCGGAGCTGAAGGAGGTCATCGACGAGCTCTACGTCGATGACGCCGTCGATATCGTGGAGGAAATGCCCGCGAACGTCGTGCAGCGAATTTTATCCCAGGCCGAGCCGGACATGCGCAAGCAGATCAACGAGATCCTGCGCTACCCCGAGGATTCCGCCGGCTCGATCATGACCACCGAATATGTCTCCCTGCGCCCGAACATGACGGTCGAGGAAGCGATCCTGCGCATCCGCCGCACGGGCATCGACAAGGAGACGATCTACACCTGCTACGTCACCCGCGGCCACAAGCTCATCGGCCTCACGAGCGTCAAGGACCTGCTTCTGTGCGAGGATGACGACGCGACCATCGAGTCGATCATGCAGGAGCACGTCATCACGGTCGGCACGCTCGACGACAAGGAGCAGGTCGCCCAGATGTTCAGCAAGTACAACTTCCTCGCCCTGCCGGTCGTCGACACGGAGGACCGGCTGGTCGGTATCGTCACGTTCGATGACGCCATGGACGTCATGGAAGACGAGGCCACCGAGGATATGGAAAAAATGGCCGCTATGCTCCCTTCCGAGCATCCGTACATGCGGTCGACGCCGATCGAGATCTGGAAAAACCGCATCCCGTGGCTGCTGCTGCTGATGGTCTCCGCCACGCTGACGGGCATCGTCATCACGAAGTTTGAAAACTCGCTGGCCGCCCTCCCCTGCCTCACGGCCTTCATCCCCATGCTCATGGACACCGGCGGCAACTCCGGCTCACAGGCCTGCGTCTCGATCATCCGCGGCATCAGCCTGAACGAGATCGAGTTCCGCGACCTTGGGCGGGTCGTGTGGAAGGAGATCCGCGTGTCCGTGCTCTGCGGCGTGTGCCTGGCCGTGGCGTGCTTCGCAAAGATCATCGTGGTCGACATGCTGCTGCTGAAGAGCGAGAGCGTCACGTATCTGGTCGCCTTCGTTGTCTGCGCCACGATGGCCGTGACGGTGTGCCTGGCCAAGATCGTCGGCTCAACGCTGCCGCTGCTGGCCAAGAAGCTCGGCTTCGACCCGGCCGTTATGGCCTCCCCGATCATCACGACGATCGTCGACTTTTTGTCCCTGCTCGTCTACTTCGCCTTCGCGACCGCGATCCTCGGCATCGGGTAACTGGAAACAAAACGCGCCCCGGACTGTTGTCCGGGGCGCGTTTGCATATCAGGGAAGTTCGTTTATCAGAAAGCCGTGCCAGATCGCTTCGTCTATGTAGGGGCCGATGCCCACATCGGCCCGGCAGCGCAGGCCGCTTTTCATGGAAAGCCATGGCGAATTCGCAGCTGCCGCACGGGCCGATGTGGGCATCGGCCCCTACGTGCAAACCGGGAAATTGCAGGGCAAAACCGGCAAGGCGATTTTGGCGAACTCAGTTCAGGCTGACCTCCTGGCTGGTGAACAGGGCCTGGACGCGGGCCTTGAGGGGGGCGAGCTCCGGCGCGTCGAGGCTTTCGGCGCTGCGGATGACGGCGGCCGCGGCCTGCTGGGCCGCCTGGAGCGTCTCGAGGTCCATCTGCAGGCTCGCGACCTTCAGCAGCGGCAGGCCGTGCTGGCGGCTGCCGAAGAAATCGCCCGGTCCGCGCAGGGCAAGGTCCTGCTCTGCAATTTTGAAGCCGTCCGTCGTCCGGCAGAGGGCCTCGAGGCGTTTTTTCGTCTCCTCCTGCCGCGTGCCGCTCACGAGCACGCAGTAGCTCTGCGCGCCGCCGCGGCCCACGCGGCCGCGCAGCTGGTGCAGCTGGCTGAGGCCGAAGCGCTCGGCGTTTTCGATCACCATCAGCGTCGCGTTCGGCACGTCCACGCCGACCTCCACCACGGTGGTGGCGACGAGAATATCGGTCTCGCCCGCGGAAAAGGCGGCCAGCGCGGCGTCCTTTTCCGCGCTTTTCATCTTTCCGTGCAGCAGACCGACCCGCAGGTCCGGGAAGACGGACTGCTGCAGCGTCTGCGCCCAGGCCTCGGCGGAGCGGAGGCCTCCGTCCTCGCTCTCCTCCACGGCGGGGCAGACGACATAGACCTGATGGCCCTCGCTGCACTGCCTGCGAATGAAGCCGTTCAGCCGCTCGCGCAGCGCCTCGCTCACGAGGAAGGTCTCGACCGGCCGGCGGCCGGGCGGCAGCTCGCCGATGACGGACACGTCCAGATCGCCGTAGGCGATCAGCGCCAGCGTGCGCGGGATGGGCGTGGCGGACATGACGAGCAGATGCGGGCTGCGGCCCTTTTCGGTGAGCTTCGTCCGCTGGGCCACGCCGAAGCGGTGCTGCTCGTCGGCCACGACGAGGCCGAGGTCGCGGAACACGACATTTTCACTCAAAAGCGCGTGCGTGCCGACGATCAGCTGCGCCTCGCCGGAGGCGAGCTGCTCGCGTGCGGCGCGCTTCTGCGCGGCGGTTCTGGAGCCGGTCAGCAGCAGCACGCGCACGCCGAGCGGCCCGAGCAGCTGCGTGAGCGTCCGCGCGTGCTGCTCGGCCAGAATTTCCGTGGGTGCCATGAAGGCGGCCTGCCTGCCGTTCCGGACGGCGCAGAAGCACGCGGCGGCCGCGACCATCGTCTTGCCGCTGCCGACGTCGCCCTGCACGAGCCGGTTCATCACATGGCCGGAGGTCAGATCCTGCAGGATCTGGTCGATCGCGCGCTGCTGCGCGCCGGTCAGGCGGAAGGGCAACGCGGCATAGAAGTCCTGCATGCAGTCCGTCGCGTACGGCTCGGCCGAAAGCTCCGTCCTGGACGCGCGCAGGACGGCAAGGCCCGCGGAGAAGATGAAAAACTCCTCAAAGACCAGCCGCCTGCGCGCCCGCTGCAGTGCGGGCCAGCCGGCGGGCTGGTGGACGGTCGTATAGGCCTCGGTCACGCCGCAAAGATCATATTCCCGCCGCACCTGCTCCGGCAGGATCTCCGGCAGCAGCTCTGCAGCAAGCGCCAGCGCCTGCTGCACGCACTGGGTCATCAGGCGGTTGGAAAGTCCCGCCGTCAGGGAATAGACCGGCAGCAGCCGGTTCGTCACGGCGCCGGGCCTGTCCGCCGGGTCGTGCGCGGGGTTCGCCATCTGCATCCCGTGCTCGGGCTGCAGGGTGCCGTAGAAGTAATAGCTCTCGCCGTAGTGCAGCTGGTTTTTGACGTAGGGCTGGTTGAAGTAGCTGAGCGTCAGCCTGCCGGTCTCGTCGGCGACGGTCAGCTTCGTGATGTCCCGCCCGCCGCCGATGCGGCGCAAAACCGGCTGCGAGACGACCATCGCCCGGAAGCAGGCCGGGACGCCCGGCTGCAGCTGCGAGATCGTGACCGGGTTCGTCCGGTCCTCATAGTCGCGCGGGAAGAAAGCCAGCAGGTCATAGAGCGTGCGGATCCCCAGCTTTTCCAGCTGCGCCGCCCGCGCCGGCCCAACGCCATGCAGCTCCCGCACCGAAGAAAACAGATCCATCCCGCGCTCCTTTCCTGTCATGATCGATACCGCGAATCAAAAGGCTCCTCTTCCATGGGAGGTGGCTCGGCGATAGCCGAGCCGGATGAGGTGGAGGCACTTGCGCCTACGTGACGCTGTCCACCTCATCAGTCAGCCTTACGGCTGACAGCTTCCCCTCATAGGGGAAGC
>DHKK01000192.1 GCA_002404795.1 Clostridiales bacterium UBA4696
CTTAAGTTGATGACATTGCCTGGGAGGGGCGCCTGGGGGTAAGGAAACCGCCCGGCGGGGTGGCTGCCGGGCGGTTGTTTGCGGGTGTTAGCCTCTGGTTTCCTGGGAGATGGCGCGGATGGCGTTCAGGGCGAAGCCGTGCTCCTCGAGCGTGATGACGCTTCCGCAGTACGGGCACTTCGCGCTGGCGTTGATCTCCAGCGGCGCGCCGCAGTGCGGGCAGCTGACGGTCTGCATGTTGCCGCCCGCTTCGGTCTTCGTGCCGGTCGGCCGGACAAGATCCCACTCGTAGGTCATGAACTTCTCCTTGTTCCGGTCGCCGGAGACAAGGCTGCCCGTTGCGTCGTCGAGCGTGTAGTCGACGATGCGGGTCTTCAGCCGGGCGACGAGCACGTCGTTGCCGCCCTCCTGGCACCAGCCGCGCAGGTCGACGGACAGAACAGCGATGCGCTCGACGTAGTTCGTCTGGCCCTTCTGCTTCTTGCGCTGCAGCTGGTTATCCATCTGGGTGAAGAAGGCGTCGGTGCAGTACGGACGGATGGGCGAGATGTCCTTCTTCTGCCAGCAATCCTGCATCTGGACGTAGAGGTTCGAGAGCTTCGAGGTGAGCTTGGTCTCGTCGAAGGCCTCGTCGAGCTGCGTGTACTCGCTCATCGGCTTCAGCTTGCGGTTTGCAGCTGCGGACCGGCTGACGCCGCCGCCGGCCTTGCGCTTCTTCTTGCCGCCCGCGTTCGTAGCGACGAAGGCCACGATCAGGATGATGCCGATGACCCAGAAGCTGAGCCCGAGCGTCCCGCCGTCGGAGGAATCGGCATACGAGTCGCTGCTCCAGTCGGAGCTGTCCCAGCTGGAATCGGAGCTGCTCCAGTCGGAGGAGCTGCCAAAGTCAGAGTCGCCGGAATAATCGCCGAAATCTGCGCCCGCCGGCAGCGCCGCGATCAGCACGAGCATCACGCACAGCGCCAGCGCCAGCAGACGCTTGGACCATGTCTGTTTCATCAGGTTACCCCTTTCTCATTTCTTTCTGCTTCCAGTATAACACCCCGACCTGCCGGATGGCAAGCAAAACAAATGCCCGCCGAAAACTTTCGACGGGCATTGCTGATCAACTTATAATTCCTGATAGACCGCTCTCGCGCCGCCGATGTACTTCGGGCGCGTGCGGGCGCAGAGGATGTTGGCTTCGCCGATCTTCTTGACCGACAGCCGGACCGGGATAGCCACCCGGCGCAGGTGCATGCCGATGAGCGTGCCGCCGATGTCGATGCCGGCGTCGGCCACGATCGTCTCGACGAGGACCGGGTCTTTAAAGTTCGCCCACGCGGTCATGGCGAACGAGCCGCCCGCGTGCAGCTGCGGGATGGCGTTGACGATCTCAAAGCCGTGTGATTCGGCCACGGCGCGCTCGACAACGAGCGCGCGGTTGAGATGCTCGCAGCACTGCACGGCAAGCTCGATGCCCTGCGCCTGCAGCACCGGATAGATGCCCGCGAACGCGGCCTGCGCCGCCTCCAGGCTCGAGCCCTTGCCGATGCGCGCGCCGACCATCTCGCTCGACGAGCAGCCGACGACAAAGATCTTGCCGGGCTTCAGCTTTGCGGCCTCCAGCAGCTCCGTGACGGCCTGCCGGGCCTGCGCGGTCAGTTCTTCATACATGTGTTATTCACCCTTCCAGAATGCTTTGTGGATCTCCGGGACCTTGGAAAGCGCGGTATAGAGCAGCACGGACAGCACGATGCCGATGGCCGCCTGCACCAGATTGTTGGGGATGGACGCCGCGGCGGACAGGCCCTTGCCCAGGATCAGCGCCTTATAGCCGAAGTAGCCCAGCACCATTACGACCTCGGACGGCAGCTCGATCACAGCCAGACGCCAGAACGGGATCTTCTCGCCCCTTTTTAACAGCGGCCGCAGCAGCAGCGCCGCGATCAGCGCCACAAGGCCCTTGATCAGGAACGTACCGGGGACATAGTGGGCATATCCGGCCAGCAGATCGGCAAGACCGCTGCCGATCCCGGCGGCAAAGAAGCCGTACCACGGGCCGAGCACCAGACCGGCAAGCAGGCACATGCACTCGCCGAGATTCGTATAGCCCGCCACAGTCGGGATCTGCACGATCATCGTCGCCACGCAGCAAAGCGCCGCGAACATCGCGCTCAAAACCAGCTTCCGGACCGTTTCATTTTTCATCGTCAGGGAACCTCTCTTCCAAAGAATACCCTGATTATAGCCGATTCTGATTCTATAAAAAGACGCAAAAACCGATATTTTTTTAGGTGCAGTTTTTCCCGGACGGCCGCATCAGCCCCGGCACGCGGCAGACCGCCTGCTCCAGCAGCACAGCCAGCACGATCCCCGCCGCGGCCTGCAGCAGGTTATTGGGGACGGCCGCGGCCGCAGCCGCCGCCTCGCCGAGCACGAGCGTTTCGAAGGAAAAATAGCCGAGCACCATCGCCACTTCCGCCGGCAGGGCGGTCAGCGCCAGCTGCCAGACGGCGGGCATGCCCTCCTTCCGGACCGGCCGCAGCAAGAGCGCCGCGATCAGCGCCACAAGGCCCTTGATCACGAACGTTGCAGGCACATATGCGCCGTATCCGGCCAGCAGATCGGCCAGCGCGCTGCCGAGCCCGGCCGCCGCGAAGCCGTACCACGGCCCCAGGATCCATCCGGCGAGCAAGCACAGGCCGTCGCCAAAATTCAGATAACCGGTCGCAATGGGGATCTGGATCACCATCGTCGCCGCGCAGCTGAGCGCCGCGAACATCGCGCTCAGAACCAGCTTCCGGATCGTTTTGTCTTTCATCACAGGTACCTCCCGTTTGTCTGAGATGCCTATGATTATAGCCGGTTCTGGCCGGATAAAAATACGCAGAAAGAGATATTTTTGCCGGACCAGATTTAAGAAACTTCTAACAAATCTATCGGTTTTGTAAACTTCTCATAAAATCCGCGCTGTGTCCCCGGTACGGGGGCCGCAGCGCGGAAATTACCGGAAATGCGTCAGATGATGCGGCCGAGGCCCGCGGTCTTCACGGCCTGGGCAGCGCGGCGCAGGGCGGAGACAGGCTCGCCCTCGAGGAAGTAGGCGTACATGTCGAGGATCATCCCGGCCAGCTCCGAATCAGCCTCCAGACCGGAGACCTCCTTCAGGACCTTCGCCGCTTCTTCCTTCGACTGCTCGACGCCCGCCTCGTTCAGATAGCGATACACCGCGCCGGCTGCGCCGACGGCGATATACGCAGGCTTCACGCCCTGCTCGAGGCACAGCAGGCTCGAACCGATCAGCCGGTCGGCTGCGCCGAGCTTTCGCGTCGGGTCGCCGCCGACGCGCTTGCAGGTGTCCTTCAGCGCCGCATTGCGGAAGCGGCCCAGAAGATCGGTGATGTGCAGCATCAGGCCGTCCAGCTCGACGCCGTACTTCTTGTGCAGCGCCAGCGCGCTTTCGAGCATGGCGTTCTGCACGATGCTCAGGACCTCGGGATCGTCGATGGACTGGTAGATATACTTCCGGCCCTCGTAGCCGCCGAGGTACGCACAGGTGGCGTGACCCATGTTGTGGACGTACAGCTTGCGCTTGATATAGAAGTCAAACGGCTCGAACGGGACCATGTTCGTGATCTCGGGGATCTCGCCCTTGAACGCGGCCTTGTCGACGGGCAGGAAGCCATAACGCTCGACGCACACGCGCATCGGATCGCCGTCCTTCATTTCTTCCGTCTGCACCGGGACCATGCGACCGATCGAGGCCTCGACCAGGCCGACCTTCTCATCGAAGTGCTTCTTTTCTTCGTCGGTCAGCAGGTCCTTGAGCATGCCCTCCATGACCTTGTTGGCATCCATCAGGTTCTCGCAGATGATGATGTTGAGCGGACGGTCGTCCCGCGCCCAGCGCTTTCTGAGACCCGCGACGATGTTGCCGACGATGAACTTGAGAATTCTTGCGCCGACGGCCGTCGCCATGATGTCGCAGTTGGCGATGGCCTCGGAGGCTGCTTCCTGATCATTGCCGTTGACCGCGGTCACGTGCTCGATCGTGACGTCCTCATGCCCCTCGCTCGACACATAGCGGACGGGATACTGCTTCTTTTCCTGCAGAGCCTTCACGACCGGCTCTGCCACGTCGATGAACGTGACCTCGTAGCCGGACTGGCTGAGCGTTGCGCCGATAAAGCCGCGGCCAATGTTGCCGCCGCCGTACATAACTGCCTGTTTCATAGTGATTCTGACCCTCTTTTTTTATTTCTTGCCGTACAGCTCGTACAGCTTCAGGACTTCATCTTTCGTCTTCACGCCGTCGGACGCGCTGACCTCGCTGAGGGAGGCCGCCGCGCTGCAAGCGCCGAGCTTCAGCGCCTCCGGCAGCGGCATATCCGTCTCCGCCGCGTACAGAACGCCCGCGCAGAACGCGTCGCCCGCGCCGACGGTGCCCTTGATATAGCCCTGCGGGAGCTTCAGGCTCTCAAATGCATAGTAATTGCCGCTTTTGTCCATGCCGCAGCCGATCTCCGGGCAGTGGATGACGGCCCACTTGGCAACGCCCAGCTCGTGGAGCTTCTGCAGCGCGGCCTTCATGTTCTCCACATGCAGCACGCCGTCTTCTCCGCGGAGCAGCACGCCCGTGGTCTGCTGGGTCTCGAGCTCGTTGATGATGCAGTAGTCGGTGTATTTGAGCGCCGGGGTCACGAGCCGCGCAAAGCGCTCGCCCGCCTCGGAGACGACGTCGATGGACGTCTTCATCCCGGCCTTCTGCGCCCGGTGCAGAAGCCGCGCCATCTTCGTGCCGTATTCCGCGTCCGGCTCGTCCAGATGCGGCAGCAGCAGGATATAGCCGATGTGGAAAATGTCGACATTCAGCTTATCCCAATCGATATCGTCTTCTCCATAATAGGCGTTGCCGCCCGCATATTGGAAAAACGTGCGCTCCTTCGTCTGATTGTTTGACATGACTGCCGTAAATGACGTGTCGCCGCTGCGCCGGACCATCGAGAGGTCGATATTTGGGTATTTTCCCATCTCCCGCAGGACAAAATCGCCCTCGGCGTCATGCCCGGCGAAGCCGGAGGCGACAAGCGGCAGCGTGGGATCCAGCCGTGCAAGATCGGAAATGGTGTTGCAGACCGAGCCGCCGGTAGAACGGGTGATGCCTTCGGTGATGTGCGTCAGCTCATTCTGCTTCGGCCAGGTCTCAATGGGATAGGTAATATCCACGATCATATTACCCGCGCAGCAAATTCCTTTTTTCATACTTCCTCCCTGTGTTTTTGCAGAACTCGGGCCGGAACTCCGGTCCATCCGGCAATTCTGCCTTGTTTTTCTGCTCTGATACTGTTATTATGAGGGACAAGGGCAGGCTTATCACCGATAAATCTGCTTCCACATCCCGACAATGATGCGATTTGGTGAAAATATGGAACTGTACAACGAATATGAGCTGATCTCGCACTCCAAACTGGCCGACTGCTCGATGTTCATCGTCGACATGGTCTACCGCCCCATGCACCTGCACAAGGAGATGGAGCTGTGCTACATCCTGAGCGGCACCTGCCGCGTCAGCACCGACCGGCAGAGCTTCACCGCCGGGGCCGGCGGCGTTTTGCTCTTTGACGCGGGCGCGGGCCATGAGATCTGGGCCGCGGGCGCGCCCGCGCGGATCCTGACGCTGCAGCTGTCGCACGGCTTCTGCAGCCGCTTTTATCCGCAGATCCGCAATGTCCGCTTCGGCTGCCGCCTGCTCTCCGACTGCCTGTCGGAGGACGCGCTGCACACGCTGCAGCAGGCCATGCTGCAGGCGTTTTCCGAATACCTGCTCGACTCGCCGCAGGCCATGTTCGCCTGCATGGCGCAGATCCACGCGATCTTCGCGCTCTTATTGCAGGGCGTGCCCTACCGCGTGCTGAGCGACACGGAAAACACCACCCAGACGCGCAACGCCGAGCGCATGCACCGGATCCTGCACTATCTTGAGACGCATTACTCCGAGCCCGTTCGCCTCAGCGAGATCGCGAAGACCGAGGGGCTCACGCAGACGTACCTGTCACACCTGTTCCGCGAGCAGCTGCATATCCCGTTTCAGGAATATCTGGCCCGGCTCCGGCTGGAGGCGGCCATGCTGCTGCTGCGCCAGTCCGACACGACGCTGACCGACGCGGCCTATGCCTGCGGCTTCTCCGACCCCAAGTATCTCAACCAGAGCTTTTTGAAAAACCTCGGCATGACGCCCCGGCAGTGGCTGCAGGAAAACCGCCCCGCCCCCACCGGCGAGGCGCCGTCCAAAGAGGATCCCCGCACGGCCCAGCATATCCTGACGCCCGATGAATGCCGGGCGCTGCTGGACGCGTGCGGGATCAAACCGGATCAGACCTTCAGGATCTTCAGCGTTTCGCCGCTGGCGTAGGCTTTTTCCATGATGCGCTGGACGTGGACCGCGTCGGATGCGGGGACGACGAGCGGCTTGCCGTTCAGGATGGAGTCCGAGAAGCTCTCGATCTCGCGGGTGTACATGTTGCCGAAATCGCCCGGGATCTCGATGCCCGCGTCGTCCGCGTGCGTCTGCTCGGCCGAGTAGGCCACGTTCTTGTCAATGAACACGGCGTTCAGCTTGCCGCCGTCGATCTGGCCGATCATCGTGTCGCCCAGCAGACGGCCCTTCGTCCCGAAGAACTCCACGCGCCACTTCGACGCCTCGTCCGGGATGTTGAAGTTCGACTGCACGACGCACTGCGCGCCGTTTTCCATCCGCATGAGGATGGTGGACGTGTCCTCCACGTCATACTGCGGCTCCGGGAAGGCGATCTTTTCGTTCATGGACGCGACCTCGGTCACGCGCATGCCGGTGATGTACTCCATCAGGTCGATCGTGTGCACCGACAAGTCCATCATCGCGCCGCCGCCCGCCTTGGCCTTGCACTGCCGCCAGTTGCCGGGCTCGTAGGGAAGCCAGAGGGTGAACTGCGAATAGCCGGACACGACCGTGCCGATCTTGCCCTCGGCGATGGCCTTTTTCATGCTCATCACATGTGAGCCGAAGCGCATCATGAAGCCAGCGGCGATCTTCACGCCCTTGCTCTCACAATACTCGATGACCGCCTGGCCCTCGTCGGACGTCATGGCCAGCGGCTTTTCGATCAGGATATCCTTGCCGTAGTCGGCGGCCAGCTTCGCCTGCTTTGCGTGCAGGACGATGGGCGTGGCGATATAGACCGCGTCGACCTCCGGGTCGGCCAGCAGGTCCTCTTCCTTCGTGTAGCCGCGCTTGGCGCCGTATTTCTGGCGGATCTTCTCGACCTGTTCGGCGTTGATGTCCATGACGGCGATCAGCTCCGCGTTCTTCGCCAGCATCATCCCCGGGATCGTTCTGCGGTCCGCAATGCCGCCCGCGCCGATGACGCCCCAACGTAATTTTTTCATATGTCTCGCTCCTTTACAAATCCATAAGCCGCTGTCCGCGGTTACCTTTATTGTACCACACCTCCGCCCCAATGAAAAGAGAATTCCACCCAAAAACCAAAAATCCAACAACAATCCACAAGTATGCCAGAAAAAAGGCTCCCCTTTCAGGCAATGTCATCAACTTAAG